>JBKQMP010000038.1:0-24204 GCA_052146665.1 Dissulfurispiraceae bacterium
AAGTTTTATACATACCTCCGTCGGTGATTTGGTGCTGAGGCTCAATGAGAACAACGCCTTACAGAGCAGAGCAATTGAGCTGTCCCTTTTGAAATAACCGATACATCGCGGACGTTAATAAAAGGTCACACGACGTGGAAGTTTTTGAATCTCTTTTTTTGTTGGGGGGGGGGAGGTTTTAAATGGAATTCTGGTCTCAACTTCAAGTGATAAAGCCCGAATTGTGCATGGCAGTTCTGGCAATGGTCGTCCTCTTACTGGAGCTAGTGTTTAAAGAGAAGGACGTCCTCGCTCTTTTGAGTGTCTTAACCATTGTAATCGTCGGTTTTGTCACGCTGCGGGGTAGCCCCGGCGTCGTCTTCAACTCCATGTTTATTGCTGATAACTATAGCCTCTTCTTTAAAATCATCTTCTTATCAAATGCACTCTTAACGATATTTATCTCGGTACGATATCTGAAAGTTGAGGAAGCTCATTTTGGAGAATACTACAGCCTTATCCTTTTTTCAACATTGGGAATGATGATTATGGCATCTGCTGGAGACCTTATCGTCCTTTACCTCGGCCTCGAATTGATGGCGTTGAGCACCTATATCCTCGCCGGTTTCAAGAGAGACGATCCGCGCTCAAATGAGGCGGCACTCAAGTATTTCCTTCTCGGAGCATTCTCCTCGGCGATACTCCTCTATGGCATTTCGATGATATACTCCGTTACCGGAACAACCGTCATCAGGGACATTGCTTTACAACTCAGCAGAGCCACACTTATCCATAACGCCCAGCTTCTCATTGGGCTAACCATGCTCATTGTTGCCTTTGGGTTTAAGATAGCAGCAGCACCATTTCATATGTGGGCGCCGGATGTGTATGAAGGTGCGCCGACCCCTGTTACAGCATTTATGTCCGTGGGTCCTAAGGCTGCAGGATTTGCCATCCTTGCGAGAGTCTTTCTTACGGGATTTGAGCCAGTTGCCGTTGATTGGCAATTCACTCTCAGTATTCTGGCTGTTCTGACCATGGCAGTTGGCAACATCCTCGCCCTCACCCAGACGAATATAAAAAGGATGCTCGCTTACTCATCCATAGCACACGCAGGGTATATGCTATTGGGAGTCATCCCTGGCACGACTGAAGCCATGGGCGCCATGATGCTTTATATGCTCATTTATGCGTTCATGAATATTGGTGCATTTACTGTCATTATACTCCTCAACAGCAAAACCTTAAAGGGTGAGGAACTCTCAGATTATGAAGGTTTAGGGAAAACCCATCCAATACTGGGAGCACTCATGCTCATATTTATGTTTTCTCTTACGGGAATACCCCCAACAGCGGGATTTGTCGGAAAATTTTATCTTTTCCTGGCCGTAATCAACGCGGGGTACGCATGGCTCGCAATTGTGGCCGTCATCTTTAGTGCGATATCCGCTTTCTTCTATCTTCGGGTCGTTATGCTCATGTATATGAAGGATCCTCAAAGGGACGTTCACCTCGCCCCGTCAGCTACAGAGACCGTGGCGGCCTTTTTCACTACGATTATGGTTTTAGTCATCGGCATCTTTCCTTCCTACTTCATTCAATTTGCGATGTCCTCGATAATCCTATAGTGCCAATCTTTATCGCGAATATGACCCTTTGATCAAGCCCATACTACGTTCGTGTCGTTAGCCGATTTTGGGTTGACTGAGATCGTGGTCTCTCAATACCGATTGAGAAGGTCACGGCTCACCTCTAATTTTTCAGTTGCTTCTATTTCATGATTTCTGCTATAAATAGATGTAGGACAATTTGCCTGCCCTGTTAGTGATTAGATGGGAAAGTTGATCCCTGCAAATTGGATCTTTAGGGAGCCGGAGTTAGGTATTCGGTGTGCAGGTCTCCATTAAGGAGAAAGCCTAAGATGCCTTCAGGGCGCCCACTTATAAAAAAGGGGATCTGATTTCCCCCTACACGGCAGGGTGGGCCTTATCACGTTAGAGATTACCAGCGAAGAATACTAACGGTAGTCGCTTTTTGGATCATCGTTCTTTGGTGGTAATTGCTAAAGTGATGGCAAGGATAGAGGCAATTACCATAAAGATACAGGAGTTCGGGGCTTGAAGAAGGCCGTTACAGTTCATAGAAAATATATGCTTGTAAGAGCACTTCGTTTCGACGTGAAATGGGTCTGAAATACAAGCTATTTTTTGTGCCCGGCTCCCCAGGATAATTCAGAGTCCTCTTTATTCTATCTTTTTGCCCGTCCTACATCATCATTAAAGCATGTAATGTAGTCGAGCCTTATTCACTGATGTCCGACTACAGAAAATCTTTCAACAGGGGGGGAATAATCCATGGATAATATCTTGCTATTCGCGCTTATAGCTATTGTCGCCGGAATCGCTTCTGGTTTTGCTTTCTCCATGATTTATAAGAGTACTCTCAAATCACAAAAAGAAGGGATTGAAAAAGAGCGCCTACGATTATTGGAAGAGGCTAAGAGGGATTCAGAGGCAATAAAGAAGGAGGCAGCCATCTCCGCCAAGGACATGGCATATCAAGCAAAGTCAGAGGCTGAAAAAGAGATAAAGGAGAGGTCAAGGGAACTTAATCAGCTCGAAAAAAGGTTAAGACAGCGTGAAGAGGTGATCGAAAAGAAAGTGGACCAACTGGAAAGAAGGGATCACGATCTGAGCCGAAAAGAACGGGAGTTCAATTCGAAAGAACGTTCTTTGTCAGACAAGGAGAATCATTATGCCCATCTCATTAAAGAACAGATGCTTCTCCTGGAACGGATAGCAGGGATTAACGCCGAAGAGGCGAAACAGGAGATTTTCAGGAGAGTCGCCGAAGAGACAAAGTTTGAAGCTGCTAAACTTGCCAAGGGCATCGAAGATGAAACAAGGGAAAATGCTGAGAAAAAAGCCAAAGAAATTATCAGTCTTGCCATTCAGCGATATTCCAGTGATTTTATTGCAGACGCTGCAGTCTCAGCAGTCAGCCTGCCAAATGATGAGATGAAGGGAAGGATCATCGGAAGGGAGGGAAGAAATATCAGATCCTTCGAATCGGCAACAGGCGTTGATCTTATCGTAGATGACACGCCCGAGTTGGTCACTTTGTCGGCTCATGACCCGGTCAGAAGAGAAATAGCCCGCATTGCCCTCGAGCGGCTTGTGGCGGACGGCAGGATACACCCCACGAGAATTGAGGAAGTCGTCGAGAAAGTGAAGAAGGAAGTGGAGGTAACTATCAGGGAGGAAGGGGAAAAAGCTGTCTTTGACCTTGGGATATCAGGTATACATCCTGAACTCATAAAGCTAATAGGCAGGCTTAAGTATAGATCGTCATACGGGCAGAATATCCTGCAGCACTCGAAAGAGGTGGCATACCTAGCTGGCATGATGGCAGGGGAATTAGGTGTGGATATAAAACTCGCCAAGAGAGCCGGCGTCCTGCACGATATCGGCAAAGCTGTTGACCATGAAATTGAAGGGTCTCACCAAGAGATAGGCGCATCTCTTGCGGCTAAATACGGTGAGAATGATAAAGTGCTCAACGCAATCTTGTCACATCACGGGGAAGTAGAACCCACGTGTGTCGAATCTGCTCTGGTGACGGCCGGTGATGCCCTGTCTGCAGCACGGCCTGGGGTAAGGAAGGAAAGTATTGAGAATTACCTGAAGCGACTCCAGAAGCTTGAAGATCTGGCAATGTCATTTGACGGTGTTGACAAGTGTTATGCGATACAGGCGGGTAGAGAGATCAGGATCATTGTGAAACCTGATGATATGAACGATGAAATGTCCGCAATGGTATCAAGAGAACTCGCGAGAAAAATAGAATCAGAGATGACATATCCCGGCCAGATAAAGGTAACAGTGGTAAGAGAATCACGGTTCGTTGATTATGCAAAGTAACCAAGATGAAACTTTTGTTTATAGGTGACATAGTCGGGAAGATAGGGAGGCAGACGGTCAAAGCCCTTTTGTCTAACCTGGTGAGCAGGTATAAAGTAGACTTAGTTATTGCCAACGGAGAAAATGCAGCTGGCGGCTTTGGGATTACCGAAAAAACTGCTTCTGAACTTTTCAGCTATGGAATTGATATTATCACCACTGGCAATCACGTGTGGGACAAGAAAGAGGCGATCCCCTTTATTGCAAAGGAAATGAGGATTCTACGGCCTCTGAACTACCCCCAAGGCATTCCAGGAACCGGGAGCATTTTGTATACTACCTCCAATAAAAAGAAGGTGGCTGTCATAAACGTCTCTGGCAGAGTCTTCATGGGATACACGATTGACTGTCCTTTTAGAACCACTAAAGATGAAGTGAGGAGATTGAGAGAGGACACAAATATCATAGTGATTGACTTCCACGGAGAAGCGACCTCAGAAAAAATGGCCTTTGGCTATTACCTGGACGGATCGGTCAGTGCAGTAATTGGAACTCACACCCACGTGCAAACGGCAGATGAGCGAATACTATCAGGGGGCAGTGCGTATATTACAGACGTGGGCATGACGGGTCCCCAGACCTCAGTCATAGGGATAGAAAAGGATCAGATAATAGATAAGTTCCTTACCAACATACCAAGAAAATATGAAGTGGCAGATGGCAAAGGCTTGCTCTCCGCCGTAGTTGTGGAAATTGACGAAGGCAGTGGCAAATCTACAGCCATACAGAGATTACTCTTAACAAATCCTTAGGAGGTGCGCATGTTGCATTCAAAAGTAAAATGGTCCGGCGGTCTTCAGTTTGTCGGCGAATCAGAAACTGGTCATGCTATCGTTGTTGATGCTGATCCTGAGGCGGGCGGGAGCAACACTGGCATGAGACCTATGGAACTGCTCCTCATAGGTATCGGGGGATGCTCGGGTATGGACGTGGCGTCCATCTTGCAAAAGAAAAAACAAGCAATAACGAGCCTTGAGGTCAATTTGAAGGGCGAGAAGGCGGATTCATACCCTCAAAAATTCACCGCTATCGACCTGGAATTTGTCGTTAGAGGCGAGGATTTATCAGAAGAAGCAGTGAAAAAAGCGATTGATCTATCAATGGATAAATACTGCTCAGTTAAAGCCACTGTTGAGGGCGTTGCGCGAATTACTTACGCTTATAAGATCCTGCCCGCCTAATGCCCTTATGCCGGTTCCAATTTTTGATATGCGTCAATGGTGGATCTCCAGGGGCGCATATCAGATAGGGTTATAATCCCACTAGTTGCATAACGTCGATCATTGCGATTTGATAATGACATCTGGCACTAAACCACCAAGTGGATTGGAGACCTGTCGCAGCCGTCAACATAGGAGTTCCCGGCATCTGTACTGTCCGGGCCGGCAGCACTATAGGGCCGGTGGATCAAAATCATAAAAATAGTGCAATATGAAATGAACCAGTGACGGAAGCGAAGGTTTTCTGGATCGCTATTGACAAGACCTCCTCGTTTCCATTTTACTGCTTAAATTGTATGTTGTGACTTTTTGTTTTCCTTATCGACTTAAGTATAATAATAAGTCATGACATTCAGACGCGACAAATGTAATGAGCTTAAAGACAATGCCAGCATTGGTAGGATATAAGCAGATCAAGGGGTAGCTATGAAAACATATATATATGCCATATTCTTCGCCCTCGGCCTTTTGGTGGTGTGTTCTTTTTCTGTCCAACGGGTGGCGGCCACGCTTGGCGAGTCCGCCGGTTCGATAGAGTCGGATAGAAAAGAGCTGTCCGCGGTGAAGCGCGGCGTGACTGTTCGCAATAGTTACACGATTCACGAGATATACTCTGAAGCCAACACAGTGCGGGAATATGTTTCTTCATCGGGCGTCGTTTTCGGCATTGCATGGAATGGGTTGGTATACCCTGATATCACACAGCTTCTGGGCTCCTATGCGGGGGAGTATCAGAAAGCACTGCAGCAGACCCCGCGTCAAAAAGGCAGCAGGCACCTGCGAGTAGAGTCGTCCGGCGTTATCGTCGAGCAATGGGGACATATGCGGAGCCTGCAGGGCAGGGCCTATGCCCCTGCTTTAATCCCTTCTGGAGTGAGCGTTGATGAAATCAAATAATATAGTGCTTCTCCTTTTTGTTCTTTTGATTTTCCCAAGCTGCGGAGGTGGAGGCGGAGGCAGCAGTAGTAGTAGCAGTAGCGGAGGTGGTAGCAGTCAACCAACTAACGTGCTTTCCCTCACTGTCAACGGATCGACATGCGATTCGGCCCTCATCTCGTCTTCAGGGGGGTATATAAACGATCCATGCGTCAGCGTAACTATTTGTACTCCGGGTTCCTCAACCTGTGCGACAATCAATAGCATTTTATTAGATACAGGAAGTTATGGACTTAGGATTTTTAAACAGGCTCTGGGCAGCGTTTCTCTTACGCAAGTGATGTCCGGTTCCGGCTCTCTTGCTGAGTGCGTTCAATACGCTGACAACACGTCTGATTGGGGACCTGTTCAGATTGCAAGTGTCAGTTTTGGGAACGAGCCAGCTGTTCAGGTGCCCATCCAAGTCATTGATTCTACTTTTAGCACTATACCAAGTTCATGCGGTCCGCCTACTTACACGCCGGACACACAGCCGTCCGTGACGGGTTTCAACGGGATCCTCGGGGTCGGCCCATTTATCTATGACTGCGGCACGACTTGCGAAAATGTTCCTACTGGGCCAAGTTGGCCATATTACTCATGCTCCGGTTCGACGTGTACCGAGGTAGCGGTTCCTCTTGCCAATCAGGTCAAGAACCCGGTGGCCTCTCTGCCCGTTGACAACAACGGCGTGATAGTTCAGCTTCCCGCCGTTGCTCCTGGTGGGGCGACTTCGCTGACCGGCTCTCTTGTGTTCGGGATTGGCACGCAATCGAATAATTCGCTTTCTGGGGCGACTGCCTACCAACTTGACCAAAACGGGAATTTCATCACAACTTTCGATGGTGTCTCTTTTAACGATGTCTCGAACCCCTACAGCGGCAGTTTCACCGATACCGGTTCGAACGGGCTTTTTTTCCCATCTCCCTCCAAGTATACACCGTACGCAGGCGAGCTACCAGACTGTGCCGGAGTCAATTCCTTCTGGTTCTGCCCTCCGTCAACAACTAGCTTTTCCGCGATTATAGCCGGAGCCTCCGGTTCTCCCGCATCATCGGTCTCATTCCAAATAGGCAACTTTATCAGTCTTGTAAATTCTCCCAACTACGTCTTTAACGATATCGGAGGCCATGTGACTGGTACGTTCGACTGGGGACTTCCGTTTTACTTTGGACGAAACGTATACATCGGCTTTGAGAAAGAGTCCAACCTTGGCACCGGTCAATATATCGCATATTGAGCAGCTCCCTATTGTTGTCATGATACGGGCATTGTTGTTTTCCTTTTCGATCACTTAACTCGTTGTGTCTTATTACACTCAGTACTGAACACTCTTCTCTTTTCACGGATCCGTGGGGGCAAGAGTGTTTCGGGAAGAGTTACTCTTTATGACCATTTAAGCGTCTGGCCGTTGAATTCTGCTTGCAGGCGGCGCTTTCGGGCAACCGGTGGTGAGGTTCTTTTTCACCCGATAATCGATACACAGAACTAGAGCCGCAGGCATAAGGGACTGATTGTCTTCAGCCGCTCTTTTATCATCATGAAATAACAATAGTAAAAGAGATCCTCGGATGGGCGGTATCTTTTTGCCTTGATTGTTTTCCGAGCGTTTTTGAGGAAAAATACCTTTTTAGAGGTGGTCAGTTCCTGCAGGAACTTTTCCTTATGTTCCTGCAGGATCATGCTTGCCGATGCTGAGAGAGGTAATCGATCAAAATGAGGAAGGCAGCTGCCCGAGTGTTGATAACGCTGAGCGCACTGTCGAGTTTTTCCATAGGGTCCATGAGAGTGAAGTCCACAAATTCGTCTTCCGCTTCCTCCATGATCTTCATGAGATCCAGCCCCTTTGGTGTGCTGAGTAATACATCCTTCCATGTATCTTTTGCCATAAAAGCGATCCAAGGAGCACTTTTCTGATTTGTATCACCTTATTTTCGAGAATCATGATCCGGTCATCACTCCCCTCATTGAATCGATCTCCCATTTTATCGTCTCCTTGATTTGCATTATTTGTGCTTTATGGTAACAGATGCAAAGTTCCGGTGGAAGATAAAAATAAAAGCCGGGGGCCTCTTTCTAGGACAACAGATTGACTTCGGTTATTCTAAAAGATGGCAAGCGCACGTCATCAGTATCTAGTCTGGTTTTCTGATCTGCAGAAGGCCCTGTCCAACTTCGCGCGAATACGCATCTTCTTGACACTCATCTCTTCCTCAAAAGCAGGAACTCTTTAGTATGTTACGTGTTCAAGTGGGACAACGTGACAGCCGTCATCGCCAAGCTCTTGAATAAGGTGCTCCGCAAAAAACTCCAATGGAGTCCATCTCTTTCTATCAACGATTTTCATATGTAAAAGTGAGGAATGAATCTGTCAGACTTTGTCGGATTGCATGTGAAGTGCTTCCTGTGCTTCACACTGTCGCTTTTCTGACGCTGGCGAGAAATTCTTTTGGAAATAGATAGTCAATAGGAATCTGGCAGATCATGGAATTTGCAAGGATTATAACCCAATCCCTGGAATACAAATCCAAACTCGGTGACTGAAAAAAACTCATACGATACTGAAGGAGTCCCATTAGTACCTCGGACAAGACAGGATTCAAGTAACTGACTAATGATGGTTATTAAGGTCTGCGGTTGATGTCAGATAATTGAATCCTTGTATTTGTAATACGCTGCGCAACTTCCCTCTGTACTGACCATGCACGCCCCCACGGGCTTTTCAGGGGTACAGATCTTGCCAAACAGTGGGCATTGAGGCGGCATCTTCACCCCTCTTAATACAAGGCCACAAAGACACCCTTTCGGTTCAGGAATATCAGGGACATCAACAGGAATCATCACTTCAGCGTCCCGATGGCTCCATTTCTTCCTTAACTTTAGCCCGCTTCCCCTGATTACGCCGATGCCACGCCAATGGCTATCCTGTTGCTCAAAATACTCATTCATGAAATCAACTGCCTTCATATTGCCGGATCCTCTCACTGCACCTGCATATTGGATTTCGATCTCCGCCCTACCCTCAAGGATCTGCCTGAGCAGCATGACGATGCACGACAAAATATCCTCAGCCCCAAAACCGGTGATTACACATGGCACTGAATAGTTCTTAGGAATGAACTCATAAGGTCCACTGCCAATTATGGTACTCACATGGCCAGGTAATATGAAACCATCAATCTTCATCTCATCAGAGTTCAACAAGAGCTCAAGGGCTGGGGGAACTACCTTGTTGACCGAATAGACATAAAAATTATTAACGCCTTGTCTATCCGCTTCAAAGACAGTGGCAGCTGCAGAGGGAGCAGTCGTCTCAAACCCAACCGAAAAAAAAACGATCTTCTTATCGTGATTCTCCCAGGCAATCTTAAGGCAATCCAAGGGGGAATAAACAAGCCTTATGTGTGCACCTTCTGCCTTTGCTTCTGCCAGGGACTTGCTGCCACCGGGAATGCGCATCATGTCACCAAAAGTAGCGAGTATGACCTCATCATGCATCGCAAATGCAATCGCTTTGTCCACATCCTTGACTGAGGTGACACATACGGGGCATCCGGGACCACTGAGCAATTTTAGGCCGTCCGGCAAGAGGCTCCTTATCCCGTGTTTAAAAATAGCCACGGTATGGGTTCCGCACACCTCCATAAGGTTGACAGGACGATTAATTCTTGCAAAAAGGTTTCTGATTGAGCCAATCATTATAATAAAAGTATATCAGAGGCATCTCTGAAAAGTCATGGAATAGAGCAGCCCGCGGCTATTCGCAGTTCCTCCCATTGTTCCGCCAGTCTGTTGGATGCGACGATCTTTTTCCCTCTCCACTGATGTTCAAAGATTTTGCGTAGCTATAACGTAATTATTGATTTGAAGTTGCTTTTTATTAGACTGCGTGCCAAACTTTAAACTAGATTTAGCAAACGAATCTCGAAGGATGCCACGTGAGTAAGAACTATTTTCGCATTTATCATTCTCTTCCATGTGAGTCAGAAGTGGATGAATATCTTGGTAAAATAAGTGTATTTCTGGCAGACCAGCCTGGGTTACTGGCAACTCTTGCAAGTCTCTTTGCAAAGTATGCACTCAATATCACATATTTCTATTACAACCGCTCCGAACACCCAAACCGTGTTCTTCTTGAGGTAAAGGGCTATGAAGAAACCGTTATCCAGGAAGTCCGTCAGAAACTTCTCGATATGAAGTTGTTTGACGGTGATCTCCAAAGAACCCCGATGCAAGTCTCTGTGTTTGATACTCATAGCATTCTGAAGATAGAGGTCCAGCTCTCACACCGGTCAGGTGCACTAGGTGACTTCGCAGGCCTGTTAAGAGATCACAATGCCAATGTCATCTATATGTCTTACAACGAAGATATGTCCGATACTTCAGCAAATGTTTCACTGACCACTTCTCACGCGCAGGAGGTTGACCTCCTCCTCAAAGACATGAATGAGCGCGGATATTATTATAGTTTGATCTATAAGGGCGCAGAACAAAAAGAGGTTGAAGATATTATTGGATTAAACCTCGTAGAGCGGTTCTTCTTCAGGTTAAAAAAAATATTAAATACCGACGATATCGAATACCTCAAAAAACTGGTGTATTCATCCCAACGCTTGTCCGACACGTTAATCAACTTCAGTAAGGAAGCGGGAAAACATCTGGAGGCAGGTCAGATATTCACTAACGTTCTCTCTCTGGCCTCCGTGTCCTTATCAAGAACCGGCCCAAAGTTTTCCTATCGTCAACTCCCCTCACTCTCCGTTGGTAGAGTGACATTAAATACATTCAGAATACCGACTGGAGGAAATATACTTATCTTAGATGGAGAGCAAGAAGCTGTTATGATAGACGGAGGTTATGGCCACTATTACAACGATGTGAAGAGGATGTTGATTGAAAATGGCATAGACCCGGCGAGAATCAAACGGATCTACCTAGGTCATTGCGATGCTGATCATGCGGGGATGAGCGGTTACTTTGCGGAAGAATATGGTAGCCAAGTCTTTCTTCACGGAGATGCCAAAGGTATTCTCACACATGAGAACCGTGCGTGGGGGAGTGCCTCACCTTTGCTTGATCTTAATCATTATTTTACTATAGTAATAAACGAGTTTACCAAATTTCATGTGCCAGACAACTGGATCGACTATGGTAAGAATCAGATTGCGCACGAAGGAGGATTTCGTGTGATTGATAAGTTTGCATTATCCGGTCAGATTTACAAAGTGCTTGAAGGTGGTGCTGGACATGTCCCCGGGCAGGTTTTCTTTATGAGCGATGATTCAGGATTGGTATTTACCGGTGATTTTCTTCTTTCGGTCGAGAGTTTGAGCAAAGAGGATCGTGACAACCTCAACCTACCGAAATTCATGCTGACGAGCACCAATGTTGACAGTCTCCTCTTTCGCAAGGAGATGGACGGCCTGAAACGACTCATTCAAGGCTTCGATCAGCGGATGAAAGACAAGAAAGGTCGCGCGATTATCGTTCCAGGGCACGGAGACTATTATCCAGCCGCAAAGTTGAAATAGTAGTCATTTCAGCTGTTTCGCCTTCAAAAAGTCTCCCAGAAGTCCCCTGCTGTGTTCGTCATCGTGACAGTAGATACAAAGATTTTCCCAGTTGGATCCGTCAGGCGGATTGTTTCGGTGATTCTTGTCTTTATGATGCACGGTGAGAAGATGTCTGTTCCTATGATCAAACTCGGTCCCGCACTTGGCGCATATCAGGCCATGTATCTTCAAAGATTGCTCCCTGTAAGTGCTAGGCGATGTACCCCCTTCTTTTAGCTCCCTAATAATCTCTTCAACCGATTTATCGGTTGACGGTCTCTTAGGCTGAGGTTTGTAAACGCGGTAGCTCCTATTTCCCAATGCCAACCTCCTGTGTGACTTTCAACGGCACTACAGTGTCAGCTGTTTTACTGCTGCCGCCGCATCCTTTCTGAGCTCCGGATCACTGTCATTCTCCGCAACTTTTTTCAAGTACGGAATTGCCTTGGGGTCATTGATCTTTTCAAGAGCCTTTATTGCACTCGCCCTTATCGCAAAGCTCCTGTCCGCGGTGACCGCCCCAAGGAAGGGTACCGCCTTAGAATTCCCGATTTTCCCCAATGACTTTATTGAGGCCTCTCTCGTGAGAGTTTCACCATCGTTTATCCCTGAGATAAGCGCGTTAACCACTCTGTCATCATTTTTGAAATTACCGAGGGCAATGGCGGTATAGGATTTAATAGAGGGACATTCACTATTAAGAAAAGCATTGTAGAAAATCTTTAGCAATAATTCTATCGCCTTTGGATTCCCTATCTCCCCTATTGCAAGGATCGCCTGTATCTTGATCGGCCAGTATTCCACAGTGGTATCCGCAATGTTCATCAACAGGTCAAAGGACTTCTCATCCTTCATGTTTTTCAATTTTTCGACCGCTGCAAGACGGACTTGCCAATCACCGTTTTCGAGGTCTGCCTTTATCATGTCCATGTCAGATGCCGATGACCGCCCCTCCTGGACACCCATTAAAACGACAAAAAATAAGGCCAGCAGCAATATGCGAACAATGTCTGCTCGCACCTTATCCATAACCCTGCATTTTTTCACCATCATCGATTTCCTCCTTCATGCTTGAATTCATATAAGTCTTCATTTTAGTAACCCTTGCTTCAATCGAGTTACTTGTACCATATGTTGACCTAATCCTTACTTGATACAAGGAGGCATTTTGTATTACCCGCCACCTCTTTCACATTTTTCACGTTATGCACATCCTTTTTCATTTAAACCATTTTTTCTAGCTTCTGTCAACTCCAACCATATCAAGTTCAGGTCTGTCGCCTCGCATCTCTTAGGAAGACCGTTCTCTGGGGAAGTGGAATCTCTATGCCTTCTTTGTTGAATCTCCTGAAAATCCTCTTTCTCAATGCATGCTGGACCGCGTATTGATCGGTCACCTCTCCAATCTGACAGCCAATGGTGAAATCGAGTGAACTCTGACCAAAGCCAGGAACGAAACTCACCGATGGCTCACTATCACTGAGCAATCCATGAATTTCATCCGCGGCCTCTTTCACTTCTTCCATCAGCACTCGCTCTATTTTCTCAGGATCAGACGAGTAACTTACGCTTATCGGTATCGACAGCCACATTCTTTTTTCCGGCAGATAATAATTCGTAATAATGCTTTTTGCAAGTTTTCCGTTAGGGATAACCACCATGTTGTTTGGGAGCATCCTTATCCTTGTCGTTCTCCAAGTGATGTCTTCAACATACCCTTCCTGCCCCGTCTCAAGTCTTATAAAATCACCGATTCTTATGGATTTTTCCATCAGAATATGTATACCGGCAAAAAGGTTTGACAGGGTGTCCTGAAGGGCAAGCGCCACAGCCAAACCTCCCACACCCAACGCAGTGATTAAAGGCGTGATAGAAACTCCTAGGACGCTCAGGACTATAAGTATCCCTACGGCAAATACTGACCCCTTGACTATCCCGTTGGCGAGTCCTGTTGTGGGAATTGGGAGATTTGAACTATGAACATAACTCTTAAACATCGCGCCTGACAAATTTGCTATAGTAATGGTTATAGAAAGAATAACAATTACATTGATCATTTTGATCAGATAAAAAGCATAGTTACCTGGCAGGTCTGCAATGACGACCCCAGCATAAAGTCCAGTCGCAATACACCAGTAAAAAGATGGAGTCTTTAGAAATCTTATCATTGCTTCGTCAATCCCCGCGTGCGCACTTTCTACCCGTCGCTGAAGAATTCTCAAAGCAATGCTCCTCATTATCAACATAGAGGCTGCAGATGCTAAGGCAATGCCAGCTGGAATAAACTCGCTACTTAAACTCATATTTATTTTGTCTTATATAGTTAAGATTCAGGAATGTAATAGTTGAGGAAATATATTCTTGTGGTTTATATTAGCTCAAGGAAAGGCTATGGTTTCACTGATGGTTTATTTTGACTCTTGAGAGACTTCTTGACCTTCTGTGAGTAAAAAATAAGTGCAGAGATTACTGCTCCTGAAAGCACAGCAAGAAAAAGAACGATTGCAAGAGATGCGTCAAATTTCCAGAAGAAAAAAGTAACGGAAACAGGTGTCGCATTCTGAACTGAGAAGATCGTTACCAATGCGATCAAAGTTAGCACGAATACCGCTATCAGCATTGTAGTACTCCTTGCATTTAGTGGAAAGTATAATGCGAAAGATAGAAGTTAGTCAAGGACGTGGACAAGTTGCAGTGAAGCACACGACCAAAAGCAGCTGGCATTCGACAATCTTGAAAGCCGCGGTTTGAGATAATTACTCATAACCGCTAAAGGGGGCTCCAAAAATCATGGGAAAGTCCTTCATGAAGCGGTAGTTCCTATCTCAGAGACGATCTGCCCCAGATCGTTTTATCACACCCCGCTCAGTACGGAGCATTTGATAGTCGGTAATGTGACCTCTGCCGATACCCAAAAGACCTTTTGGCCACGCTGATTAGACTCCTTCCTCCATCACCCGATCAGCACCTTCTCCTGGAGTGCCGCAATGAATATTTCCAGGGTCAGAGGCTTATTTCTCATCTTGCCATGGAACCAGTCGATATCATAATTTTTTAGAGGGCTCTCCTATGGGCAAAACCGGCAGAAATTTTCATCAGCAGCATATATGATCTCCTGCGGGCGTCTTCATCGAGTCCTGATACCAAGCTCACTGACGAAATGACAATCCTGGAGGAACAGTCTTACTCTGCAATGTTTCACATACCCAGCAGCGAGGTCCAGGCCGATAACGGTAAACGCGGATCTCAATAATCTCCGAGTAAGCATTTCCTATTTGGATGCTTCGGCCCGATAAGATCATCCTCAGCAATATGACAGGGCTAACTGAGTGCCTAAGACCTGTGTTTTCTGTTGACTCACCTAGTTATTTCCGCTATTATGATCAAAAAGACAGCCGTAGCACAAAATGTAATGTCATGTGTCAGGAAAATTGACATAGAGCCAGGCATTGCAGATAGAATAACCAATTGGGGATGGAGTCCCCCTATAAAGTGCCGAGACCTGGCTGATGACTCCTACCACGCGGACTGCTGC
The DNA here is from genome assembly GCA_052146665.1 of Dissulfurispiraceae bacterium. GTDB lineage: Bacteria > Nitrospirota > Thermodesulfovibrionia > Thermodesulfovibrionales > Dissulfurispiraceae > JBKQMP01. The sequence goes on from JBKQMP010000038.1 coordinate 15,161, forward strand.
GCTATGGTCTGGAGACTAATACCAAAGGGAGGACTTCATCATGGAACACATTTTTGCAATCGCTGCCCTATGGCTTGGGTTGGCTGTCATCTCCGCTGTTGTCGCCTACCACTTGCGGATTTCTATCGCCCTGGTCGAAATCTGCGTTGGCGTGATCGTGGCAGCGGTCGCGGGTTATTTCGGTAAAACCGAAGCCTTGGGCTCCAATCTGGAATGGCTCAGGTTCTTGGCAGCTGCGGGAGCTGTCCTGCTCACCTTTCTGGCCGGCGCTGAACTTGAGCCAGAAGTGATGCGGAACAAGTTGAAGGAAGTGACGGTCGTTGGTCTCTTTGGTTTCTTTGCACCGTTCTTGGGGTGTGCGGCAATCGCGCGCTATGTGCTGGACTGGAATCCGCAGGCCAGTTTGTTGTGCGGCGTGGCCCTTTCGACCACCTCAATGGCGGTCGTCTATGCGGTAATGCTGGAAACCGGCTTCAACAAGACAGATTTCGGCAAAGGCATACTGGGCGCCTGCTTTATCAACGATCTCGGTACGGTCATCGCTCTGGGCTTGTTGTTTGCGCCGTTCACATACAAAACCGTTATCTTTATCGCGGTCACGACCCTCGTGCTGGCGGTATTGCCTTTCACGAGCCGGTGGTTAACCCGCATTTACGCCTATCGAACCGCTGCGATTCGAGCCAAATGGGTAATCCTGGTCCTTTTCGGGTTGGGTGCTTTGGCACTTTGGTCCGGCAGCGAAGCGGTGCTCCCCGCCTATATCGCGGGCATGGTACTGGCGGAATTCTCGAGCCAAGATACGATCTGGATTGTCCGTTTCCGGACCTTGACAGTCGGGTTTCTCACGCCGTTCTATTTCCTTCGTGCGGGAACTTTAGTCTCTCTGCCAGCCCTTATTTCCGCCCCAATCGTTTTTCTCCTGTTGCTTGGTGGGAAGGTGATATCGAAAATATTCGGACTTTACCCGGTTATCGGACAGTTTCGACGTAATCGGGACGAGCGATGGTATTACACCTTGATGATGTCAACAGGACTAACGTTCGGAACCATCTCGGCCTTATACGGCCTATCGCACAACATCGTAACCGAGGAGCAATATTCCTTCCTGGTGGCTACCGTCATCGCCAGCGCCGTGGTTCCTACGCTTATTGCCGGGCTCGCTTTCATGCCTCGTCATCTCTTGCCAAAATTGGGAACGCCAGCAGAGATAGAATCGCCTGAAGAACGCTTGGATGAAGAAGGATGATTCTAAACAAAAAAAGGATACCCGGATAAGGGACGGTCCGGTACCGTCCCTCCCCACAATACCCGGTGTGGGACCCGAACAGGACTTCTGGTAGAGATTAAATTACCGGAGCTGGACAGGCAACCACAATTTATACAATCTGGATGAAGAATTGAGAACAGCGCGCGTTCTTTGTTAGCGTTACCTCCTAGGCTCACTTCTACCCCTGCAGTCGTTTATCATGTCGCATTTCGTTTTGTTGTTGACTATAAGGCAGATCTCATCTCAGTCAGGTCAAGCGATAGCAACAATATCCAGATCCGACAGCCACGAAAAGTTCGTCCGAAGATCGTCCGGGATACTCCTAAATAAGTCACATTGCCTGCCCCAGATAGCCCGGACTATCCCTATTTATCGAATCCGAGTCAAGTAGTGCTTAATAAGATGATATCTCATTATATTGAAAGCATAATATGGCTTTTAACGGTTTATAGGGCTCCACTTCTATAAAGGCGAATATAGTTGCACCAGTTTGGCGTGCTGTTCGATTGAAAAATGATTGCTCATTTATATTGAAAGCGTATGCGTTTCTTATCTGCTCATTGAAAAAATCGGCGTATAGACACTATTGGACAACAAATAACCGGGCTCGATTCACTATCGAAATTTCAACTTCACGGAGTTATCAGCTATTGTTTGGTATCTTTCGAACGGGAAACAACGCGATATAAGGGCACTCTGAAGCACGTCATCGTTTCAGAGCACAGAGTCTGCAATTGTTGCAATAGCCGGCTAATCCGATTTTTTTACTTCGAAGACAGGAAATATCTTGTCAAGGATCCAAAAAAGGAAAAAGGGCGTGAAGGCGACAAGCAGAGCCCCGAAAAGTCCCTCTTTAAAAGTTTCAAGATCATGAGGAATGATCGGCATGCGATAGTCCATGTACCCAGCAAAGGTCAGCGAGAAGGCCTGACCACCGATAACCACATTCCACCTCATCATGAATACCCCGAAAAGTATTAGGACGAGACAGATCACCGCCCTCCTTATTGTAAGGCGCGGTAGCAAAAGAAGAATAAAAGGAACTAAGTTTCCCAACCCGTACTGGAGAATAAAGATACTGACAAAGTCCCTTCCATAAATAACGCTCCTGAGGATATCCCAGTTCTTCAAAGCCGTATATCCCCTGAAGATAAGGTCCAGGAGTTCAAGGCTGATAGCAAATATCAGGAAGAAGAGCAAGTACTTTGCAGTCATCCGAATCTCATTGACTTCTGCGCCCTTGATTGCTTCCCTCGTTTCAGCGTATCTGCCGGCAAGGGAGGAGGCGTGTATTTTGCGAATCTCCATAACCACTATGTACGTCAGCATGCAGAGGGCGACGCCTGAAACGACGGCGGACATTATGAATATGACAGGCATCAGGGGGGTCATCCACAAGGCATTCGCCTTAACGGATCCGAAGATGAATCCGGCATATCCATGAAGAAAGCAGGCGACGGGGATACCCATAGTCGCGAGGACTTTCACCGCTTTCTCATCTTTTTCAATCGCCTCGTGACTAACGTCGTAGGCTCCAAGAGTCAGTGCAGAAAAGATGAGGCACCGAAACCTCTCTCCAAAAGTCTTTTCCCGCTTCCCGCGCAGCAATGTAACGGTCTCAACAAAATATTTTCTGTAGACAAACCACAATTCAGAGGCGACTATTGTCGCGTAAGTCATGAAGACAATACCAAAGGCGGCAATCGCAGAAGTAAAGTGGGGTGTCATGAGCACCAAGATGTTACGCTGCGGCTGCTGAAGGTGTAAAAGCAGTGGCATCGGAGCAACGAACAACAGTGCAAAAGAGAAGACAAGAGAGAACCTGGCTATCTCTTTCAACTGCTTGATGCCAAAAACGTGATAAAGGGATGAGAGCACAAATGCCCCCGCCACTAGTCCTGTCATAAATGGATACATGACGATTTGCAGGCTCCAGTAGATGTACTCATTAGGCGTAACAAAAAGCTCTTTAACCGTCCACAATTCACCATGAACCAGCATCTCTATTTTCTCCCTCTACAATTGCTAAATAACAAATTCGTCCATTCCAACATAATAAACTTGGGGATTTGTCCCGTATTCCGGTTTTAACACGCTCACTCTTTCCGTCATGATAATTTTCGTCACCGGGTCATTGGGGTCTCTGATATTGCCTATCTGCCTTGCACCGAAAGGACATGCCTCAACACAGGCGGTCTTCATCCCCTTCGAGATTCTGTGGTAACAGAAATTGCACTTGTCTGCAACATGATAAACGGGGTGAAAGAATCTGACACCATAAGGGCATCCCATCACGCAGTATCCACATCCAATGCACCACTTTCTATCTATAAGCACAACACCGCTCTTAACCTGGTAAGTTGCACCAACAGGGCACACCTGGACGCAGGGTGGGTTTTCACACTGATTACAGAGCTTGGGCACAAAGAAGGCCTTCTCGATATCCTCTGCCTTAATCTCCTTATAATGTCCCAATCCTAGGTCAATCTTGCTCGTAGTAAAACCGTCTCTTGCTCCCTTTGGATTGTCGGCCCATCTCTTACCGTCTTTTGTAATCACGTACCTTTCAACCCATGTTCTGGTCACGTTGGCATCATAAGGAATTTCATTTTCAGTCTTGCAGGCCTTCACGCACATCCCACAACCAACACACTTGTATGTATTTACCAAAAAAACCCACCTAACCCCGCCTCTATCCTTATCAGAACCAAAAAGTCGCTTTGGGTTGAAGATCTCCATCGCTGCCATGGGAAGTGACAGTCCCGCCACTCCTTTAATGGCATATTTAAAAAAATTTCTTCTCGTTATCATTTCATGCTCTCCAGCGAGGGCTTGTGGGGGTTATGACAGGCAGAACATTCAATATCAGGATTGTGCGTACTTGGGTCAATACCTTTAATTTTTGACCTCCCGCTTGTCGGGTACGGAAGCGGATAGTGACAGCGAAGGCAAAGGGCCCGGCTTTTATCTATCTGCAACTTGGCTGGCTCCGAAGGATGATTCAGGGCCGGCCCATGACAGTTCTCACATTTTATGACTGCATGAGGACTCTTCATGATGCTGCTGTAATTATCACTATGGCAATCGCTGCAATCCTGACTCTTAAAGTTGTATTTAACCGGGAAAGCTTTCCACTCATCCTCGTTACTGTTTCTGTGCCAGCTGTACATATATCCCCGATCACCAATTCCAAAGTCCTTTGGCACAATAAAAAATCGAGCAGTTACAGCCAGCGCAACAAGTGCGATAACTATGACTAAAGGCCTAAAAACATGGTTTTTCATTTTCTTTGTCCGACCACAAGGCAGTCCGCTCGTAGATAAAATCTCACACCATCGTCAAACCTGACTATTTGCATATGCATTTCATGAATAGAGCTAATTTCTTATCTCATAAATTCTGCACATACTGCAACATTTTGTCAATAGTCACCGGATAGCAGACAAAGCTTCCAAGGCTATAGAGCCGTGGAAAAAGCCGCCGTCGAAAAGGATATCGAACAGTTCAACACTAGTCCATATTAAGCCTCAATCTCTCTACAATTACATAATTAAATTATTACTAAAGAATTAAAAGAAATCGTTTAGTATTGAAATGAATATAAAGAACTTTTATAATAACTAAAGAGCTATGAAAAAATATCCATTAAATGTCTTAATATGTATCGGTTTTCTATTATCGCTTTTCTGGGCATTTCCAGTTTCTGCGCCGGCCGATGAGGACATACCCAAGAAATTCTTTGTCGCTCCCCCCCCCTTTTCTGAGGGGATATTCCCTTGCTCACAGTGCCATAAGGGTATGCCCGTAAACAGGAAGCCGAGGAAACTCGAACAGATGCATCAGGATATTGTGCTCAGGCACATGCCCGGAGGATGGTGTTTTGACTGCCACAACCCTAACAACAGGGATACTTTGAGATTAGCCAACGGCAATGTTGTCCAATTCGAAGAATCGTACGTACTCTGTGGTCAATGCCACGGCACCGTGCTGCGCGATTGGAAGGTGGGAATTCACGGCAAGAGAACAGGGATGTGGAATGGAGAAAAACAGTATCTGCTCTGTGTCCATTGTCACTGGCCCCATGAACCAAAATTTAAATCAATCAAACCCCTGCCACCGCCGATGCAACCATCGGATATTCGATAGATGGAGGGCCTAAAGAGGTGAGATTAAGAGGATGACAGAAAAGAGAGCGGAAAAGTTTATTAACAGACGGTCTTTCCTGAGGGGTGCGGCCCTCGGTCTCGTTGCTACGGCTCTTCCTTTGGACAAAGCTGACGCCTCATTCTGGGAGGCCTTTTTTCAGAAATATTATCGGGAAATGACTGAGGAAGAAAAAAAGAAGGTCATCCAGCGCCTCGAAAAAGAGTATGGTCAAAAATACAAAAAGGAAATCAGGGTAGGCATTGAGAAGGCCTTGCCAGGAACCCTTTTTGGTTACGGCCTCGACCTTTCGCGATGCATAGGCTGCAGAAGGTGCGTGTATGCCTGCGTTGACGAGAACAATCAATCAAAAGATCCCCAGGTACACTGGATAACGGTCCTACGGTTTAAGAAGGGTGAAAAATTCACAGACCTGGAAGAGTCTGAAAAATATTATAACCCTTCGCAGGTTCCTGAGCCCGGATATTTTTATATGCCTGTTCAATGCCAGCAGTGTGAAAACCCTCCATGTGTAAAAGCGTGTCCCACGCAGGCAACATGGAAGGAGCCAGACGGTATCGTCGTTGTGGACTACAACTGGTGTATCGGCTGTCGGTATTGCATGGCTGCTTGTCCCTATGGCGCACGCAGGTTCAATTGGGCAACACCTAATAGGAAATCGGAAGAAGTTAATCCAAAGACACATTACCTCGGCAACCGTCCCCGGTATAGAGGCGTCGTCGAGAAATGCACCTTCTGCATACAGAGAACACGGAATGGGAGATACCCTGCGTGTGTGGAAGCCTGCCCTGTAGGTGCGCGGAAGTTCGGTAATCTTCTCGACCCAGATGGTGAAATGCGATACCTCATCGAGCACAAGAGGGTCTTCAGATTGAAAGAGGACCTCAATACCTATCCGAAATTTTACTACTTCTTTGCTTATGGGCGTTAGGAGGAAACTATGACTTCTCTGATAAAGAACTTCTTTATAGCCGTGCGGCAGATCTTCATTGGCAACAAGAAATACTACGTCTGGGTTGGCTTCCTGCTCTTCCTGATCCTGCTCGGGGGCAGTGCGTACATGAGCCAGGCCCAGCGGGGGCTAATCATCACCGGGATGAGAGACCAAGTTTCGTGGGGATTCTATATCTCCAACTTCACGTTCCTTGTCGGTGTGGCTGCCGCAGCCGTTCTTCTTGTCGTCCCTGCCTACGTATACAACTTTAAACCTATTAAGGAAATTGTGTTGTTCGGTGAGCTCCTTGCCATCACCGCCATTTCCATGTGCCTCCTCTTTATCATGATTGATATGGGTCAGCCGCTTCGGGGATGGCATATTCTGCCATTCATCGGAGCGATGAACTTCCCTGCATCCCTTTTGGCTTGGGATGTGCTTGTCTTGAATGGCTACCTCGCTATCAACACTTGTATTGCCTTTTACGTTTTATACAGGCTCTCGATAGGGAAAGAGTATAAAATGTCTGTCATCGGGCCCCTCATCATCCTTTCGATACCTTGGGCCGTTAGCATACATACGGTCACTGCTTTCCTGTACAACGGCCTTTCAGCAAGGCCTTTCTGGAATGCCTCTATTCTTGCTCCCCGCTTCCTGGCATCGGCGTTCTGTTCTGGTCCTGCCATAATGCTTATCCTCTTCCAGATCATCAGGAAGGTCTTCAAGGATGTCGATATTGACGACCGCGCCATTTTCAAAATAGCGGAGTTGATTGCGTATGCCATGGCTATTAACCTCTTCCTCCTTGGGGCCGAGACCTTTGAAGTCTTCTATTCAGGAACCGTTCATAAATATCCAATGCAGTACCTATATTTTGGGCTTCACGGAAAGGCAAAGCTCGTCCCCTATATATGGTTTGCGACATTTCTCAATATCACAGCCTTCTTGCTCTTTCTTTTTCCTAAGACCCGCGAGAACTACACGACGCTCAACATGGCCTGTTTATTCGTCATCATCGGTGTTTACATAGAGAAAGGTATGGGGCTTGTAATCCCAGGTTTTGTCCCTGACACCCTCGGAGAGATTTACGAATACGGTCCAACGACGCCTGAAGTGCTTGTAACAATCGGGGTCTGGGCCACCGGTGCATTAATTTACACTTTGCTGCTCAAGTTTGCTATCCCCATCTATACTGGAAAACTTAGGTTCTCAACAAAGGAGGAAGAAGGATATCGCTCTCCTGCACACTGATGCTCAAGTGAATCCTCAGTCTCCTAATGAAAGCCCAGCTTTTTTTTGCTTCGTAGAGCAATTTGATGCTTTCTCCGCATTTCTTATAGGATTACCTTTCAGACTTGAGTTTCGCTAATATATCTTCCCAATTCCAGTAATTATGCATACCCTGACGATGATCCCTCTCGGAAATCCATCCACTTTTTCCTCCCTGAGATATCTCCGCGCAGATCGATAGCTGATGCCCACCGTCTTCGCGTATTGTGAAAGCGAATGATATGCAATGCTATGAAAACTGACACTTATCTACTGCACTATCGAGGTTTTAAAATATGTTGTGTTATTCGGTTACCCACTTTGTAAAATCATATAGGGCAAACTCGTGTTTGAAGCAGCATGGGTGGGTCATCCATATCCACCATTCTGCAAACATCGCCAACTGAGCTGCACCATTCTTTGATGTGAGGCAACCAAAGTCTCGTTTGCAATGAGGCAAGACGAACAGACATGCGCTATGTTGCCGTGTTCGTGAACCACCCGCCACTTAACTGCCTACGGCAGTTGAAGCGGGGGCTTCTTTGCGTATCATCGACCGCTGCATGTTGCGGGTATTGCCCGCTCCACGTCTTACGATGGTCTCCACGCACGTGGATTCGGACCGTTCCGGCCCCACTTGAGACTTGGTATCCTGTTTCTGAAACACCACGGTCTTCTTGTCCTTCGCTGTGATCTCACCATTACGCAGCATCTTGATCCCACGTCTCTTGATCACTATCGAGGCGTTATAATCGGCATTGAGGGTGAACCCACACTTCTGGCAAGTGAATATCGCCTGGGTTTCCCGATTATCGGGGTGAATGTGCCCGCAAAGGGAACATTCCTGCGACGTGCCGTGTGCCGGTATCTTAATCGTTAACTTCTCTCTCTTGAGTCCTTTGTATCTCGCAAACGTAACAACCCTGCCCCACATGGAATTAAGAATGGACTTATTGAGGCCAGCCTTCGCTTTCGCGCCGTTGTTGAGAAACTTGCCGTTAGCATCCATTTTGACTTTCGGTCTCCTGACCATATTGGACACCGGCAAGTCCTCGAAGATATTTACTTGGGCAGTATCCTCTACTATGGCACGGCTGATCTTATGGGCTCGGTCCTCACGGATATTGCGCTCCTTCGCGCAGGTCTTGCCAATCCTCACCTTGGTCCTCTCCCTGCGCCTGGAACCCTTGCGCTGGTTGGAGAGTTTCCGTTGCAGCCTCTTCCGTGACTGTTGAGCGTCTGCAAGAGACCTCTTTTCAGCCCCCGTGAAGTCGTACTCCTTACCATTACTCATGGCAACAGGGATCACCACCCCTCTGTCACCACCGTTCGCTATTGAATCCAGTTCTTCCTCAGTCAACCCTGAGAAATACTCGATCAACTTGTCCTCACTCATAAGCGGTAACGTAT
>JBKQMP010000039.1:0-13327 GCA_052146665.1 Dissulfurispiraceae bacterium
CGACGGAGGTATGTATAAAACTTAAAAATGTGTTCGGATATACCCCTATCCAGAACACGAGCAATAGCAGCGGCAAAAGGGTAATAATCTCCCTAAAGTCCATATCAGGATAAGCGAGCACCTTGGGATTCGTTTCTTGGAAAAATACTTTCTGGTAAAGCCAGAGCATGTAAGCGGCGCCGATGATGACCCCAGTTGCGGCGAGTACACCGGCAAGCTTATTTGCAGTGAATCCCCCCAGAAGTATCAGAAATTCTCCGATAAATCCGTTTGTCCCTGGCAAGCCGATAGATGCCAGGGTGAAGACCATGAAAAAAGCCGCGTAGACTGGTAATATCGTGGCAACGCCTCCATAATCAGCAATCTGCCGCGTATGGGATCTTTCATAAATAGCTCCGATGAGTAAAAACAGTGCGCCGGTCACCACACCATGATTGAGCATTTGGAGAATACCGCCTTCGAGACCCTGAGTGTTGAGAGCAAAAATGCCGAGGGTTACAAAGCCCATATGACTGACAGAGCTATAGGCAATTAATCTCTTCAGGTCCTCCTGTATCAAACATATGACTGCTCCGTAGATAATGGCAATTACAGACAGAACAAGCATGTATGGAGCCATCGCGAGGGTTACCTGCGGGAACAGCGGTATCGAGAATCTCAGGAAGCCATATGCTCCCATTTTTATCAGAATGCCCGCGAGGATGACGCTTCCCGCTGTTGGCGCTTCGGTGTGCGCATCAGGAAGCCATGTATGAAAGGGAAACATTGGGACCTTAACTGCGAAGGCCGCGAAAAAAGCCCAGAAAAGCCACATCTGGAGGGAATAAGGGTAATGCTGGTTCATGAGTGCAACTAGGTCAAAGGTTCTGCCCCCCTTCAGATAGAGGACAATGATACCGACAAGCATCAGGACGCTTCCCACGAGGGTAAAGAGGAAGAATTTGACTGCCGCGTAGACCCTCTTTGGCCCGCCCCACACACCTATAATCAAGAACATGGGGATGAGCATTGCTTCCCAGAAGATGTAGAAAAGGAAGAAATCGAGCGAACAGAAGACGCCTGTCATCGCTCCCTGAATGAGAAGAAGGGAGATATAGAATTCCTTGATCTTGGTTGTTATCGCATTCCATGAAATGAGCACACAAAGTATTCCAAGAAGGGCACAGAGGACAACGAAGAGGACGCTGATCCCATCCACGCCGAGAAAGTATTGTATATTCCATGCAGGTATCCATTCAGACCTCTCCATAAACTGCATGGAATGTGTCGATTTGTCAAAGTTTGCCAACAGGGGGAAGGACAGTAAAAAGGTAATGATAAGTAAGATAAGAGCGGTCATTTTTATAAGCCTCTCATTCTGCCTTCTGATGAGCAGGATGAGGAAAGATCCAATAATAGGCAAGAAAATGACCGTACTTAATATTGGCAGCCCTAGGGCGTTTTTCATTATATCGTGCATTTCTACCTCAAACTCATTAATGCAATGATTAAGAACATTGCTACCGCCATGACTATCGCATAGTTACTCACAAGTCCCGACTGGACAGTACGCAGCTTTTCCGAGAGGCGCCCTATAGACCGGGGCACACCGTTTACAATGGATTCTATGATTCCTATATCACTGAACCCTTCAACTATATGTTTCGCTATCCAGAGGGTTGGCCTAACGATGATAAATGAATATAGCTCATCGACATAGTACTTGTTCCATAATACCTTGTGTATGCGCTGCAATACAGGATTCTCGAGAAGTCTATCTGCGCGCGCTCCCTGCTTGCTGTAAAGGAAGAGAGAGACAAGGATGCCCGTAACACCGGCGATTATGCTGATGATGATGACCATCATTTCCTCTGCATGGGTTCCCTCCGTCTGTGGCTTACCAACCACAGGTGCAAGGAAGTCAAAGAACCAGGTAGAGTGTTGCAGACCGATGGCTTCTCCGATAATCTTTGGTATACCGATCCATCCGGTGACGACAGCTCCAATCGCGAGAATGACGAGGGGTATCGTCATGACTGGGGCTGACTCGTGGAGATGGTGTTCCTGTTCATGGGTCCCCCGGAATTTTCCGTGAAACGCAACAAAAACAATCCTGAAGGAATAGAGCGCTGTTAGCAACGCGGTCAAGGTTGCCATCACATACAGCACCTTCCCCAGGTCGCCTCTCAAGTAGGTCTGCCAGAGAATTTCATCTTTGCTGAAGAACCCTGCGAACCCTGGGATACCTGAGATGCTCAATGATGCCAGAATAAATGTCCAATAGGTAACTTTCATGTGCTTTCGCAAGCCGCCCATTTTCCAAATATCGAGCTCTCCTGACATCGCATGCATTACACTGCCGGCGCCGAGGAACAGGAGGGCTTTAAAGAAGCCATGAGTGTAAAGATGGAAGATGCCTGAGCTGTAAGCGCCCACACCACAGGCGAGAAACATGTAACCAAGCTGGCTGCAAGTGGAATAGGCAATGATGCGCTTGATGTCGTTTTGCATCAAGCCGATAGTCGCCGCAAAGAGCGCCGTCACCGCTCCCACAATTGCAACGACGTCCATCGCAACGGGTGAGAGGCTAAATATGACATTGCACCTGGCCACCATGAACACTCCTGCGGTAACCATTGTTGCCGCATGAATAAGGGCGCTCACAGGCGTGGGGCCCTCCATGGCGTCTGGAAGCCATACGTGCAAGGGCAGCTGTGCCGATTTTCCCATGGCACCACAGAAAAGAAGAAGAGCGATCAGTGTTAGGAGGTCAACACTGTGCCCCATGATAGGGATCGTCTGCCCGACAATTCCGGCAGCTGCCTTAAACACCGGGGCGTAATGGATGGTGCCGAAGGTCAAGAAAATGAGTATCACTCCCAGCCCGAAGCCAAAATCACCAAACCTATTGACAATAAAAGCCTTTTTACCTGCGTCCGATGCGGACTTCTTTTCGTACCAGAACCCTATCAGAAAATAAGAGCACAATCCCACTGCCTCCCAGCCGAAATAAAGTTGGAGGAAGTTGTTAGACATAATGAGCATCAACATTGAAAAAGTGAAAAGATTGAGAAAGGCAAAAAACCTGTAATATCCTTTGTCACCGTGCATGTAACCTATCGAATATACGTGCACGAGAAAGCTCACTCCCGTGACGACAAGCAGCATGACCGCAGTCAGCTGATCCACGAGGAATCCAACTGAAACTTTAAAAGTGCCCGAGATTATCCATGAGTATAGGTCCTCATTTATCACCTTCCCGGAGATTACCTCCCCGATAGTCGAAATGGCAATCAGCAGTGAGACGCCGACAAGGGGCACCGAAACCCAGTGAGCCCTATCCTTAATGTACCATCTGCCGAATAAGATGTTGATAAAGAAGCCGACCAATGGTAAAAGAGGGATCAAAAGGTAGATTTTGCTCATAGAGGTCTCCTCATCCCTTCATCTCTGTTGCCTCATCTACATGGGCAACACCCTTTGTTCTGAAGATTGCAATTAGAATCGCGAGGCCGATGGCTGCTTCAGCCGCAGCAACTGCAATTATGAAAAAAGTAAGTACCTGTCCCCTCGCGTCCTGCATGAAGTGGCTGATAGCTACTAGATTGATGTTCACTGCATTTAACATTAATTCGATGGACATAAACACAATAATAATATTCCTGCGAGTCAGAAAACCGACCATGCCGATTGAGAACACAGTGAGGCTTAACCACATATACCAGTTGAGTCCTACCATCCTTCCTCCTAATTAACCTTTCAGCTTCTTTTTTGCAAGGACTATGGCACCGATAATCGCAACCAGGAGTATGATCGAAACTATCTCAAAGGGCAGAAGGTAATTAACAAAGATTTCCTTCCCGAGCGCCTTGGTATGAGTTGTGTTTTTCAGATATTCAACCGTAAATGTGCCACCTGACGGAACATCAACTGTTTTCAACCCGAAAAAAAGTATCACAAACAACGCCATCGCCGCCGCGACCGCAATAGCCCAGGAGCCAACATAGATCTCAACCGTCTGCTCCTCTTTGAGGTTCAGTACCATGATGGCAAACACGAACAGAACCAGAATAGCACCCGCATAGACAATAACTTGTACCGCCGCGAGGAATTCAGCGTTTAGCAGGATATAAACGCCTGCAATATGGAGGAACAATATCAGCATGAACAAGACACTGTGAACGGGGTTCTTCCTAGTAACCACAATAACTGAAAGAAAGACAATGGCCGCGGCGTAATAGCCGAAGACAACTTGGCTCATTTAACCACCCTTTGTGAAGCTTTTTTCTTCTCGATTCTTGACTTGTCAAATACTGCCTGATCTTCCCTTTCAAGAAAATCCTCAGACTTAGGCAGCCAGAACTTCTTGAGATACTCTTCTCCTCTTTCCCCGGCCAAGTATGCTTCCCAGTTCCTGAGGAGCTCGGGCTTTGTCATGCGAAAAGGCTCCCTTGAATCATGGCAATACTCATAATGCTCTGTAAGGACGATTGCTCCGTATGGACAAGCTTCAACGCATAACGCACAGAAGACGCAGCGTAATATCTCCAGCTCATAGTTCTTAACCGACTTTCCCTCGGCATCTTTTGTGATGGACAGGCGTATGCATTTAGACGGACATACTGCCTGACATGCACCGCAGTGGACACACCTCAATGTGCCGTCTGCATTCTGCACAAGTGCGTGGAGCCCCCTGAAGCCTGGCATCACGTCCCTCTTCTCATCAGGATATTGTCTCGTTACCGCATGGGAAAACAGTTTGCTTAAGGTCAGAGCCATACCTTGGAGGATCTCGATGAAGAATATTTTATTGATGAGCTTTCTTATCATTTCGGATAGCCTTATAGAATCCCGATCATCTTCAAAAGACCCGTAATTAGAATATTCAATAATGAGAGCGGTATTAGTATCTTCCAACCGATGTTCATGAGTTGGTCATAACGGTAACGGGGAACTGTGGCCCTTATCCAGTAAAAAATAAAGATGCAGCCGTATATCTTCAGCGCAAACCAAACCACGCCGGGAATTTTCAGGAGGAAAGGGAACATGCCGGTAAGAAAGGGCGGGAGGGTCCAGCCTCCCAAGTAACAAATGGTTCCTAATGATGACATCACAATCATCGCAACATACTCTGCCGCATAAAAGAGGGCAAACCTGAAGCCGCTGTATTCGGTGAAATAACCAGCTACAAGCTCACTTTCTGCCTCCGGCAGGTCAAAGGGTGTCCTGTTTGTCTCGGCGAATGCAGCGGTGAGGAAAACAAAAAAACCGAGCATCTGGGGGAAAATGAACATGCCAAAAGGATAAGCCGACTGCGCATAAACAATGTCCCGGAGATTCAGCGAACCGGCAAGCATCATAACCCCTACGAGACTTAGGCCAAGAGCTACCTCATAACTCAGTACCTGTGCAGCAGATCTCAAACTGCCGAGAAAGGCGAATTTGGAATCAGAGGCAATACCGGCAAAGATTATGCCATATGCACTAATTGACGACATGGCAAGGATAAACAAGAGGCCAACATTGATGTTTGCTATTGAGAAATCGTCAGAGAATGGTATCACGGAGAGAGCGGTCATGACCGCCACGAAGGAAATTACCGGTGCCGAAAAAAAGATGGGCTTGTCCGCCCTTGACGGGATGATATCTTCCTTGAAAAGCAACTTCATCATATCGGCGACAGGCTGCAGCAGCCCATGATATCCGACCCTCATGGGGCCGAGCCTCACCTGCATATGACCGATCACTTTTCGCTCAAAATATGTTGCGTAAGCCACATGGAGCATCACTACGCCCACGAGTACCACCGATTTAAAGAGGATGACAATAATTTGTATGCACAACCCTATGAGTTCAGGCGCAACCATTTTTATCTCCTCATATTAGAAATCATCTTACCTATCACATTCACCGAGAACTATGTCGATAGTTCCAATATTCGCGATCATATCAGCGACAAGATGCCCGACTGAAAGCCTTGACAACACAGAGGCATGGACAAAGGAAGGAGACCTGAGTCTTAATCTGTAAGGCTTCCCAGTGCCATCGCTCACAATATAGAAGCCGAGTTCACCCTTGGGCACTTCCACAGCGGAGTATATTTCTCCGTCGGGAGGAGCTATTGGGCCTTTTCTGATCAAGCCCATATGTAAGGGGAGAAGTCCCTTTTCTACTGTAACCTTGTCCTTCGGCGGAAGCTCTATCTTCGGTGCATCTGGCGAGAGTGTCGGTCCCTTGGGCATCTGTTCTATGCACTGCCTTATGATATGGTTAGACTGTCTGAACTCCTCCATTCTGCAGCGATACCGATCGTAAACATCTCCCACTTTGCCGATGGGCACCTCGAAATCTACTAAGTCATATGCGTCGTACGGAATATATTTCCTCACATCATAGGCAACACCAGAACCTCTGAGAGTGGGTCCAGTGAGCCCCCAGTTGATCGCTTCTTCTGCAGATATGACGCCAATGCCCTTTGTCCTTAGGAGCCATATCCTATTCTGATCAATCAGAGTTTCATATTCCTCAACCCGCTTTGGGAATTCCTCAGTGAACATATAAAGGCTGTCAAGGAATTCCTCGCTAACGTCATTCCTCACTCCGCCGATCCTTGGATAAGTTGTGGTGAGCCGTGACCCGCATACAAGTTCGAATAAGTCCAGCAGCCACTCTCTGTCCCTCATCGCGTAGAGGAACACGGTCATGGCACCAAGATCCAGTGCATGAGTTGCGATCCAGATTATATGACTTGCTATCCTAGACATTTCTGACACTATGGTTCTAATATATTTTGCTCTCAAGGGCGCTTCGATGCCGAAAAGTCTTTCCACGGAAAGGACATACCCAACATTGTTTGCCATGGCGGAACAATAGTCGAGCCTGTCTGAGAGAGGAAGGCCGCTAAAGTAAGTGAGATTCTCATGAAGCTTTTCCGTCCCTCTATGCAGAAAGCCGACATGGGGGGTACACTTGTGGACCGTCTCGCCGTCGAGTTCAAGGATAAGTCTGAGCACCCCGTGGGTAGCCGGATGTTGCGGACCTATGCTGATGACGAGGTCTCTTGTGCTGAAGCCAGAAGCTTGTGCTAATTCCACCTCATCTCCCGTGCCAAATATGATTGTGTTGAATGAATGACATGTGACTCATCACGAAGCACTTGAATCTTGATACCATTCATGTTTTCTGATTTCCTTAACTTTTTCCAGAAGATCTGCGAATCTCTTCCATTCACCCTCTTGTTCATAACCCCTAAGAGGATAATCCTTTCTGAGTGGATGCCCTTCCCAATCCTCTGGAAGCAGGATCCGCCTGAGGTCGGGATGTGCATTAAATGTGATACCGAACATATCAAAACACTCCCTCTCATGCCAATTTGCGCCTGCGTAAAGGGGAACGAGGCTGTCTATCGTAGGATCCTCCTCTGGTACTTCTGCCCGTATTCTTAAGAGGTGCCTGAATTTGATTGAGAAAAAGTGGTACACAACTTCAAATCGAAGGGGCTTTTTGCCCAGATAATCAACACCGCAAAGGTCTCGCAAGTAGTCCATGTGCAAGTCAGGGTCGCTCTTCAGGTATTTTACAATGTCCAGGATCTTGTCTTTTTTCGTGATCACCGAGACCTGCCCTGCAAACTCTCTGATCTCGTTGACCTGTTCAGGAAATTTCTCCTGCAAAAGTTTTGCTATCTCCAGCGACTCCACCTGAAATGCTCCTTTTTTATCTTTTCCTGAAGTTTCAACAGACCATCCATCAATGCCTCGGGTCTGGGAGGACAGCCGGGAATATATATATCGACCGGCAAAAAAGTATCGCAGCCCTGAACTACAGAATAGGTTTCGTAAATGCCGCCAGAACAGGCACAACTTCCCATTGCGATCACATATCTTGGTTCCGGAATCTGGTCATAGACCCTTCTTATGATAGGTGCCATCTTTTTCGTGACGGTCCCGGCGATGATCACGCAGTCAGCCTGTCGCGGTGAACCCCTGAATATTATGCCGAACCTGTCGAGATCATAGTGGCTTGAACCGGTCGCCATCATCTCGATTGCACAGCATGCAAGACCGAAGGACACGGGCCAAAGCGACGATACACGGCTCCAGTTGACTAGCTTATCAACTGTGGTGATGATAGTATTGCCGCCAGGTATGATCCTCACTCCTTTTTCAACCTCGACGGTATCGACAGCTGTTTCCATTAGTCCCATTTAAAGGCCTCCTTCTTCCACGCATAGAGATAACCGACCAGAAGGATTACGATAAAGACAATCATCTCAATAAAGGCGAACATCCCTATCTTGTCAAAAACAATTGCCCATGGATAGAGAAAAATTGCTTCAACGTCGAAAACGACAAATAACATTGCGATTATATAGAACCTGACAGAAAACCTGTACCTCGTTGGTTCAACCAGAGGGGTTACCCCTGTCTCAAAAGTGCTGCCCGACTCATAGGGCATCAGTTTCTCACGGTAGGGTCGCCTCGGCCTGATTATCTCCCCCACGAGGAGCAAACCAAAACCCATAGCGATTGCCAGGATCATGAAGAGTGCTATTGGGATGTATTCTTTAGGTAAGAAATTATCAAGCATGAATTGGCACTTTTTATACTATAAAAAAGAAGGCCTTGTCAATGCATCCCCTATTTAAAATATAAATTGATGTATAAGAACTACTTTAAAGCTGATGAGATGGACTAAAAAATAAGGGAAATTTGCCTGGCCGGTAGTGAACAAGACTGATCACAGTTATTTTCAAAAATCTCGTCTATGCACACTATGCTGTCTTAGAAAAGATGAGTAACCAGAGGGAACAAGAGAATGCAGGCTATCATTTCGATGGTGAATGAAGGCCTGCATTTTTAAGAAGTTAGATGGGAAAGTTGTTATTTAAGTGGAAAGACTTCATTGATGATGGAGATGACTTGATTTGCTTCAACTGACAACTCCCTGTTTTTTAGAGTAATCAAGTAAAAATCTCGCACAATGTTTAACATGGGAATATTTAGACACACGACTTTTCCTAACTGGATACGGTAACGTGCAGCAAGTTCAGAGACAACTGCTATTCCCGTTCCTATTTCAACTGCTTGGATGACGCCCCTACTGTCACCCATCTCGACCACGACATTTAGTTCGTCAAGGGACAGTCCAGCGTCGTGAAATACCCTTTCATAAGCGGCCCGTGTACCAGTGCCAAGAGTGAAACCCACAAAATCCTGCCCTCTTAAATCATTGATGGCGATTTCCGATTTTGCCGCAAGCGGATGATCTGGAGGCGCTATGACGCAAAGCCTATCACCCTTAATGATTGGCTTGAAAACAACATAGTCAGACTCTGACTTCAGACCGATAATTCCTAATTCCAAATCACCTCTCAAAATCTTCTCAAAGATCCTGAGGCTGTCCCGCACATCTATCTTGAGTTCCAAGTGGGGCAATTTTTTAATTAACTCAGGTAGAAGCTTTGGTACAACAAACTCGCAGGCCATTTCACTGGCGCCTATGGCAAACAACTTTTTCATAAAAAATACCTCCGGAAATTTATTTGTTTCGTTCTCACAAACTTAGTACGGCTATCGTCGTCAAATATTTTGATCACTAACACAGAGAGAAGTACTTACCCAGGGCGACAAAGAACGGCGGGTCAGAAAATTCTCAGAAGATGAAACCCCCCTTGTCTATGAACGTTATTTCAGTATTATGTCAGCGTGAATTGATAAGATTTTAAATAAAAAAGAATTTGGTGTCAACACCTTTTCTGCAACCTTTTATTTAATTGTGGAAATTTCTTTGACGACCTTTGGAAATGAACAATCAAAAGGGCTGCATCCAGTGCCTGACGCAAAGACGCCGACAGCGGTCGCATCTCACGACTTTTGACGTAAAGGGTCTTTTATAGTGAGGTACCCGGAGAAGATGATCAAAAGACCACCAATAAACGTTTTATAGGTAATTGTTTCTTTCAAGAATAAAATGCCTAGTGCGATCGCACATACAGGCTCAAGGTAGCCCAGTATGGCTGCCCTATTTGCGCTTACCTGCCCGATGCCTTTGTAATAAAGAATGGGAGCTAAGGTTGAATGAACTATCCCCATGAGTGCGATGAGCCATAAGGCAGAGACCATGTGAACAGGCCTTTGCAGGAAGGGCAACAAAATAAGCGCGATGACACTATTCTGAACGAAAGTCATGATGAGAGGGGTAAAGTTCCGGGACAATACCCTAAGGACAATGATGAGCAGTGCATAGGCCATTCCTGAAAGAAGGCCGGCAAGAATGCCCGCTATGTTCTTGTCACCGGAAAAAATAAGTCTCATAAAATCTCCGTAAGAAACACCGAGCATTATCCAGAGACCGCCAGTGGCGATGACAATTGAGGCAAATACCCTCATAGTCAAACGTTCTTTTAGGAAAAAAGGTGCCAGGAAGGCAACAACAACGGGTGCAGTGTAATGGGTCAAGACGGCATTGGCAATGGAGGTATTTTTGTACGCATAATAAAAAGAAAAGGTATTAATTACACTTAGTGGACCAACTATGAGCAGTGGCGACAACATCTTGAGACGGGGCATTCCATGCCTATATTGCCTCTTAGAAAGAAGGGCTCCAATAAGTGCACATGATACCGCGCAGGGGAAAAAAATGAGTGCAGTGAGGGGCAGTGTCGAAAATCTGATGATTATTCCGAGTGAGCTCCAGAGACAGATCGCAGCGAGAATGTAGGGCATTGCTTATCGAGTCGTCTTTCGTGACTGATTAATCACAAAATCCATTATGAAACGAAAATGTGGCATCTTCATGATATAGCTCCAAGTAATTTTGTAATGCACTAGTATACCAAAGAGCGTCGCATCGAATGCAGGGTGATTGGAGCTGAGTTGCGACTGATGATGTCTGCCTCAACTTTGGTCCTATAATTTTAGCCTCCAGCATCCGGAGCGATCTTTGAAGGTTAACGTCGCCGACTTCTTCCAGATGCCAATTTTTGGTATCTGTGGCACCGGGCAAGGTCGCAACAGCCAAAAAATAAATACGTTTGCATTATAATAATAGTTAATTGATCGTTAATTCATACTAGAATGCAGGTGCTTATCGGAGTACTAGCTGCATGGCACATTTTAGACGATCTAATAACGCGAGGCAAGATAGAGTGATGAACTTGTTTGGTGAGGACCAGGCATACACGGCAAATGAGTCTGCTCCCTTAGCGCATCGGATGTGCCCAAGAAATTTCGAGGAATACATGGGACAGGGACACATCCTTGGCAAGGGGAAACTTCTCAGGAGGGCAATTGAAGCGGACCGGATCACGTCTCTCATCCTTTATGGCCCTCCAGGCACTGGTAAGAGTGCGCTAGCGAGACTCATTGCTACAAAGACTAAGGCTCATTTTGAATGGCTCAACGCCGCGACTGCGGGATTAGAAGAGCTAAGGAAGGCCATTAACGCAGCGAGGATAAGAAAGACAAGGGGCCTCCGCACCATTGTTTTTCTTGATGAAATACACCGTTTCAATAAGCTTCAACAAGATGCACTCCTTCCAGATGTGGAAGAGGGTACTATCATCTTAATTGGAGCTACGATCGAAAATCCCTTCTTTTATGTCAACTCGGCATTGCTCTCAAGAAGTCAAGTATTTGAGCTAAAGCCGCTTACAGAAAAGGATCTTTTATCTATCCTACTGAACGCTCTTCATGATGAGCAAAGGGGTCTTGGAAATCTGCCAATAGAGGTAAATGAGGAAGCCTTGGCACATATTGCCAAGATGTCTGACGGAGATGCACGAAAGGCTTTATCCGCACTTGAGATTGCGGCTCTTACCACTCCCCATGATGCAGGATGCAATATTCATATCACGATCTCCGTTGCGGAAGAGTCTATTCAAAGAAAAGCGGTAGTCTACGACAAAAAAGGGGATCAGCACTATGACACTATCTCGGCCTTTATAAAGAGCATGCGGGGTTCGGATCCCGATGCGGCCGTCTATTATCTCGGGAAAATGATTTATGCGGGCGAAGATCCACGATTTATCGCAAGGAGGATAGTTATTTGTGCGTCCGAGGATGTCGGAAACGCTGATCCCATGGCACTTCTCCTCTCAACAGCGGCCTTGAGGGCGGTGGAGTTTGTCGGAATGCCTGAGGCGAGAATACCGCTTGCACAAGCCGCGATTTACGTGGCAACTGCCCCTAAGAGCAACGCATGCTACGAAGCGATAGAATCCGCACTTCAAGACTTGAAAAAGGAACAGACCATTGAAGTCCCGGACCATTTGAAGGACAGCCATTATCCTGGCGCTAAAAAGCTCGGTCGCGGCGCGGGCTACAAATATCCTCATGCTCATGGAGGATATGTGGAACAAGAGTATTTGTCGAAAAAGAAAAAATACTATAATCCTTAAAAGATGAAATGACCGAGGTGAATGACGAAATGAGAAGAAAACTTGGACCCGAATATTTAACACAAAGATAAGAACCGCGTTTTTAAAGAAAGCCGAGTCAATTGAACCTACAAACGTAATTTACTCTGTTTGAATCGAGATTACCTGCAAGCGAAGATCTGCGTAAATAGCAGGTGACATTTTCTTGGAAAAGTCACGAGGTTTGGGAAAAATACTTCAGCAACATTTATTTCGCCACTATTTTCAACGCACGCGAATGCTAAGACAAATTCGGTCTGCGCAACATGACGGGTTGTATAGTTCTGACCTTTTCATCGCAATTATCATCGACAGGGAAGCGTCCCATCTGGTCAGGCCAGAGTATTTGGATGACCCTAAATTTCCTATCACCATAGTAATTATCCGCTTTTGACAGGGAGTAGATTCCAATATCAGAGGGAACATCCATTAACATCACCCGGAAGTTATTGATTATCTTGTTCGCCCTGTTCTGATCAGCGAAAGAGGAGCCTTGTTTAATGAGATCAACGATGTCAGTGATCAAACGGTGTGACAGCTCCTGGTCCAATCCAAAAATGACTAGTTCGGGATGCGCCCATGTCTCCTCAAGGCCGACTGAGTAAGCAAAGTTGGGTAAATGTTCAAAGGCGTAGACTATGCTGAAGCCATTTCTTTTAATGCAATAGTGCAATAACTTTTCAGCTCCAGAAAGTGATGAACTGCCAGAACGAGTGCCGCATTTCCCTTGCGCGTTACACAACTTTAAGCTCCTTATAAACTCTAGATATCGTTATTAATAGCGACCTATTTTTTCCATCCTCAATGCCGCTTGGCAACCCACGCTTGTTCGATTAGCAATCGGAGCAGCGTAGATTTATCAGAAAGCGCCGTAAGACCCCGTCCTTCAGGGCGGGGATATAAGGCGTAAAGTAAAATGTCTTTTGGTAT
>JBKQMP010000040.1:0-41457 GCA_052146665.1 Dissulfurispiraceae bacterium
GGCACCGGCATCGGCCTGGCGGTCTGCAAGCGGATCGTCGAACGCCACGGCGGCAAAATCTGGTTGGAATCCAGGCCCGGAAATGGCTCGACATTTTTCTTTACGGTTCCAAAGTAGTCAAACGACAACGAATGAGCCGATGATCTGACACTAGTTGAAATACGATGGGGAATCTGATATAAGATGAAGGACTCGGCTGTTATCGTGATTCCTTCGCATCCAAAATTTCTCTCTGTGATCAGGGCTGTGACCTTCAAGATGTGTGAGCTATCTGATATGGATAATTCAGCAATTGAGGATGTTAAACTCGCTATCGATGAGGCGTGTTCCAATATAATTAAGCATGCATATAGGGGTGATACAAACAAAAAAATTATTGTCCGGTTCAAGATGACCCGTAAAAGTTTTGAGGTAATCATTGATGATGATGGCCTAAAGGCCCAGCCTTCATTAATAGAAGGAAGGCGCCTTGATGACATCCGCCCAGGGGGACTCGGAATCCATCTGATCAAAAGGGCGTTTGATGTCTATGCTTTCGACGACAAAAAGAAAAAGGGCAACAGGCTTCGGCTAATCAGACATAGGAATGGGAAGAATGAAGATTGAGATAGGAAACTATAAAGGCCTCACAGTGATAGCTCTTTCCGGTGAGATAGATATGTATTCTTCTCCGGAACTGAGAGAAGAGATGATGACTCTTATAAAACAAAAGATCTCCCCGGTTTTTGTCAACCTCAAAGACGTCACATATATTGACAGCTCAGGGATAGCAACATTTGTAGAAGGATTAAAGATTATGATGAGATATAGCGGCAGCTTGAAATTTATCTCAATTCCGGAGGGGATCATGGAGATATTCAATTTTTCCAAGCTCGATAAGGTCTTTGAAATTTACAGGAACATTGATGACGCCCTGGGCAACTGAAAATCTCTTTGGATTCTTAGGGAGAGGGGCGTTCTCGGTATTGAGAAGCCTCCATGATGCCTCGAGGCTGATTAACAGCACCTTTTACTGGACCTTCATCTCGCCCTTCAGGGGCAAAGCGCTCAGGTTCAGGGCGAGCATATCTGAAATGGTGAAGGCAGGGTACAATTCTGTACCCATTGTCGCTATTATCTCTCTTTTCGTAGGAATCATCCTTGCGCTTCAGGCAGCCTATCAACTGAAGAGAGTAGGTGCTTTGATATATGTTGCTAATCTTGTAGGGGTCTCCATAACGAGAGAGCTGGGTCCTATTCTCACCGCTATCATTGTTTCAGGGAGAAGCGGCTCAGCTTTCGCTGCTGAGATCGGATCAATGAAGGCCTCTGAAGAAGTTGATGCCCTCATCAGCATGGGGATCAACCCTATAAGGTTTCTCGTTGTCCCAAAATTGATCGCTTTAATGATAATGTTACCGGCTCTTACCATTTTTTCTGATGCTATCGGTATTCTCGGTGGGTTTCTCCTGTCGACAACTGTCCTGGAAATCCATCCATATAGCTATTTTCAGCAAACGATACATGCTCTCCTCATCAAGGACATGGTGACCGGTCTTATTAAAGCATGGGCATTTGGCATCGTAATAACCATCGTTGGGTCGTACCAGGGGTTCAAAGTGGAGGGAGGCGCTGAGGAGGTTGGAAGGCGCACGACAGCGTCAGTCGTCACCTCAATCTTCTTGGTTATCATTGTTGATCTCTTCTTCACGGCCCTCTTCTATTATTTCACCTAATGGAAACGGCCATTGAAGTCAGAGGGCTTGTGACCTATTATGGGGACAGGGAGATCCTTAAGGATATATCTTTTCCCATAGCAAAAGGCAAGATAACAGTGATACTCGGAGGGAGTGGCTGTGGCAAAAGCACTTTACTGAAACATCTGATTGGACTGTTAAGACCTGCCAAGGGTCAGATCCTCGTGAATGGGAAAGATATAACAGTATCCAGCGATGATGAATTGGATGAATTCAGAAAAAAGATAGGTATTTCATTTCAGGGCGCCGCACTACTTAATTCTATGACCATCTCAGACAATGTGGCACTGCCTATACGTGAACATACCAAGTTAGAGGAATCGACCATACAGATCATGGTCAGGATGAAGCTCGACGTGGTTGGCCTTTCGGGCTTTGAACATTTCTATCCTTCACAACTGTCCGGGGGGATGAAGAAGAGGGCGGGCATCGCAAGGGCAATGGCGCTGGACCCCGAGTTTCTCTTTTTTGACGAACCCTCTGCGGGTCTTGATCCTGTGACTGCGGCCGGCCTTGACGAGCTTATAATCAAACTTCGGAATGTGTTCAAAATGACTATCGTTGTGGTCACCCATGAGCTGCCGAGTTTATTCATGATAGCAGATCATGTTATCATGCTGCACCAGGGTGAGGTCATCTTCGCAGGCACTCTTGATGAATTGCGGGCATCTGATAACACCCGAGTGCAGATGTTTCTCGAGAGAAGGCCCGAAAAGGCAACCTATACACCGGCTGATTATTTTAAAATTATTGCAGGGGATTGATCATGGAGGATAATTGACCACCTATCTGAAAGAAGAGATTAAGGCAGGTATAATCATCGTTGCTGCCTTCCTTGTACTCAGTATATTCACCATCCTAATAGGTGGGGGGCAGTTCTTTGAAAAATTCGACACTTACTATATAAAAGTCATGAATGCAGCCGGTCTCGAGGTGGGATCTAAAGTGAAACTCGGCGGAGTGAGGGTCGGGAGAGTTCTGAACATCAAGGCACCGGATGCACCTGGGGGGCCTGTCCTTATAGGGATTGGCGTAAAGAGCGGCCTGCCCCTCTATAGAGGAACTACTGCCCTCATCACGCAGATCGGCTTTGTTGGTGATATTTACCTCCTGCTCTCTATAGATAAGACTACCAATGAGAGGCTTAAAGTTGGTGATGTCATCCCGTCAGAGGAATATGTCGACTTTGCCAAGCTCCTGGCAAGGCTTGATGGCATATCACAGTCGGTTGAAGGCTTAATTAAAGACGTGAACCTTCTCTTCAGCAAGAAAAACATACACGGCATTGAGACGCTTATTGAGAATGTCAATAAACTGACTATCTCTGGTGCTGCGAACCTAGACGATATAGCAGCCTCCTTGAGGAAGACGTCAGATAAGCTACAACGAGTCCTGAATGAGGTGGAAGAACTTGTGAGTGACAATAAAGGCGAGATCTCACAGATGATAAAAAAGGCGAGGGGAGACCTTGAGAAAGCGGGAGACATGATAAAGACTCTCGAGCAAACGGCAAAATCAGTGGATCAGACGTCAAAATCTATTGATAGGGCTGTCAACTTACAGTCAGACAATATCGGTAACCTCCTTGATACCATGACCAAGACCACAGAAGACCTGCGGGACCTCCTACAGGAGATAAAGAATAAACCGTGGAGCATCATCTACAAAGAAAGTGGGAAGGAGGAGTGAAATGCCAAGAAGATCTATTATTGTAATACTCATTCTTTTCCTTTCAGCATGTTCGCTCCCGGAGACAAAGGTGTATAGCCTATATATCCCGGTTGATAAAGCTGGGGGGGGAATGAAGACCGATGCAGCCATCGTCGTAACTGTGCATTCTCCGAGGTATCTTGCCCAACCCTACATAGCCTTCCGGAATTCCCCCTATCAACTCGAGATATCACGATATTCAAAGTGGGTTTCATCTCCGGACGACATGATAAAGGAAGAGTTTAGAACGACCCTTTCCTCAACGGGTCTGTTTAAGGAAGTGACGGGTTCCCCCTTTTCACACATTGGCTTTTATTCGCTTGTCATTAACCTGAGAAAATTCGAGAGACTCGATGAGGGCAATTCTTTCTTCGGTGAACTCCTCCTCGATGTTGACCTCCTTGCACCAGATTCAAGGACGCTCTATCATGGGACCATCACAAAAAAGGTCCACCTTGATGATCGGGGGTTTTTGAGTCTTGCAAGAGGCCTCAGTCTCGGCCTTGCCGAGGGGTTAAACGAGGTCAGGCCCGGCATAGAGGAAGCTATGAAAGATCAGAGCTCTGAGGCAGGGGATAAAGAGTAAGGCTCATCCTCTTATACGATTTATACGATTGAAAACCGTTTTCCCCTCGACTTAATAAAGCCTTCTTTTTGTAGATCTTGAAGGATTGTCATGATTCGCTCCGGTTCAAGCATAAGCTTTTCAATTATCTCCTGTGAAGAGCTGCCTGGCTTATCAATGAGAGCCTTCAGGATCATTCCCCTGATCTGCCTGTTGGAGCCTTTGTATAGATTCTGCTTCCTATAGTGAGCACTCTTCCGCCCCAGAAATTGATGCTTCTTCTTAAGGGCTGCGCCATAATCCATGAGGGCATAGTACCAATTTCGGGGATCTGAGATATCAAGGGTCTTTTCGACCACGGGAAGAAGCTCTTTGTCCCTGACACTAGCTCTATCATAAAAAAAGAAGTGGATAAATACTGTCCTAATATTTGTCTCAATGAAAACGGATGCCTGATTGAAGGCAAAAGCGGCAATCGCAGAAGCCGTAGCCTGGCCAATTCCTGGGAGTGTCATCAAGAGTTCAACTGAATAGGGTAGATTTCCCCCAAACTCATTCACGATGATCTGGGCAATTTTTTTAAGTGCAATTGCCCGTCGGTTGTATCCCAGCCCCTGCCATAGCTTGAGAACTGTCTTGAGAGGTGCATGGGCTAATGAATAGAAATCCGGCAATAATGTGACAAACTCTTTGTATTTATCCTCCACCCTATATGTTTGGGTTTGCTGGAGCATTATTTCAGACACGACAATGTGATAAGGGGTACTCGTCATCCGCCAGGGAAAGATACGAGCGTGTTTTTTATAGTGGTCATAAATAATATTCCGGAAAAATTTAATTGCATCAGGGCTCAGCTTTTCTTCTTTCAACACCCCATTGCCAAATGTATTGTGTCTAGAGTTCATATGAACGTCCCCTTTGACATAATGCTCTGCCCTCATCTAATTCTGCGATATTCCCACACTGAAGGAAGCCCATGATTGTTAATCTATTTTAGATTGTCTGCTCTCGCAATTGATATCGATTTGTCCCATTATTTTTTGCCGGATGCAAGGTGTTAAAAATTCTTGACACAATGTTCAGACGAAATGATACAGTTATACCATATGGATACAGAGAAGAGCGCTACAACATCAGCCATCATTTATGATGAAAGCCTTTTGACCGACTTTGACATCTATCTCTTTAAGCAGGGCAATCATCTTCATCTTTATGAGAAGCTTGGTTCGCATCTCATGAAAGCAAACGGCCAAGAAGGCGCTTTTTTTGCCGTATGGGCGCCGGACGCCAAGTCTGTGTCGGTAATCGGGGATTTCAACGGATGGAACCGTAGGAAACACCCTCTAAGGTCTCGTCCCGATGCCTCCGGGATATGGGAGGGCTTTATTCCGGGTATCGGTCACGGGATGCTGTACAAGTACTATATTAAATCAAAATATCACCGCCACAGTGTTGAAAAGGGTGATCCTTTCGCCCTCCATTGGGAAACACCTCCAAAGACCTCTTCCATAATATGGGATATTGACTATCTGTGGCAAGACACATCATGGATGAAAAACAGATATCAGCGGAATGCCCTGGATGCACCTTTTTGTATCTATGAGGTCCATCTGGGTTCATGGATGAGATCCCCGGGAGAGGACAACAGGTCTTTGAGCTATCGGGAATTAGCTCATCATCTTGTCCAGTATGTGAAGCCATTGGGTTTCACCCATGTAGAATTTCTTCCGGTGATGGAGCATCCATTTTATGGTTCGTGGGGCTATCAGACGACAGGCTACTTTGCTCCTACAAGCAGATACGGAACACCGCAGGATTTTATGTACCTCATTGACTGCCTCCACGGCAATGGCATCGGGGTAATCCTCGATTGGGTTTCTTCACATTTCCCAAGTGACGAGCACGGGCTCTCTTATTTTGATGGAACTCATCTCTATGAGCATGCAGATACCCGAAAGGGGTTTCACCCTGATTGGAAAAGTTATATTTTTAACTATGGCCGCAATGAGGTAAAGGCCTTTCTTATCAGCAGTGCCCTTTTTTGGCTCAAGAAATATCATATTGACGGACTTCGGATCGACGCCGTGGCTTCCATGTTATATCTTGACTACTCCAGGAATAAAGGTGAATGGATACCAAATAAGTACGGTGGCCGTGAGAACATTGAGGCCATAGCCTTCCTCAAACACCTGAATGAGGCCGTTTACAGCGAGTGCCCGGACACTTCAACTTTTGCAGAAGAATCAACTGCCTGGCCAATGGTAACAAGACCGACCTATCTGGGGGGCCTCGGTTTTGGTATGAAGTGGAATATGGGATGGATGCATGACACACTTGCCTATTTCTCAAATGATCCGGTACATAGAAAATATCATCACAATCAACTCACGTTCAGCATTTGGTATGCCTTCGTGGAAAATTTTCTCCTTCCTCTCTCGCATGACGAGGTTGTGCATGGGAAGGGATCTCTCATCGGAAAAATGCCGGGAGATGATTGGCAGAAGTTTGCGAATCTCCGGCTTCTTTTTAGTTATATGTATGGTCACCCTGGAAAGAAACTGCTCTTCATGGGTTGCGAGTTTGGCCAGTGGCGGGAGTGGAATCATGATGAAAGTCTAGACTGGCATCTCCTTGAATATCTTCCACATCAAGGTATAAACCGTCTTATTAAAGACCTGAACTCCCTTTATAGAAAGGAACCCGCGCTATATGAGCTTGAGTTTGCTCAGGCAGGCTTTGAGTGGGTGGACATCGGTGATTGGGAAAGCAGCATCATAAGTTTCATAAGAAAAAACAGAGCCAATGATAAAGAGATTCTCATTGTTTGCAATTGTACACCGGTACCGCGATACGGCTATAGCGTCGGCGTGCCAAGGGGTGGCATGTGGAAGGAAGTTCTTAACAGCGATAGCAAGGAATACGGAGGCAGCGGGCATGGCAATTTTGGAAGGGTCAACGCGGCATCCATTCCATGTCACGGCCGTAAATATTCCTTGACTCTCACCCTACCCCCTCTTGGCGCACTTTTTTTGACTCGTAGCCCTTAACTCTTCACATTGGACCCGAATTTGTCAAGAGGGCTCCCCTGTCAACAAGAGGCCGTGTGCTACACGATAAAGTAAAAAAACCCTTTCCCCAAGCATAGGGTACTAAGTAGTAAGAGATCTGCGAAGAATCATGATATCCTTCTACTATAAAGGCTTTGACGGCGACAAATCATTCTGCGGGCTCGATATCATTAAAACCGGCACGGACATCGTTACCGTCATTTTTACCGAACTTTTCGGGAATCCCGGAACACCGGTTGCAAATTTCATCGAACAATTGGCAACTATCCTCTATGACAGCCAACTCCGGTACCTGAAAATTCCCGCAACCAACATCTTGTGGATACAGCATCAGGCTCAAGGATTATCCGTTGAAGGGCAGCCCATCGCAGAAACTTACGACCAGGTCATTTTTGAATGGGACGGCCTGAGATTCCGGTCACCAAAGTTGGTTCATATACCTAACCTGCCTTCCGCAGTTTATCCCTAATTTAGATTCAAAAGAAAGGATAACCACCGTCTGACCGTGCGTCATTGCTTGATAGTGGAGCGGTCTGCGACGCAAGAGCCCATGTAGTGCCGACTACCCTCTTGAAAACAAGGCGCTGAACTGTAATAATTTCGATACGATGTATTTACGAAGACGTTGTCGCTTCAAGGGCGGTATACGGTACGAATCATGGGCATTGGTGGAGTCTGTGCGGACGGCACGAGGACCCAGACAGAGGACAGTAGTAACCGTGGGCAAACTTCCCGGTATGGATGCAGAGGAGAAGATTGGCTGGGAGGAGATCGGCAGAGTACTTGACGGCAAGCCGGCAACTACAGCGTTTCTGTTTGAGAAGGAGCCTGATACACCTGTCTGGGCTACGGTTAATCTCAAGGGCATACAGGTGGAACGGCTTCGTCATTTTGGAGATGTCTTTCTTGGTCTTGCGCTGTGGAAGAGGCTAGGGCTTGAGGCATTCTGCGAGAAACATATTGCTCCCGGCCGAGAGGATATTCCCTGGTCGGTAATGGCAGCGGTTCTCAGTCTTGCCAGATTCTGCGCTCCTTCCTCCGAACTACAGATAGCGGAGTCGTGGTATAGCAAGACCGCTCTTGATGATCTTCTTGGGGTACCTTGTGAAAAGATAAACGATGATCGACTATATCGTGCACTTGATGCGCTTCTTCCTCACAAGGACATGCTGTGCAAACATCTACAGCAACGATATGGGGAGCTGTTCGGCACGAAATTCGATTTTCTCCTTTACGATATCACGTCGACATATTTTGAGGGAACGGGAAAAGCCAATCCCCAGGCAAAAAGGGGCTATAGCAGAGACAGTCGTCCTGACTGCGTGCAAGTCTGCATCGGCCTGGTAGCAAGCGCCGAAGGGCTGCCTCTTGCCTTTGAGGTATTCGACGGAAACCGTGCGGATGTAACTACGGTAGAAGAGATGGTCGAAATTATGCAGCACAAGTACGGTAAAGCGGAACGAATATGGGTCATGGACAGGGGGATGGTGAGCGAAGACAACATAGAGCTATTACAAGGCTGTGGTGCCCGCTACCTTGTGGGCACACCAAAGTCGATGCTCAAGAAGTTTGAGCATGAACTTATTGATAAAGACTGGCAGGAGGTACAGCGTGGGGTAGAGGTCAAACTCTGTCCAGCGCCTGATGGCACAGAAGAAAGGTTTGTTCTATGCCGTTCGGAAGGGAGAAAAGACAAAGAGACAGCTATCCTGAACCGATTCATTACACGCTTGGAAGCAGGACTCGAGAAGCTTAAGCAGCAGGCTGAGCAGGGAAGGCTTCGTGACAGGCAGAAGGCGGACCGCAGGATCGGACGTCTTCTGGAGAGAAACAGCCGGGCCGCATCTCTCTTTGATATCACAGTAGAACAACAGGGAACAGGCATTCAGAAACGACTGAAGATACTCATCAAAAAACACGAAGACCGCTATGAGTGGCTTTTTTCCACTAGCGGCAGCTATCTGCTTCGTACTAATTGGACCGAGAAAGATCCCAAGGAAATATGGAAAACATATATTCAGCTTACTCAGGTAGAAGACGCCTTCAGGACTGCCAAAAGCGATCTGGGGATGAGACCGATTTATCATCATAAGACCGATCGTACGCAGGCCCATATCCTCGTGTGTTTCCTTGCACTGGTTCTGTGGCGGACACTGCAGCAATGGATGGACTGTGCAGGGCTGGGTACGGCTCCGAGAAAGCTTCTTGAGGATCTCCGTGAGATAAAGTCTCTCGATCTGCTTCTGCCTTCACGTGAGAACAAAACGATCCGGCTGCGGGTAGTCAGCACTGCGCCGCCTGGACTGAAGATTTTGCTTCAACGCCTGAAGCTGGCGCTGCCCAACAAACCGAAGGTTGTCGAAAATGTAGTGCCGACTTTGCCTGAACAAATAGGCCAACCCCTTGATCTGTAAAAACTTTAAATCGCAAACTGCGGAAGATGGGCTTGATTTAGCTTATTCATTAATAAGATCTTGTTTGCAATGAACGGTATTGTAACAGATCAAGGGGATAGAAGGATGTCCTGCCCGTGATAAGATATATAATTGCACTATTATAATGCGATTCTTCGAACTTGATCATTAACTTCTTGCAGCTGATCGCGAAATACCTTGGAAGCGGAATTGTGCGAACATTGTTCAGGACTGCTGAAAAGTCAGCCGTCTTATGATGAATTTCCTTCTTTCGCTCATCTAGACTCTCATTGCATAAGCTTTAAATGAGAATTGTTTTTCAAAGAAATCCCGGCATAACAGTTGGCGATTAATGATGACTGTCAACGCGAACTTCGAAATCTTTCTTTAGCACTTATATAACCGCTTAACTCAGCTTACCTTATCGGCATATTTTTTTTATTTATTAGACCAGTATTATATAGTGTGATATAAATTTGCAACGGGATAGAATATATTTTTAAGGATGTTTTTATTTTCAAAAGATATTAGGGGAGGATGACATATGGCTGACATATTAGAAAAGGGTGAAATGCTCAGGTTAGAAGATTTCATAAGCCTCGCCAAAGAGGGAAAGAATGTCAAACTAAGCGTTTCTTTGAGCAAACAAACATTCTCTCAGAAGGTCCACCCCGGTGATACTGAGGAAATGAGAGCTGAGCTCGATATGTATATGCTTCTGGCAGACTATACATTTAGTGTCGGAAACTGGGTTAAAAAAGTCTCAAAAATATATGTGGCTGGCACAGTGGGAGAACCTCTAAATGCCGGTCGGCAAAACGTACATATCGCAAACGAGCGTCTAAGAATGGACTATAAGCGATTGAAAGAAGCGGACATCAAATTTGAGGAAAAATATTTCTCATAAACTTTGCACCTGACGTTGTTAAAACTTGACCATTTCTCGAAGAGGAAACTTGGGAATGCTCAAGTTTAGACCGCCCTTCAGCAAAGTCAGCCATTTTCTAGACAAAATCACTTTGTCTAGCGCTTTTTTGTCCTGAGGTGACGGTTTTAGGCGAAGCTCTACTACAAAGCTCGGTGTGCTTGATTTCATCATGCTCCCCATCAGGATCATTATCAACTTGTGCCCGTGCCAAGTCAACTCCTTTTACAGCCTTCTCCCCATGAATAAATTCAAGGGCTTGCGGGCTGCAAAGATTTTGGTCAGGCCTGTATGAGACTGAGGCCGGATGGTGAAGAACACATTTGGAATAATATCGCTATCGGTACAAAAGGAAGAATGTTCGATGTAACAGCGATTAAGACAACAAACGATGCGAATGGCAGGAAACTGACGGAGGATTACGGGATTCTTATAAGAAGGGAGCGAATCATAACGATGAAGCAAGGAGAATGTTGAGAGAGCGGGATGCTTTGAATCAGGTAGACTCGACAAAGATCAATGAAGCCATTACTAAGAAAACCGGAAGCGCAATAGATGTAACCCTATCTGGAAGGGTGTAGTACTAATGTGCCGCAACAAAATCCAAGAGCCATGCTCCCATACAAATTGGTGAACTAGTCTCTATTCCAAGATCTTTTATTAGTCCAGGACAAGTGTTATAGCTTCGACGGGACAATTTTCTTCTGCAGCTTCACAACATCCGACAAACTCACATGCATCCGAATCTATAACTTTTGACTTGCCGATCTCCTCGTCGACGTGAAAGACAGCCGGACATATCTCCTCACACCTTCCACAACCGATGCATGCCTCTTCATCAATTATTAAATTCATTTAACGCTCTCGAGAAATCGACTTTTTTATCTTAGTATGCATCAAATCAGCTTTTCAACAATCAGACCCGCCAGGAGAGGTAACATTATCTCATGATGCCCCGTGAGGGCAAAAGATTGACCACTGATCATCGTCGGTCTCCTCAGCACATTCTCACGAGGCCTATAGTGCTGTATAAAATCCATGTTAACCGTCGTAAAGGTCTCTACTTTATGCCCGAGATTTCTCGCTATTGAGAGGGCCTTCAAAAATACCTCGGGAAGAATAACCGCTGAACCAAGATTTATGTAAACTCCCCCCTCGAGGTCAGCGACAACGGCCGATAGAAGCCTAAAGTCTCTCATGCTGCCCTCGCCAATATGACAGCCATCCGCCTCAGGGTGCATGTGGATTATGTCCGAACCAATCGCGACGTGGACAGTCATCGGAATATCGAGGCAAAACCCGGCACCGAACAGGCTCTTGTCTTTAAAAGGAAAGGCGGATGCGTGAATAAACTGGCCAATAGCCCTTCCAATGCCATGACCTCCTCTTACGCCTTGATTGATTGCATTGTTGAGTATCTGGCCAGTTTCATGCGCCATACCGAAAGCTCCCTCATGAAGCTCCTTAGCGACATCTTCGGATGTCTGTCCTGAAAAAGCAATCTCAAAATCGTGGATAATGCACGCCCCGTTTGTTGCAATTGCTGTCACAATGCCACGCTGCATCAAGTCCATCAGCAAAGGAGTGAGACCTACCTTTATAGGGTGGGCACCCATGCCGATTATGACCGGCCTGTCATTGTTTCGCGCTGCGACAATCAATTCCGCAACTGACTTCAAGTCTCTTGCCGCAAGAAAATCCGGGAGGCCTTCCACAAATTCACTAAAGAGCATCCCCTTTTTATACGGTATCACTGAGGCCCTCAAAGAGACTTTACTCGTTCTTTCCTTGATTGAATATCGGGCGATTCGACTTAGATCCAAATCTCTGTATTTCATATCAGCGAATTTTAGCACACATGTTGATTTAATGCTAATATCTGTGCTATTTTAAACTCTATCGATGATTTTTTAACATAGAGCTATCAAAAGATTATAGACGGTCCCTGCAAGAAGCTTTGAGGAAGAATCTTGCAGGGACTGAAGGAGGATGTCCGTTGGCAACAAAACCGCCACCAAAGAAGAATCTGTCGGCCCTGAAGAGGGCACGACAGGCTGACAAGCTGAGATTGCGTAATCAATCCGTAAAGACCGAGATTAAGACCCAGATAAAAAAAGTGGAAACAGCCTTGGCTTCAAAAAATAAAGAGGACATCGACAAGGTGGTCAAGCCTACAATCAAGTTACTTAGCAGCGCAGCCTCAAAAGGCATAATCCATAAAAATACTGCGTCAAGGAAAATTTCGACGGTTTCCAGAAAAGTGAACGCTGCACTCTCTAAAGATTCTTCGACGACCTCCCATTAAGATGCAGCAGCTTGATAAGTAAATCCTCCATTACATAGGAGCGAGATCTTTTTATGGATGCGTCAGCTTCATGTAATAACCTGAATATTTCATAAGAGCCCTGATGTTGCTCGTCTTTTCCGTCTTCAAAAGATTTTCTCGACATAATCTCATACTTCCAGTTTAATGCCCCAAGCAACATCTGAGGCGCTAGGGTTCTGCTTACGTGTTCGAATATCCTGAACACTTCGCTAGCATCCCTTTTCATAAGAGCGTCGAAAAGATCAAAGCCGGTGTATTCAATCCCCGCATAGACCATAGCCTTAACGTCGGGGATATCAATTATGTTCTTTCCCCAGGATGAGAATTTTTCTATTTCGGCATGAAGCAGCCCCGGATCTATCCCAACTGAGTTGATTAAATATTCCACCGCCCCAGCGGTGAATGTTAAACCCTTATTCTTTCCTTTTTCCTTTACCCACCAGGGCATATCAAGTTCCCGAATATTGAGAGAGATGGCTACCAAGTTCTTCACAGATCTATCGTCAAAAAGCTTAGGAGCGCGCCCCTCAATGAGCATGACAAGAAGGGATGTACCCGATGGATTGTCCAAATATACCTCCAATTTCTTTATATCTTTCTTGGCAAGTTTCTGGATATTTCTGATGATGACTGTTCTTCTCTGTGACATCAAAGGCAGCGTGTTCAGGCTGTTGAGCATGTCCTCAATCGACACGCGAGTATCAGATGATTCCACATCAAATACTTCAAAATTAAACACATCACCACCGTGAAGCTGCTCCTTTATAAGTGAGAGGGCTTCATAGAGCAGAAAATTCTCTGTCGAATGAAGCATATACAAAGGAGATGGAAGGTTCTTCCGAAGCTCAGTCTGAAACTGTTTTTGACTCATCCTTGTCCCTCACTCGGACCTCTTGTCGCGTTATTTTTTTACTTTATAAATGAGACGTCTTACAAGTTCCTGGGAGAGATCCAGAAGCGCCTTGTCAGTGGCAAAGTCTTTCTGTACCAGCACATCCTGAAGCGCTTGGGTCGCATTGAAAGAGGTCATGAAGGGACTCTTCACATCATTCAGTGAGATGACACTCCCCTTTTCAGAATCAACAACCCTGAAATTCGCTCTGATGACAACCTCGTATTGAGAAGCTGTAAGACTCTGTTCTGCCAGCACCCTAAGAAAAAACTGTGTGATGTCGCCTTCTACCGTAAACCTTGAGGAGGGGCTTACGGAGACACCGTACTCCATAAATGACTCCGCAAGTATCCGGTTCAGCTTATCCTGAAGCTTTGGCTCAGAGGTCTTGTTTTCGATCTTTCCGATAGCTATCGTCTCAAAAGGGAGATTTGCCTTTGTTTGAAGCGTATAGCCGCAACTAGCAAGGCACGCAAAACAAAGGGCAAACAACATGCAGCGTGAAACAGAGAAAAGATTCATGTTTATTAAGCGCCCCCAACGATATTGACAAGTCTACCCTTCACCACTACAACTTTATTGATCTTCTTACCCTCCATCATTTGTTTTATCTTTGGCTCTTTGAGTGCCTTCTGTCGAGCCTCTTCATCTGACAGATTAGCTGGCACTAACATTTTTGCCCTCAATTTTCCATTTATCTGGATTATAAGTTCTATCTCCTCCTCCGTCGCAAGGTTCTCATCCCATAGCGGCCATTTAAAATCGACTACGCTGCTTGTCTCGCCTATGGTACTCCAAAGTTCTTCAGAGATATGAGGAGCAAAAGGGGCGAGCATCAGCAAGATTTTTGTTATTGTAAATTTCAGGACTGACCATTCCTGCTCTGTTTCCGGATTAAAAGAAGAGACGCTATTCATTAGCTCCATAAGTGCTGCGATAGCGGTGTTAAAGTGATAATCCTTTTCTATGTCATTAGTCACTTTCTTTATAGTCTGGTGTGTCTGCCTCAAAAGGCGCAACGAGCGCGGCTGAAGTAGTGAACTGTCATCAATACTGTATTGTAAATAGTGAAAATTGGACTTGTTCTTAAAAACAAATCCCCATACTTTATTTAAGAATCTATGTGCTCCTTCCACGCCCTGATCAGACCACTCAAGGTCCCTCTCGGGTGGAGCGGCAAAGAGAGAAAACAACCTGATCGTATCAGCACCATATCTTCTGATGAGGATATCAGGGTCAACCACGTTCTTTCTTGATTTGGACATCTTTTCAATTCTGCCTCTCTCTAAGGAACTTCCGCAATGAACGCAGTGCATGTCTTTAACCTCATGCGGGAATAGCCAGTCATGTTCAGAACATCTCCAAGTCTCCTTGCACACCATGCCCTGTGTAAGCAAATTACTAAATGGCTCATCGAACCTGATCACACCTAAATCCCTCATAGCTCTTGTAAAAAATCTGGAATACAACAGATGCAACACCGCGTGCTCAATACCTCCAACATATTGATCTACAGGCATCCAATAGTCAAGCGCCGACCGCGGTGCACCTTCATGTACCCTTAAATCAATGGTTCCCTTGTCGAAACAATAAGCGATAAAGTACCAAGAGGAATCCACAAAGGTGTCCATTGTGTCTGTCTCTCTCCGAGCATATCCGCCACATTGCGGACATTTCGCAAGGAGAAAATTGTCCGACTCTGAAAGCGGCGATCCACCAATGCCCGTAAATATGACATCTTCCGGCAATATCACTGGGAGATCATCTTCAGGCACGGGGATAATGCCACAGCTCTTACAATAGATGATCGGGATAGGTGTTCCCCAATACCTCTGACGCGAGATACCCCAATCTCGAAGTTTATAATGCACCACTATCTTACCGAGACCTTTCTCCTCTAAGTATTTCCCTATTTCTCTTCTTGCACCCTCGCTCTTCAGACCGCTGAATTCACCAGAGTTGACAAGAATCCCATCATCCTCATATGCTTTGCTGATAACAGATCTAATCTCGTGCTCACTGGCCCATCTGACATTCTGTCCATTGTCGTCACCTACCGCTGAAGAAGAGCTCTTGAGGGGGCCTGGGACTACCACAACCTTTATCGGCAGGTCGTACTTCTCCGCAAAATCAAAGTCCCTCTGGTCATGAGCCGGGACTGACATTATGGCACCAGATCCATACTCCATGAGGACAAAATTCGCCACATAGATAGGAATCCGCTCCTGAGTTAGGGGATTTAATGCATGGTATCCAGTAAAAAATCCCTCTTTCACCTCCATCTTGCCATATTTCTCTCTAAGTGACTCGATCTGGTCCATTTCCTTAAGCATTTTTTCCAGTATTGGATGGCCCGGAGCCAGACACACAAAGGTTGCACCAAAGACAGTGTCTGATCTTGTAGTGAATATCGTAATTTTTTCCGCCAATCCCTCCACGAGAAAATCCACCTCTACTCCCTCGCTCCTCCCTATCCAGTTTTTTTGCATTGCCACGACCCTTTCGGGCCAACCCTTCAACTCCTCACAACCCCGCAGCAATTCTTCCGCATAATGCGTAATCTTAAAAAACCATTGTTCCAGCTCTTTCTGGACGACCAGACTGTCACATCGCCAACATTTTTCGTCAGTCACCTGTTCATTCGCAAGGACAGTGGCACAGGATGGACACCAGTTTACAAAAGATGCTTTTTTGTAGGCAAGACCCCTCTTATAGAGATTTAGGAAAATCCACTGATTCCATCTGTAGTATTCAGGATTGCATGTAGTTACTTCCCTTCGCCAGTCGTAGCTCAGTCCCAAGCGGTTGAGCTGGACTTTCATATACTCAATGTTCTCATGCGTCCACTTTGCGGGATGTATGTTGTGCTTGATCGCAGCGTTTTCGGCAGGCAGACCGAAGGCATCCCACCCCATGGGATGCAGAACATTAAAGCCTTGCATCCTCTTATACCGTGCAATCACGTCGCCGATTGCATAATTCCGGACGTGTCCCATATGGATCTTTCCCGAAGGATAAGGAAACATTTCCAAACAATAAAATTTCTCCCGAGCAGCATCGACATCCGCTCGATTGAGAGCTCTTTGAGACCAAAATTCCTGCCATTTGGCCTCTATCGCTTTAAAATCATACCGCTCAGTCATTGATCTCTCACATTTTGATTCCAAGATTTGGGAATAGATTTGACAACTGCGCGATCTTATTAGTCAGAAGCAGGATCCCAAATACTATCAGAACCAGACTCGTTCCAATCATGATTGCCCTCATAAATACCCTGTGGATTCCCTTTATGAATGCCAGAAATACGTTGACTGCAAGAGATGCCAACACAAAGGGAAGCGCAAGCCCCAGCGAGTACACGGCTAAGAGTTTCATACCATATGAAGCCGATGCCTGCGAACCAGCATAGATCAGTATCGTTCCGAGAATAGGTCCTATACACGGAGTCCAGCCAGCCGCAAAACTCATTCCGATCACAAAAGCACCCACATAGCCTACTGGTCCCCTAGTAAGGTGAAATTTCTTTTCCCTCATAAGAAAATCAAGTTTTAGAAAGCCCCCGATGAATAACCCAAATATGATGACTAAAATTCCTCCCCCGATTCTCACATAATCCTGGTAACGAAAGAAAAGGTTTCCCAATAGCGACGAAGATGCCCCCAGGGACACAAAAATAGTTGAGAAACCAAGGACGAAGGCAAGTGTTCTTCCCATGACCTTAAATGTTCGATCGGAAGAACGCAGCTCCTCAAAAGAAAGTCCGGTCACAAACGAGACATATGCGGGAACAAGTGGCAGTACGCATGGAGACAGAAATGATAGAACTCCTGCAAAAAATGCGAGTGGGAATGAGATGTCGGTCATCGAGCGCAGTCCTCGGCACTCCCCTTTATTTTTTCTATCGCGTGGGGTAGGACATGAAGGATCACCTCCAAATTCTCTCTCACCGCTGCCGGACTGCCAGGCAGATTAACGATCAGCGTCTTACCTTTAACTCCGGCAACAGCCCGTGAAAGCATGGACCTCCGCGTCTTTTTTAACCCTTCCATCCTCATCGCCTCTGCT
Organism: Dissulfurispiraceae bacterium; assembly: GCA_052146665.1. Classification (GTDB taxonomy): domain Bacteria; phylum Nitrospirota; class Thermodesulfovibrionia; order Thermodesulfovibrionales; family Dissulfurispiraceae; genus JBKQMP01. The sequence goes on from JBKQMP010000040.1 coordinate 17,702, forward strand.
ATGCCCGGAACCTCTCTTTCTATAACGTCAATTGTCGCCTCGGGAGTCACATCTCTTGGTGAAAGACCGGTGCCCCCCGTAGTAAGAATTAAGTCAACTTTATCGATATACTGCAAAAGTCTTTCTCTAATGAGTTCTCTCTCATCAGCCAATATGTCAAAGTACTTAACCACCCCCAAAGCCCCTAGCATCTCGACAATAGCCGGACCACTCTCGTCCACCCGTTCACCCTTTGAAGCTTTGTCACTCAATGTAAGAACTGCCACGGTTATCATTTCAACTCTCGATATTCAAGAGGGCGTCACTACGTGTTGCGCCCCATAAATCCAAATGACCATACTCATGCATCCGCAGTTATAGTATCTCCATTCCTGATATTGCCACCCTCTAGAATTCTTAAAAATATCCCCTCTTTCGGCATCACGCAATCCCCTGCCTGATAGTAAATAGCACATCGTGCGTGACATTCTTTGCCTATCTGACTTACTTCTCCGATTACGCTCTTGCCTATTTTGACCCTCGTTCCAACCGGCAGAGACAAAAGGTCAAGGCCCTCGGTAGTTATGTTCTCTGCAAAGTCACCAGGCTTCACATCAAGTCCAAGTTCCCTCATTTTGTTTATGCTCTCCAGAGCAAGGAGGCTGACCTGCCTGTGCCACTCAGATGAGGCATGAGCATCACCTGCTATGCCATAGTTTTCACTGATGGTCACCTGATCGATGGGTTTCTTCCTCATTCCTTTTTTATCGCTGATATTTATGGAACAAATCCTCCCTTTTTTCATAAGCCCCCCATGCCCTTCACTGTCTAAAAATACCATAAACCAGAGAGGTAAGTCAGCAGTCGAAGGCTCTTCATATAGGTCTTTCGCTCTTTGTGGACCTAAAAGACCCTTGAAGGAGAGGACCGGAAGATTGTCTCATTCTTTTTTTAAAGTCGCTCCTAGAAGAACCACATGGCATTGAAATTCATCGACGTTGCTGACATAACGCTTAGGGCTAACCAGCTGATGAGCAGAAAACAGCATTCCACATCTGCGAATGAAAGAAATCTCATAACTCCGCTTCATGCCTCACGGCATATCGCAATCACTGTTGAATCATTTTGAGAGTATCGCATCGCAAGCACCGCTCTTTATCACCCCTCCGCCGATAACAATCTCCCCTTCGTAAAACACTGCGGATTGCCCCGGCGCGGGTGCCCATTGCGGTTTATCAAATGTCACCCATATCTTTTCACCGCCGCCTCGATCCTCCACTGTTATTCTTGCAGGCTCATCATTCATGGTGGATCGGACTTTAACTGAAGCGTCAAAGCTCTTTAGCCCTAGATTCACGTCCTTTTGCTCATGGCCAACCACCTGAGCACTTTGGTGCCACACCACATCGACGACTTGAAACTGTCTAATCAGTACCTTTTCCCTTGATCCCACATATACAGCATTTTCTCGAGCGTCTATTTTGACGACGTAGAGCGGTTTCCCCGTGGCGATCAACCTCTTCCTCTGGCCAATGGTATATAAATGAACTCCCCTATGGTTGCCGATTACCTTATTTGTCTCGGCATCTATAATCGGTCCTTCCTTTTCGCCAGTGGCATTTTCAATAAAACTAGAATAATTCTTTTCTTCGATAAAGCATATCTCCTGGCTCTCCGGTCTCTTTGAAGCCGGAATGTACAATTGTAACGCTAGCTTTCGCACGTTTCCCTTTTCCCAATCACCAAGAGGTAATACAAGACGGTTCATTTCCTGTGGACTTAGGGCGTAAAGGACATATGACTGGTCTTTCCTAGCATCCTTACCTTTCTTTAAAATAGTCGATATTGACTCTGTCTGCCGGCTTCTTTCTATAGTCGCATAGTGTCCTGTTGCAATAAAATCTGCGTTTCTTTCATCAGCGTTCCTTAATAGAGAAGGAAACTTTATATATCTGTTGCACAAGATGCAGGGATTAGGAGTAATTCCGATTGCGTATGCATCAATGAATGGCTCTATGACCTTTTGCATAAATTCATCTCTTAGGTCAACCGTGGTGTGAGGGACCCCAATCATTTCCGCAGTCTTGCTAGCGTCATTGACAGACGCAAGTGAGCAGCATGGGGCCTTTGCAAATGTCTTTCGTGATCTCGCTTCATACAGGATAAAACTCAGCCCCTCGACTTGATAGCCCCTTTTCTTCAAGAGATATGCGGCTACAGAAGAATCCACTCCACCACTCATTCCGACAATAATTTTTTTCATCGTCATTATTGAGCCATTAGTCGCGTGCAGTAACGCTACTATTAAGTTTAGAAGACGGTTGACCCTCCCACGGGCTAAAGCGCGGGAGCCCTTTTTATGGTGACAGCGGCCTTTTCATGGCTGTCACTGCACCCGCACGGGCCTGGAGTTACAGCATCCTCGCTGTTGATTGTTGTCCTGCCCCCGGTTCCGGACCGGAGCACGAGATTCACAAGCGATCCGTTCTGTCTCAGGGACAGGGGATCTATCCCAAAACTGGCAGGGAAGGCCTTGCCACTCACGGATTCCTCCATATCACCTACCTCACAGGGGGCTCGGCCTTATGCCATTGTCTTTCGATCCTCGACATATCGAGAATATACGCAGTTTTCTGCTGAGTGCAGCTTACTAAGAATGCACAGAACATGTCTCTTTGTGCATCGGCACCGCTTTCACAAATATGCCATCGTGAAGATAGCGGCTTCTTCTCGACCGGTCAAGCCCATTGCAGCAAGCGGATTTCTTTCTCAACAGGCTCGAGTTGGGAACAAATCATTTCCAAGTCGGCCGTTGTCTCTCCAACATAAGCGATGGTGGATGGACCAATATCGACGCTTATGACTTCCTTGCCCGGCTGGTTGTTGTCTGTATGCCACGGGATGCCTTCAACAACAAGCTGACAATAAAACTTTGTGTCCCCTTTAATAGAAGGAACATGGACAAGACGAGGGCTCATTAATCCATTGCAAAGATCATTTATCATCATCCATTATTCCGTAACAGCTCGTGAAAAAGCCTTCAGAAAAAGAGTCACCACCGGTCTTTTAGTATCATTTGTAAAAACCTCTACAGTTTTATGGATAGCGCCAATGACTCCATTTGTGTAAATCTTCCCAACTATTTTTCCCTTTTCCCCAGGTTTCAAGTGGCTCGAACTAGCCATCGCTGCGGTGCACCCTCAGGAGGAGACAATTTTTTCTATGAGGAGGTCTTCGCTTCCGGCATTGATAAACTCAAAGGAGTGTTCAACAGCTTGGCCTGACTCTATTGTCCCAAAATCATAGTCCTCCTCTTCAAACACCACTGAAGGCTGGGCGTATAAAGACCCCGGGAGGGTAAGCAAAAAAAAGAACAGAACAATTTTGCGTATCATTTTCATCACCTCATATTCATCTGTTTGCCACCATAAATCAGATCGCACGGCTGGACATAACGGCATATCCTAACAACCCTTAGTACCAGTGTGCATATTGACGCACATATCTTTGCTGCTGTTATTAATCTTTTCTGCCGATCAGAACTTTTTCTCTCAATCCGAGTTGTTGTGGACGTTTTGGCTGCGTTAACTTTTACTTTGCCCCTCGTCCTAATGACCTTCGGGGTCCCTGAAGTCTTTATATCTTTTTTTGCCGCCCTGTTTTCCTCCTTTTAAAGAATTCTTCAAATTATAACAGATTTGCCTCCCTGACGGTCGTGTTAGAGCACAGTATCTTTGATGACGAACTGCCGCATATAGTGCTTAAAAGAATAGCTCTGTCATCAACAAAAAATGCTTTGAAGAAAGAAGGAAAACTAACTATGTAGAGATGGCTCTGCACATAGAGAAGTGGCGAGTGATTCTGCAAGTGCGAGGGGAAGAAACTTTTCATGGAAGCATGCCCAGCCAAAACGAGGTGCCGGGAAAGTCATTGCGCCGATTAAAGGATGCCAGGATCACTGTCGCGTGTGTTGCGGGATCTTGTTTTTTTGCATTACGACAGGCGTATTGATGATTAGGTAGAAGCTTTAGAAGTCTATGCGTCGCTTATTCCAATGGAAACAGGTGCAGCAAGGTTCGGACAGATGAGCAGGACAGCAGAGAGCTTGTGACGCTCGTAGAGAGCAATCTGCCAAAGGGCGTGTAATCGAAAAAAAAGGACCAACTGGTCAGGACACGCCGTCAGCTGAGTGAACATCGATGTGAGATAGCAAGGCTGGAAAAGAGTAAATTACTCTCTTTTTAGGATTTGGTGGCCTTCTCCCAACAAGTTTAGATAGTCGAAGCGATATATGACGGTGTTAGGTGACCTGTCCTGTGGGTATTATGATCTTAGGGCGTCTTTTACTTTTGTTTTTTAAATATGCTAGAGTTTAAAGTTAATTAAAATTTAAAGGAGACAATAGGATGAAAAGACTCTTGGTGGTGAGCATCGCCTTTTTCCTTTTGCTGTCCTGTACGAAGGGCGGCGGACAGAAAGGCGATTATGTCGCAAAAGTTGGTGATACGACCATTACAACAGTGGATGTTCAGAAGGAAATGGAATCCCTTCCTCCTATGGCAAAAGATTTCTTCCAAGGTCCCGAGGGGATTTCACGCTTCGTGGACGAACTGGTCAAAAAGGAGTTGCTCTATCTCGAAGCAAAAAAGAGAGGTCTGGATAAGAGCGAAGATTTCCAAAGAAAGGTAGACGATTTCAAGAAATTCACGCTCATCAACCAACTTCTGGAAAAAGAGATAGAGTCAGCGTCTAAAGTAACTGACAAGGAAATAAAAGATTACTATGATGCTCACAAGGGTGACTTTATGGTGAATAATGAGGTGAGAATAAGTCACATCCTTGTGAAAACAGAGGAAGATGCCAGAAGAGTGTTAGAAAGACTCCAAAAAGGTGAGGATTTTGCGAAGATCGCATCTGAGGTTTCACTCGACAAAGCTTCCTCAAAGACAGGTGGTGACCTTGGCTATTTTAAGAAGGGTCAGATGAATCCTGAACTCGAAAATGTTGCCTTCAGGCTCAAAAAGGGCCAAATAAGTCAACCGATACCGTTAAAAGGCGGCTTTGATATAATCAAAGTGACTGACACAAAAGGGACCATCGCAGAGTTTGACAAGGTAAAGGGCATAGTCAGCCAGAAGCTGTCTGCCGAAAAGCAGCGAGAGGCGTTTGACAAGTTTATTGAAAATCTGAGAAAAAGTTACAAGATCGAACTCAATAAAGAGGCCATTGCAAAATTAACCCTCCCTCCTCCAAAGCAGGAAAAACAGGGTAAGTAACCAGAAAATCAGAAGTACTGAAAAAGAGCAGGGGGCAAAGGTTCTATGCCCCCTGCTCCTGCTCTTTCATCAATTGTGTCCTGTATTCTATATCTTCTTATTTACCGATACAGAAACTGCTGAATATTCTGTTCAGAATATCCTCTGAAGTCACCACACCAATGATTTCTCCAAGGAAATCAAGGCCTTCCCGTAAAAACAAAGCTGTTATTTCGGGAGGATCGTTTCTCTGGAACGATTCTTCAGAATCCTGCAGAGCTCTCAATGCATTGTCCAAGGATTGTTTGTGTCGCACATTTGTAATGAGAATGTCTCCTGCACGGTTGAGATTATCAGATGAGATGCATAAGGCATGAATCGCGTGTTTCAGACTGTCAATACCGCAACCTGTAAGAGCCGATACCATCATGACAGGACTTGGGACACTGTATGGGATATTTGAGAGACTAAAATCTTTTTCTGAATCGAGGAGCTTAAATGCTGAATCTATAATGTCGCATTTATTCAATACAAATAGTGTCTTCTTATGGCTCACCTTTTCAATCAATTCCCTGTCTGCCTCATCCAGGGGCAGGCTTGCATCAAGAACTGCAATCACAATATCTGCGTCCTCAATGGCTTTTAAACTCCTTTTCACCCCTTCTCTTTCGGCAAGGTCGCCGGGATCCCTTATTCCTGCCGTATCCATAATTCTAAGGGGCAGTCCGTCAACGTTGAGATAGTCTTCCACAATGTCCCGTGTCGTTCCCGGCAGATTTGTCACGATTGCCCTGTTCCTTTGGATGAGAGCGTTTAGAAGAGATGACTTGCCCACATTCGTTTTCCCCACAATCGCAGTAGCAACCCCGTCCCTGAAAAACTTCCCTTCGTCGTAGCTCCTCGCAAGGCCAATCAGCTCCTTACTTATGGCCCTGACTGAGTCAATAATCTCCTCTTTTTCGACAGGTTGAATCTCCTCTTCAGGAAAATCAATAGAGGCTTCAATATGTGCGCACAGAGCGGCCATGCTGTCACTCACACCATGTATCCTTGTGGAGAGCTTTCCCTCAAGCTGCTGCAATGCAACTTTCTCCGCTTGACGTGTCTTGGCCCTGATGACATCAATGACAGCCTCAGCCTGTGTAAGATCTATCCTACCATTCAAAAAAGCCCTCCTGGTAAATTCACCAGGCTCAGCAATCCTTGCACCCTCTCTTAACAGGGACTGAAGGGTGTCCCGCAAGGGGAGCATGCCACCGTGACAGTTAATCTCCACAACATCCTCCCTTGTATAGCTCTTCGGTGCCCGCATAACTGTAACAAGCACCTCGTCAATCTTTTCACCAGTTTCAGCATTAGTGACGAAGCCATGCACAATTGTATGGGACTTTGCATTGTTGAGCGTGAGTCCTTTTGGAGACAGGAAAATCCTTTCTGAAATGCTGACGGCTTGATTCCCGCTGACCCGGACGATGCCTATGCCCCCTTCACCGATAGGTGTAGATATTGCAACTATGGTGTCATCGAGAAACATAAAATGAGTAGACTATGCAGGCTGGTTCTCCGCCTTCTTATTGACATAAAATTGCTGGATAATACTTAACATATTGTTTGCAAGCCAGTACACAACCAGTCCTGACGGGAAGCTTAAAAACATGAAGGTAAAAACAATGGGCATCAACATCATGATCTTCTGCTGCTTGGGATCCATGGAGGAAGGCGTCATCTTTTGCTGTATCACCATGGTGACTCCCATAACGATTGGCAATATATAGTATGGATCTTTCATCGAGAGGTCATGTATCCAGAGAGCAAAGGGCGCACCTCTAAGCTCTATCGAGATCAACAGGATTTTATAGAGGGCAAAAAACACCGGGATTTGCAGAACCATGGGAAGACAACCACCCATGGGGTTGACCTTGTGCTTTTTATATAAGGCCATTAGTTCTTGCTGCATCTTCTGTGGGTCCTTCTTGTATTTTTCCCTAATTTCCGCCATTCTTGGCTGTATGTCCTGAAGCTTTTTCATAGATTTTTGACCCTTGTTGACTATAGGAATGAAAGGTATCCTCACCAATGTTGTGAGTATAATGATAGCAACACCATAATTATGCACTATAGAATAAAAAAACTTTAACACCCAGAAAAGGGGAACCGCAAGAAATGAGAACCGGCCAAGATCTATGATGTGTTCTAGTCCTGCTCCAAATTTCTTTAAGACATCATATTCCTTCGGTCCTGCATAGATCACATAATCGTTAACGCCTCCGTCCATCTTCAACGCTACCAGCGCATCACCGCTTTCATTCCATACCATCGCATCTTCTATAGGTACCTTGGGGACAATGGACGAGAAGAAATACTTGTCCTCTAGAGCTATCCACTTGACCCCATCTTTAAAATGTCTCGGCTCCTTTAATTTTTTGGCCGTAAATTCTTCCCTGTCAGCATCCTTGAGAATCACCGGGCCAAAATGCACTGAACTGTTTTTTTCATAAATGCCAAAATCTTTTCCGAGGGTGATGAGATAAGTGGCAAGGCCCTTAACCTCGTCCTTTAGCTGAAAGCCATATTGGTCATAGGAAAAAGTATATGTCCTGCTAATGGAATAACTGTTAGATGAGTACTGAAACACCAGACTTGCTTTAGTCATAGCAGGAGTCAGGCGCATATCGGCCCCACTCACAAAGAAATTGACATGAGAAAACTGAAATCCTTCATCCAGTCCGAGTGATAATGGAGGCAGTGCATCATCACCCTTCAAGATAATTGGCTTGCCATTATAATCCTTGTAGTTCTTTAGTTCAATACTTTTTATAGTGCCCCCCCTGGAGCTGAAAAGTGCCTTGTAAAAGTTATTTTCAACCACTATGATTTTTTCCACTTCTGAAACATCAGTTTTGGGGACCGGGGTGACCACGGCTGTCGGAGTTCCCTGGCTTTGTCTACGCTCCTCCTTCACAGGTTCTTTGGTACCCTGCTCAGTCTTTACAGGAGGAACAAACCTTTCCGCAAAATAAGAGTACGCCAAAAGTATGGCGATAGATATGCCTATGGCAAGTAATGTTCTTTGTTCCATCTAAACTGTTCCCTTCAAAAATTTATTTTACTGGGTCGTATCCCCCGGGATGTAATGGGTGGCACTTTGAAATTCTTTTCAGGGAAAGGTAAAGGCCTTTTAAAAAACCATATCTCTTTATGGCTTTGAGGGAGTACGCCGAACATGACGGGGTAAACCTGCAACATTTAGGCATCACAGGTGAAATGATATATTGATAAAGTCTTATTAAACTAATTAAAAGGAGTTTCAATACTTATCTAGAGCAAAGTTGCCGAATTTTCAACAAATTCAGTGCCCAATTAGGCGGTCAGACGCTTCCTTCCCTTTGCCCTCCTCCTCTTTACAACTTTTCTCCCTCCGTTCGTGCTAACACGAGTAAGAAAACCGTGTGTTCTCTTTCTTCTCAGTTTATGTGGGTGATATGTCGTATATGTTCCCATCTTTGAACCTCCACGCAAAATTCAAGAAATGAAATTATAATTATTTAATATCTATAAAGTCAAACATTTGAGGGCAAGCGAACTGTTCTACTTCAGAAACATTTCCGTCAATATTGATAGGAATTTCTTAGCGTTTACTGTCACGTCTCCCTGGATAAGCCCGGATGACACAGCAATTCCATCGCATCCACTTTGAAACACGGATACTGAATTATTAACTTTAATGCCACCTATGGCAATAACGGGAATCCCCACGCTCTCCTTAACTTTTCTGAGGAGGGCTAGACCTTTTGGTTTTCCTGCATTTTTTGTTTCTGTCTTAAAAACAGGACCGAATCCTATGTAATGCGCCCCTCCCGCCCCAGCACCAATTGCCTCTTCAATTGTATGGGTTGAAATCCCGACAATTTTATCACCCATTATTTTCTTCGCTTCCTTTAAAGGCAGATCGTCCTGGCCAAGGTGTACGCCATCTGCATCAACGGCAAGGGCAACATCAGCATAGTCGTTCACTATTAAACATGCATTAAATCTTTGAGTGATCCTTCTGAGGTTCAGTGCTGTTTGAAACAGCTCCCTCCTGGTCTTGTCCTTCTCTCTGTACTGAATCCATCGTATGCCAGACTCCAAAAGGAACAAAACCCTATTCTCAAGGTCATCGCCGCCAGTGATGAAGCACAGTCTACTTAGACATCCCATCAGATCGTGTCTTTTCATCGTCGATTTCCTCTGTAAGTACGGCCCCCTCAGCACGTGCGGTGTCTGCCTGATTATGCATCATTTCCACAAAACCTGTAGTGAAATTCCCTTTTATAAAATCTGGATGGCTGAATATTTTCTTATGAAAGGGGATAGTCGTCTTAATCCCTTCAATGATAAATTCATCCAGAGCCCGCTTCATTCTCGCAATCGCCTCTTCTCGATTCTTAGCACGAACGATCAGTTTCGCAATCATGGAGTCATAATGAGATGGCACCTTCCATCCTGTGAATGCTGCACTGTCAACCCTCACTCCAGGCCCCCCCGGCGGCAGAAAAAAGGAAATGCGGCCAGGAGAAGGAATGAAACTCTCAGGGTCCTCCGCATTTATTCTGCATTCGATCACGTGCCCCGATGGTTTCAGTTGATTCTGTCTGTAGGACAATGGAACCCCCGACGCGATTTTTATTTGCTCTTTGACGATATCCACACCCATCAACTCTTCAGTGACAGGGTGTTCCACTTGGATTCTGGAGTTTACTTCCATAAAATACATCTCCTGCTCTTGATCAACGATAAACTCTATTGTTCCCGCATTCTTATATTTCATCGCCTTAGCAGCCCGAATTGCCACTTCACCAATTTTCTTTCGGAACTTTTCCGTGGTATTGACAGCAGGCGATTCCTCTATAAGCTTTTGATGTCTGCGCTGTATGGAACAATCCCTCTCTCCCAGGTGAACAATATTACCCTTGCCATCAGCCAGTATCTGCACCTCAATGTGACGTATGGGAGAGAGATACTTTTCTACGTATAATTCCCCTTTGCCAAAAGCGGCAAGTGCCTCCCTCTGCGCCATGTGGAAAGCCTGCGCAAGATCCTGTTCCTCGCTGACAATCCTCATTCCCCTGCCGCCACCACCTGCTGATGCCTTCAAGATGACTGGGAATCCAATCCGTTTTGTTACCTTCGCCATCGCTTCTTCAAGGGTCACAGGGCCGTCACTGCCTGGAACAACAGGAATCCCCCTCCTTTTCATTACCTGACGCGCCTTGGCCTTATCCCCTCCCATTCGCATGCTCTCCGCGGTAGGGCCAATAAAAGTGATACCCGACGTGGCGCATGCTTCTGCAAACTGCGGGTTTTCGGACAGGAATCCATAACCTGGATGAATAGCCTCTGAATCAGTAATTTCGGCTGCACTGAGAATTGCAGGAATGTTCAAATAGCTGTTCGCTGGGCTTGCGGGGCCTATGCATACTGCTTCGTCGGCAAGCTTCACATGAAGGGATTCCCTTTCTATGTCAGAGAATATTGCAACACTCCGAATGCCAAGGTCTTTGCATGCACGGATAATTCTAATCGCTATCTCGCCACGGTTCGCAATAAGGATCTTTTTAAGAAGTTTCATAATTTATCCATTTAACTGTCTGGTTTTCACTGTCGGCTACGGATAATTAATGAACCAGTGCGTATTAACAGGCTGCTGGTTCAATCAGGAAAAGCGGCTCTCCATATTCCACAGGATGGCCATTTTCAACAAGTAGTCGTTTGACTACACCATCAACTTCGCTCTCTATTTCATTCATCAATTTCATGGCTTCTATAATGCATACGACCTGCCCCTTCTTTATCGTCGCTCCGACTTCAACAAATGGCTCGGCCTCAGGGGAAGGAGATCTATAGAAAGTTCCAATGATGGGAGACGTAACGGTAAAGAGTCCGCTATCGGTTTCTATTGCCACGTCTTTTGTTTCTCTCTTTCCAATAAAAACTGGCTGCTGAACTTCAAGATGACCAAAAAATTTCTCACGTCTTATCTTGATCTTTATCCCTTCTTTTTCTATCTGTAATTCCGTTATATCAGTGTCTTTCAAAAGACCCATCAGCTCTCTCAGCTCTTCTATTTCCATCGTAACCCTCCATTTTTTAGTAGGGATAATCGCCCAGCAGTATGCCCGTTTATTCGATGCTATTTGACTTTCTCTATATACTCAGATGACCTTGTATCAATTTTAATTACATTCCCTATCGAAATATGGAAGGGGACCTTCACGATTGTACCGGTCTCTAATTTGGCGGGCTTGCTTCCACCAGAGGCGGTGTCGCCCTTATAGGCCGGTTCGGTATCAACCACCTGCAGTTCTACAAACATGGGCGGCTCAACAGTCATCGGTTCCCCTTTGCAATAGAGTACAGCAACAGTCATGTTTTCCTTTATAAATTTCTTTGCATCACCGAGTTGGTTGGCAGTCAAAGGTATCTGCTCATATGTTTGCGTATCCATGAAATAATAAAGGTCATCTTGTGAATAAAGATATTGCATGTTCTTTTCCTCGAGTTGGGGAGATTCAAACTTTTCTCCTGATCGAAAGGTATCCTCAAGGACGCTTCCTGTCCGCATGCTCTTCAGCTTCGTCCTCACAACAGCCCCTCCCCTTCCCATCTTGACATGCTGAAAATCTACGATCTCAAAAGGGTCTCCTTTATATTCGATCTTTGCCCCTTTTCTGAAATCAGCTGTCGTTATCAACTAGTACCTCCTATCAATTTGGGATCATTGCCTTGTAAAAGTTTAGAGTCATCACAGGTGTTAGTTTTATGACATTTATCACCTGATTATTTCAAGTTTCCTGCTCAAAGTTGTTAATAACATTGGATCACCTTTTCTTAAAGTTATCATATCCTCTATCCTGACTCCACCTAAGTTTGGCTTGTAGATTCCTGGTTCAATAGTGAAGACCATGCCTTCGGCGATCCGCTCCCTATTTGTCCATGAAATGCGTGGCTCCTCATGGACTTCAAGCCCCACTCCATGGCCTGTTGCATGACCAAAATAATCTCCAAACCCCGCATTTTTTATTATACTTCTTGCAACGCAATCAATTTCGTTCGCTCTGATTCCTTCCCTGACAGATTTTATTGCTTCCTCTCGCGCTTTATTGACGATGTCATATAACCTCTTTTTTTCAGCGAGGCGCTCGCCCACCATAAGAAATGTCCTTGTCATATCAGAATAATAACCGTTAGCTTCTCCTCCCCAATCGATTATAACAAAATCTCCACTCCCTAACTTCTTATCCGTGGGCTGCGCATGGGGCATAGAGGAGTTCTTTCCAGAAGTGACAATTATATCAAACGGGATTGCCTTGCACCCAGCCCTTTTAAGCCGTTCTTCAAGCTCTAACGCGATCTGCCTTTCCCTGACCCCGATCTTTATCCTCGGCTTGATCTTCAAAAAAGCCTCTTCCGCTCTGGAGATTGCCTTTTTTATTTCATCAATCTCGGAGTTCTTTTTTACCTTTCTATAATTTTCTATGGGATTTTTCAATGCCATAGGTATTATTTTGATTTTTGTCAGAAGAACATATAAATCGTAGGAAATAGAGGTCTCAAAGCCGAGTTTCTTAATGGCCAATTTTCGTATCAGATTGCTAAGGAGATTGATCCTTTTGCCTTTCTCGATCCCGATTTCCCAACCTTTGACCTCTGTTTCAGCTTGCTCCGTGTATCGAAAATCAGTAAAAAACAACCCTCTGTCCTTTGTGATAAGAATAAACGCCGATGAACCGGTAAACCCAGTCAGATAGCGGACATTCTTAATATTACTGATAAATAAGCCATCCAATTTTTTGGAAAGGATAATGCTCTGGATGTCTTTGACTTTATTTCGAGAAGTCATAGGCGTCTTTACCACTCATCAGTGCTTAATCGAGGGTCACCAGTTATTCCAGATTCTTCAAAACAATTGTCCTCACTGAGAACTGCTACTTCCCGGACGTATCAGCGAAATGATTTTTTATCATGTCTGACAAGCTGTTCAGCCGGTCTATCACTTTTTGTTTCTTTTTTTCAGCCTGATCCACAAGCGCCATCAACTCTGCTCTTCTCTGCAAGATTCTCCAGATCGCTGAATCTGATGGAACCAGTTTGTCATAAATATCAAGCGCTTTTTTATAATGTCCCTTTACCGCCAGTGTTTCGGCATCCTGCAGTTGAGCGACATTCTGATGAACCTGGAAGTCATGGGGGCCAGGGGCTACCATGCTTTTATTCGCCAACGCGTTTTCTCCAGCAAAGTCCGATTCTTCTCTGTAACGGGAACAGCCAAGAGATTCAAGGAAGAGAAGCGCCTCATCATCAAAAGGGTCTGTTTCCAATACTCTCTTGTATTTCGTGAGGGCAGCCGCTTCATCACCAAGTCCTCTATAGGTCTGTGCGAGTCTCTTATGAAACTGAACATTGTCGGAAAGCGGAGTGTTAACGTCAAGCAATATTTCTTTTGCTTCCCGGAGCATGTCGCGTTGAAGATACCACCGACTGAGGGTGAGTCTTGCGGGAAAAAAGTCAGGATCTCTCCGGATCCCATCTATCATCACAGCAAATGCCTCATCTGTCAACCCCTGCTTTCTGTATTCTTCTGCGAGCGATACAAAAAGCCTTGAGCCGGCCTTCTGATAAAGCCTCTCCTGTAATCGCTCGATGTAACCCTTTACACTCATGTTCAGAACTAACAGTCTTCTATAGGGGGCACACAAACGGAATTAAGCATTTTTTTCTGTGCGATTATGTTTCTACTTAATTGTTTCACCCGATCCTTCGCCTGCTCATTTATTCCTTAGCTCGATTATTCGATCAAATATTGTCCTCGCGACTTCTTCCTTGGACATCAGCGGCAATTTTTCGTCGTGAGTTTTACTCACAATCGCCACTTCATTAGTATCCACGTCGAAACCCGCCCCCTCGAGTGTCACGTTATTAAAAATAATCATATCACAATTCTTTGACAGGAGCTTTTTCCTGGCCCTTTCCAACAAGGGGCCAGTCTCTGCAGCGAATCCAACAGTAAATGGTCTTTCCATGAGTTTGCCAATTTCTCCGAGTATATCAATTGTCTTTAACAGAGAAATTGAAACGTTATCTTTTTTTTCAATTTTGCTATCCGATTTCTCCGAAGGAGTAAAATCTGCGACCGCTGCAGACATTATCAGTAGAGAAGCTTTCGAGATGTTATCCATTACTGCATGGTACATCTCCGTAGCGCTTTCAATTCTGCTGACAATAATATCATCAGGGAGCTCTAATGAAACAGGCCCACTTATGAGGATGACATCTGCCCCTCTCCTTTTAGCCATCTTCGCAAGAGCATAACCCATCTTCCCAGAGGATCTATTGGAAATAAACCTCACAGGGTCCAAGTATTCACGAGTCGGTCCCGCTGTGATAAGAATTCGCTCTCCCGCCAAGTCTTGATCGGTGAGAGATGTTTTCACTGACTCTATGATCTTTTCAGTTGAGGCCATCTTCCCGATGCCTTCCTCGCCACAGGCAAGAGATCCCCTGTCCGGCCTGACAATCTTCACCCCAAGAGAAATAAGGGAATCAAGGTTCTTTTGCAACACGGGATTTTCCCACATTCTCCAGTTCATTGCAGGCGCAATGATGGCCGGGCCTTTAAATGCCATCATTGCAGTGCTGAGGAGATCATCAGCAATACCGTTTGCATATTTTGCTATGATATTGGCGGTGGCAGGGGCAGTGAGAAATACATCGGCACTACGTGGAAGGGCGACATGAGATAGTGGTGTTGCAAACATATCAGAGCAACTATCCTCACCCGAAGCCAAATTCAGGGAAAGCGGCGTGACAAAATGAGTCGAAGCCTGTGTCATTATCACCCTGACAGAGGCTCCTTCATCTCTTAATCGTCTGATGAGTTCAATTGATTTATAAGCAGCTACACTTCCTGTGACTCCCAAGAGAATTGATTTACTCTCAAATATCTTCCGCACTGCATTGATCCTAGAAGATCTTTCGAAAACCAGCCTGACTAGATGACGTATCCACTTTTGGACTATTCATTTTCCTCACTCTCAGTGAACAGTCCTTCTAAGGCTTTTTCTGTTGTTTCCCTTTCATGTAGATAGACCTTAAGGTCCTTTTCAAGCTCCGAAAGATCAGCAATTGACTTCCTCTTTCCCTCTAAAAGTTTCTTATAATCAATCTTCTCCGCTTTTTCCCTTGCTATCGCTGCATCTTCCCCGGTAAGAAACGTTACCTCTCCTGCAACTGTTTCTAGAAGGGCGGTTGTGATGATCTTTTTTGCCTTGGTCTTAATGTGCGGAGTTGCACCTAATGAGAGTTCCCTTGCCCTCTGAGCCGCGATTATAACTAGTCTGTATTTGCTCTCTATCTTGTTCTTGTCGTATTCCACCGGTACTGACGTGATATCCATTCTACTCCTCCCTTAGAAATGTTTCTTCTATCCAGTCATGGTCCACTTTAGATACGCTCAGCCTCTCGGCCGTGATGATGCTCGATAATACCCTCAGTGCATTGTCCACACAATCATTTACTATAACATAGTCATACTTTTTATATTCATAAAACTCTTCTCTCGCCTTCTTCAACCTTCTTTCTATAGCATCTTCTGACTCGCTCATCCTGCCAACAAGCCTCTTTTTCAACTCATACATTGAGGGGGGGAAGACAAAGATCAGCACGCTTTCGGCGTAGCGCTCCCTTATCTGCCGTGAACCCTGGACATCAATATCTAGCAGCACATCAACACCTGAGTTGATCATACCCTCAAGCCTTTTTTTTGATGTGCCATAGAAATTCCCATGAACATGTGCCCACTCAACAAAATCTCCCTCGTCTATCATCTTCCTGAACTCGTCCTTATCTACAAAAGTATAATGGGAGTCATTTATTTCTCCATCTCTCGGTGGGCGACTGGTATACGAAACAGAAAGACTTACTGAAGAAAAAATTTCACAGAGCTTATGGCATAAGGTTGTCTTACCAGTACCTGATGCAGCGGATATGACAAATAAGCTACCTTGTTTCATTTCTTCACTCTTGACCACTCAGGATGCCGCTTGATTCGGAAACTCTCAGGGCTATGGTCTCAACCTGCAGCGCAGACAAAATAATATGGTCGCTGTCAGTCACTATTATGGAGCGCGTTTTTCTTCCTTCGGTGGCATCAACGAGCTTCCCCCGTTCCTTTGCCTCTTCTCTCAATTTCTTTATTGGCGACGAACCGGGATTTACGATTGCCACCACCCTCGACGCCGCGATTACATTTCCGAATCCTATAGGAACAAAAACATTCTTCATTGAATATTATGAACCTGCTCCCTGAGCTTTTCTATATCGGCCTTAATTTCGATGGCTGATTCTATGATCCTGATATCATCTGACTTTGAAGCTATGGTGTTTGTCTCTCGATTGATTTCCTGAAGGATAAAATCAATTTTCCTCCCCATAACGCCCCCCTCCGAAAGAATTGAGTAGAGTTTGCGCAGGTGCGTCTTAAGCCTTACAAGCTCTTCAGTAATATCAGTCTTCTGGACCATCAACGCAACTTCCTGTATAGTCCTCGCCTCATCAATTGGGACATTGTTAAGCAGTTCGGTCAACCTCTTGGATAGCACCACCGTATGAGCATAAACCGCACCTTTGGACAATTCCACTACTCCATTTTGAATTTCCTCCAGCTTGCGCACCCGATCTAGAAGTTCCTCCTTGAGCATGGCGCCTTCGTATTTGCGCATTTCATCAACCTGGGAGAGAGCACTTTCAAACGTGTCATAAAGCACTTCCGCATTGAACTCTGGCTCCTCGGTCAGCAGAAGCTCCCTGTACCCCGAAAAAAAATTAATCGAGAAATCTCCCGCAATAGATAGCTCCTTCTGTAATCCGGAAAAAGCCTCATAAATTCCTCTTGCGAGTTCTCTATTAATGTTCACGTTTTGATTTTGTTTCCCAGTCAATGATATTGTCACATCGAATTTCCCTCTTGCAAACCTTTCTCTTATCAAGTTTCTCATGGGTATCTCATGCTTCATCAACATAGGCGGGAGTTTCATTGAAATTTCCATATACCGGTGGTTCAGCGACCGTATTTCGACCTTAAATTCGTTTTTCTCCGCAATTCCAAAGCCTGTCATACCTTGCATCAAGAAGTTACCCCCTTATCACTATAGCCGATGGGCCGGATTAATTATCTTGACTGTTTTACGCTTCGATGTCTCGCCCTTTAAAATTACAATATTGCCCTTTCTCACTCCGAACTTTTCAGATAGTAATTCCATGAGTTGTTCATTCGCAGCACCATCCACAGGAGGCGCGGTAACTTTTACCTTCAAGACATCACCAGTATAACCCATGATACCTTTTTTTGAAGAACGCGGGATAACCTTCACCTCAATGACGATACTGTCATCAGCCATGATTCCTTCTCAACTGTACTTTATAATATAATTCACCAACGGTGATTGTGACAACCGTGAGCACCACCCCAGCAATAACGTCAACCACGTAATGGTACCTGCAATACACAGTGGCAAGAATGAGAAGTAATGCAAGTGGTAACAGCATCCAGAAAAGGCGCTTGGCAAATCGAAAAGCTAAAAAAAGGACCGTAAGAGCGACGCCCGTATGGCCACTGGGAAAAGCATCTCTTTTTACCCCTTCAAGGAGATTAAGTACATTCTGGATTTGCTCTGATAAAAGTAAACCTCCCAGCTCTTTTCCTTGGAGATGTTTGATCGAATACCTTGGCCCTAGAGCTGGAAACAACATGTACCCAACATATGAGAGATAAAAGCATAGGAGAATGAAAAAAAGGGTCTTCTCAAAATTCTCATTCTTGCCTTTTAGCTTCACTGCGATGCCTAAAGCGATGGGCATGAAATAATAAGTTGAATATGCAACCTCTAACACATCGGTGAGCAACGGATGCATTATCCTCTCCAGATAAACAGTCGGATAATTACCAAAAATCAGATAATCCAGCCTTATGAGAACATAATCAATGTCCTGCGGATTGATCTTGTGCACAATTAGTCCGAGACTGTCAAAAATTATTAGGACACCGATTACAGGAAAGACGAGATCCCTGAACAGCGCAAGAAGCTTATTGACTTTGCTTAAATATATGAGGATTATCTGGAAAATCATTATAGAAGAATATATAAGCATTAAATACCCTGCTGAGGGCACTTTCTTGAAAAAGATCCCTGTAAGGATCATCAGTAACGAGGCAAAAACAACGGTCAGGATATCCGCAGGCCTGAATTCATTAAATCGGGGCTCAGCTTCAGTCTTATGCGTCATGCGTAACATTTCAAAGTGATCAATTCTCAGTACTTCCGTATCAGACCATTGCCTTCGTAAATCTATAATTTACCTAATGCCTTCTTAACAGCTTTCTCTTTTTTTGAACGCATATGGGGATTTCCTTTTCGAGAACGACCTATTTCGCCATCATCCTCTGCATGCAAATCTGCAAGTCTTCCTGCATCATCCTTGCCACTATCTTCAACTTCGTTCACGTGATCTGTTTTTCCCGTCGCCTCTGTCACAATCTGATAAAATCTAATGGAAGGCACCGGGATTGAGTTTACAGACCATGCATGGCTAATGATACTTCTATCGGAGGTCACTACAATCCACTCTCTCCTGTCTTTTGCAATAATCCTTTTTATGACATCATCAGCACGCTCCCTAAGCCTTGAATAAATAACCTTTACCCCGCTGCGAATTGTTGTATGCTCCATACCGCCCCCTTGATGATAACCATCAAAGACAACCGTAATGTCATGCATTGTCAAATTTCTGTAACGCACCAGGACGTCAATAAATTCGTTCCTTGCCTTGTCCATGTCCTTATGAAGAACACCGATAACATTGTACCCATCAATTATTAGGTGAGAAATGGGATCTCCCCTTCGCTATGCGGAAATATCTTAAAAGTCATATCCGCAGCAGTCCTATTAAATCTATCGTTCAAATTGGCTTCGCTTCTGAGTTCGTTTTCAAACTTCGCGAATTCCGTGTAAGATATTGTGCGGCCGAATGGGAGATATTGCATGGCTTGTGTCAACTTTTCGGCCATAAACCCGCAGCATCCAATGCCATAGTCGATTGACGTATCTTTTTTATAAAGTTCATAGGGAAGAACGTGAAGCCGGAACAGAGGACGGTTTTGATAATAAAACGTAGGCCATTTTCATTGAGAAGGACATCTCTCTCTCGTCTTCCCGGAACGTTCTGTCGACATTAAAAACCGCGTCTGTCCTAAATCTGATTTCTTTTGTTCAGTTTCATGAAGCTTCTTTCATCCTTCCGCAAGGGAGAGCTCTTCCAATTCCAATAAAGTATGGAGATAAGATGCTATCGTACAACAATTTTCAGTACATCCGTTGCACTTGAATTCATAATGCCTCTGAGCAACATCATAGGGACTGGCAATTGCCCTAAAGAGTTCGTCACGCCTTTGGAGATGCCTATCCATACAGTCGTCTTTCACGCCTCAAACACGATTACTTGGTCTTTGAGCTATCATATCCCATGTCACCTCATCGATGACATCGATATATTCTGATATCGCGAAATACCTACCGCAATCCATGCAGTGAAGCATCGCTGACTTTCAACCGATAATCAATCTAATGTTACCATTACACTCCTTACATTTCATAATAGCCTCCTTTTTAGATACCCTGCGACGACACATGATATACTTCCTCGGCTGAACAAAGGTTCCAGCGACCATCACAGATCAAAGAAACTCACAGCTTAACTCTCTCTCATTGCTGCGTGCGGTACTCCATACTACCGCGGAGTGACCAAAAAAGGGCAAGTGCACAAAAGACAGAGATTTAACGTCACACGACTTGGCAAAAGAAATTTTTTAAATATACCATATATCAATGCGGCTATTAAACTCGTTGAATCGTGAAGTCTCGTGGCATGAAAATGAGCGGTTGGAAGAGGTCAGAGTCCTCACGAAACAATTCTTTACGAGTCACCGAAGTGAACTCAACAACGTTATACATTATGCACAAGCAATCAGAAATCTAACAGACGTCATAGACTCTTTTATCCAACAGACCACTTCAGTCGTTTGCCCCCACTGTCAAGATGTATGCTGTCTTAATAGACACGGGTATTACGATAACGAAGATCTTATATACATTCTTGCCATCGGGTCACAACCGCCATCTTATAAGAAAGGGATAGATGATACAGCCCCCTGCCAGTTTCTTTCTAATTCCGGCTGCCTGCTCACAAGGGCAATAAGACCTTTTCGGTGCAATTGGCATTTCTGCTACGCCCTTCTGACACACATGGAGAATGGACCGGCAAGGTCTTATCGGAACTTTATCAATCGCTTCCATGAAATAATTTATTTGCGCAAACAGATGATAGATGAATGTCACCAGATAAACTTGCGATTAATTTGATACTTGTTTATCTGCAAGCCATTTCTTGATATATTTTATCCTATCCATCACAGGAGGATGTGAACAGTAGATTGCCGCAAAGAGAGGGTTTGGATATAGGGTCGAGAGGTTTTTAGCGGAAAGCCTTATAAGAGCACTTATCATGCTCTCGCCATTACCTGTTACCTCATACGAAAACCTATCCGCAGCTCTTTCATGGCACCTCATGAAAGCATTCATTATTGGTTTCAACGCTAAGGAACTGACATCAACAAAAAGTGCGACAATAACAAATTTTGCGAAAAGACTCTTTTGGCGGATCATGAAGACCGTCAAAAGAAAATCGCTTTGGGTGAGTCTAAAAGCGAGATAAAGCAGTATGAATGTAACAACCTCAAATGAAACGATAATTTTCAGCAAATGCCATTTTCTCCAGTGCCCCATCTCATGCGCCAGTATAGCAATTATCTCATCATGGGTCATCCCCTCAAGAAGGGTGTCGTAGAGCACTACGCGCTTTGTCCTCCCTACACCGGTGAAATATGCATTAGCATGCCTGCTCCTTTTTGATGCATCCATCCGGAGTATTCTGCTTGTCTCAATACCCACTTTCGCTGCCAAGGCGATAATGCTCTTTTTGAGTAAGTCATCCTCAATAGGAGTGAATTTATTAAATAGAGGTTCAACAATATACGGTGATACATACGTGAAAAATATGCTAAACGCAAACATCGTGCCCCATACCAATGACCACCAGTAATTTGTACTCAATGTTATCAGCCAGAGACCGATCAGAACTAGCAGAGACAAAAGGACAATGGAAAGTATGAATGACTTTATTAAATCCGCTATCCATAACCTGCGAGTCGTTGTATTGAATCCATATTTATTTTCAATGATGAAGGTCTCATATGTACTGAAAGGCAAAGACACTAATTTATTGAAGCAGAATAAAAGCATGAAAAAAAACCATCCTGAAATAAAAAAATTGTAATGCAATGAAACTATCCATGAATTATACAAATTGAGCAGGCCGCCGAAAATAAAAATGATTGCCATGAAAGTGCCAAACAGCGATGAAATAAGAGCGAACCGGATCTTATCCAGGGAATATTCTTGAGCCTTTTCCAGCAAACTCGCGTCCATCATTCCTTTAAATTCAGGTGGTACACGGTGATCAGCTTTTCTTATATATATTACGTTGACATAATGAACTGTGTATTCAAAAGCTTCCTTGAGAAGAAAGATTAATAGAAAAACCAAGAAATAAATGTTCAGTTCTATGCCTCCTTTAATTTGTCCGCATATGACTGGTAGGTCCATTCTCAAATATATGACAGCGCAAACGGTGGTGAACCTTTGCCCGAAATCAAATCATCGCAGTGACGCGGTTAAACACCATAAGACACCGATTTATTTGAAAAACTTAAATAAATGAACATTATTTTTGAGGAAAGATGATAAAGCGTTATGCGCCAATCTGCTGAAGATGATGACATCCGCACTTTGACATGCTCTCCGCCCTAACGGGCCTTGTTCAACAGGAAGCGGCGCATATTCCTCTCGCGCCCCACGGTGTTAGTATACCGTTATTAGTATCTAGACGACCAATACAGATCTTAATGAAAGGTCTTATCTCTCCCCTCTTCACGGACGGGGGTTGATGGCCATCCTTGATGGAATCATTATGCTTCCATTTGCCATAATTACAATGACCACCAATGATCTCCAGAGTGAATTAATTTAGGACAAAGTGTTAACGTCTTTGTATATAAACATCGTAAAATCGTAAGACAGTCTGTCATGTCTCAACGCAACATATGGGGAAAGGTTCTTTAGCGCAAAAGCCATGATCTCTTCAGGTTGAACATAGTGCAACTCGAAGTCTTTTTTAGGGTTATGTGTTGAAAGGGCATTAAAGGCCAGGGCAATACTGCACCGATCAAACAGTTTTTTCAATATTTCTTTGATTGTCTCACCAAGCCCTTGTAGTTCAAGATTAAATACACCGCAGAGAAAGATATAGTCAAAGTCCTCTTCAAGTGAATCTGTCTCAATGTCGAACACCATGAATCTGCATCCTGGATACTTTTTCTTGGCGGCGGATATCAAGCTTTCATTAATATCATAACCCGTATATTGAGTTGATATGTTTTGCTTTTTCAAAAACTGATAAAAATCTCCTTTCCCGCATCCAAAATCCAATATTTTTTTACCTGCAACAGTACCAATATCGAGGAGAGCTTGATAGTGGATTAATTGCCCCTTTGCTGTCCATCTTACAGCTTCGGGTCGGTCACCGTGCATTTGCAAAGTCTTAGCAAAAAAAGAAATGAGAAACTCTTTAGAAAGCTCATCCATAATCGCATGATATTTATGAGACAATAAATCCTACGAAAGCATAATTATTGAGAATGTGCAGACAACACATTCACAATGTCGGCGCTATAAATCCTGACGGATTGCACATTGTTCACAGTCAGACACACAACCCGGTAATTTGTATTTTAATACGTGAAACTGTTTCACAGTCAAGATGTGTTATCGTCATTAATTCTTCACTTCGTTTTAAGGCAATATCACTGGCAAGAACAAAATTATTTTTAATGAAAACATCGAGGATGAGCTGGTTTACCGCTCGAAGAACGGTCACGGGGTGAGCCTTTTTGTCGTCTATCATCCTCTCAAGGCTCCCATGCTTGGGATATTTCCAGCCAGTAACCAATAAGTGAACATACCCCCCACTTTAACTGCCTACAGCAGTTGAAGCGGGGGCTTCGCGCTTCATCGACCGCTGCGTAGTGCGGGTATTGCCCGCTCCACGTCTTACGTTGGTCTCCACGCACGTAACTTCGGACCGTTCCGGCCCTAGTTGTGACTTGGTATCCTGTTTCCGAAAGCCCACGGTCTTCTTGTCCTTAGCTGTGATCTTACCATTACGCGGCATGCTGATTCCACGTCTCTTGATCACTAACGAGGCATTGTAATCAGCGTTGAGCGTGAACCCACACTTCCGGCATGTGAATATCGCCTGGGTTGCCCGATTATCGGGGTGAATGTGCCCGCAAAGGGAACATTCCTGCGACGT
>JBKQMP010000041.1:0-8981 GCA_052146665.1 Dissulfurispiraceae bacterium
AGCCTAAAACTACTCCCTTGGCGCCTGATTTTACCTCTACCTATTCAGCCCGAATCTGCTCCCATCCGAAAATAGCTCCGTTAGCTCTTCTTTATTCGCCTTGAGGTTATTGTTAAGGAATCGCTGAGAAGAAATAGGCCCATTTGATTAACACGTTAGTGGGTGATATAATTTACAAAAGCAGAACGCTCGATAATTGCACTATAGCAGAAACAGGAAATGACTTAATAAGGGATGCAGGTGGGCAAGGGAGAAGCCGGTGGACGATTTGACAGGTAAAGTGGCGCTGGTAACCGGGGCGAGCCGTGGCATCGGACGGGCTATCGCCCTTGCACTTGCCAATGCCGGTGCTAATATCGCGATCAACTACCGGAATCGTGATGAGGAGGCCAAAGAGGTGTTTTTGCAGATTAGGAAATTCGGCCGCCTCGCTATTGCTGTGAAAGCGGATGTGTCTATGGCGGCTGATGTTGACAGAATGATCGGCATTGTAGAAAGAGAACTTGGCTCGCCATCTATCTTGGTGAACAATGCCGGGATTGGGATAATGCGTTCCATCGAAGATATAACTGAAAAAGACTGGAATGAGACAATTGCCGTGAATCTCACATCTGTCTTTCTGACGATTCAGGCGGTACTTCCCGGCATGCGAACTCTGAAATGGGGTCGTATAATCAGTCTTTCATCTGTCGCTGCACAGATAGGCGGAGTTGTCGGTCCTCATTACGCCGCATCTAAAGCGGGCATTCTGGGCTTGACTCATTATTACTCTGCTCACCTAGCTAAGGAAGGTATTACAGTTAATGCGATCGCTCCCGGCCCTGTCGGCACGGAAATGGCCGACGGTCTTCCGCAACTGAAGCCGGACCTTGTGCCAGTGGGCCGTTTCGGCACTGTTGGGGAGATAGCCGATGTAGCCCTCATGCTTATTCGCAACGGTTATATTACTGGTCAGACAATTAATATTAATGGCGGCAGGTACCTGAGCTGATTGCATTGCTGAATCGTGACTCAGGCACATGGGAACCGATCCAGTCCCCTTTGTAGTCCTTCAATTGTTATAGCCAGTAATATTCAAGGAATAAAATATGCGTCTCTTAGCTTTTAGCAAGTGATGCGCTAGACCTGACTGATCTGACCTTAATTCATCAAACAAATTTTTGATTACTTGGTTATTTCTCTATCATTATCCACAGTACTTTTCAATGGATTTGCAATGGCTCGGCGGATGCTCGAAACGTCATCAGATATGGGAATAACCAAAAAAGGTGATCGATCATTTGGGCTTGCGCTTTGCTTCAATCAATCACTATTATCACGTCAACGGCGGTCATGTTGCCCTGAGAGACCATGTGTTGTCTCTTAATAATCTATGGAGTATGTGATCACCATTATCTTATAATGGTGTTATTAACTAAAATGAGGCGAACAAGCCAACTTTCTAGTTACTTCCCTGCCGGTCTTATTGGACAGGTGGAATCTTGGAGACAGAATTAGGTAAAAATAAAGAATAGGTGCATGATGGATGCACTATAATTCAGATGCATAGTATAATGCACAAGTGATCATTTATGTATTCTATCGAAACGCTTAATATTTTCGATCATGAGAAGAGGGCAGTGGTGAATACGTTCTTTCGCCAAAAAGCCGAAACGCGTCATTTATCCATTTTTTTGCCAGGGCTTGGCTACACATCTCATATGCCCGCTATGTATTATCCCTTCTTGGCTCTTCTTTCAAGAGGCGCTGATGTCCTTCGGGCGGAGTACAACTATGTTAAAATTCCAGATTTTATGGCGCTGCCACAGGAAGAGCGCAGAAGCAGAGCTGCTGCCGATGCGTTGTCTATTTACGCCAGTGCTATTATGCAACGAGGGTATACAACGTTAACTCTCGTTGGCAAATCGATCGGCACCTCAGCAATGGGTCATCTTATTGCGTTGATGCCGAGCTTGCCGACATTGCAGTGTATCTGGCTCACACCTATTCTGAAGAGTGAAAAACTGCTTTCTCAAATAAAAAAGGTAAAGCATAGGGCTTTTTTTGCTATTGGCACAGCTGATCCATATTATGATAAGGAAAATCTGGATGACCTTTTGAAGATAACCGGCGGAGACAGTATCGTTATCGAGGGCGCTAATCATAGTCTTGAAATAGACGATGACGCAATAAAATCACTACGAGCCCTCGAGAGTATAATGATCGGTATTGAGGAGTTTCTTGGTTGAATGGTTGATTGATTTAGCACGGGACAGGCAATAAGCCACACTGGGCAGGTGTCTGGCAATCTTGCAGTTGGCGTCAGTGCTGTCCAAACCTTTCTAGAAATACCCTCTACCTTCTTCTGCCACCTCCACCTTGCCTGCTTACGCTGCCCCCCCTGCTTCCACCACTTGGAGCGCTGAATGTTCTGCCTCCTCCCGGGGGCCGACTGTAGACTCTGCTTGACGCAAACGGATTGGCGGCGCTTCTACTACTCACTGATGGCTGTCTGACAGCGCCTGTTCTACTCGCTGGGGAGCGAAACGTATTAGTGCTGGGTCGGGGGCCAAATGAGCGGTTTTGGTTAAATTTCCTTTCAGGTGATCCCTTGACTCCCGTGCTGATGTAATTGTTTCCCCGTGGAGATCCGATGCCGGCAAACGTCCTGCCGTTAAACCTGTTTACGGGGTCCCCTCTGCAAGTGCTACACTTCATGAGTCGCTATGATACATGCCTTCTTCCCTAATATTACTTTTGGGATGTTATAGAGTTTTCTATCTAACATGCGGCCCCTAGTAGTACATTTGTTACGGCGGTTACTCTTTTTAGGCTGTTTATAAACGCTTGCATTACATGTTGTCATGTTTCCCAATATCCAAAAGATCTAATATCGTTAGATTGTTTTGGTGGTACTTACTGAACGCAGAGCAAAGGTCTATCGGGTAAAGGAGGAGTTCTTCCTATCGATGTCCTCCACCGTGCGACCCCCCACCGCTATGGCCTCCACTACTGCCCCTGCTTGGGGCACTGACGGACCTGCTCCTATTGCTGGGGCCGGTATACGTTCTGCCTCCACCAGGGGGCCTGGTGTAAACCCTACTGGATGAAAAGGGATTGGCGACGGTGCGGGGTGCTGAGGATGGTTGCCTGTACGACTGCGTATTAGTCTGCGAGCGTCCGGGATTTATATTGTAATGTTGTGGTGCACTCATACGGTTGCGGTTGAAGATCCGTTGTTGTGCGCCACTCACGCCGGTGCTGAGGTACGCATTTGATCGTGGCGAGCCTATGCCTGAGTATGTCCTTCCGTTGTATCTGGCCACGGGGTCGACTCTATATACATGGTGAGAATTGTAATCGTTGAAGTGGTTGGAGACGTAGTGTCCCTGGTAGTATCTATGGAAATCGTTAAGGCAGAAAAATCCGCCGAACCAATATCCGCTCCACCAGAAGGGAAATGGAACCCAAGAATATAAGTAATAATAATCCGGAGGCGGGGCATAGTAGGTTACAATTGGCGGACCCTGGTCAGCATAATAGCTGTTTATCACTGACTGATCAGGATAGTATTGCGGATTATTAGTCATATCAGACGGGGCCTCCTCAGACGAAATGTTCGGGGGGCCGGCTGGTGCCGGCGTGACGCTTAACGTCACGTTTGTCTGCACAGTCTGAAGAGCGGTCAGCGCACTGGTTTGATCCATCGCCAATGTACCTGCCTGGGTTGCGTATATGATTGAATCGCGCAGCTCACCTATGATGTCAGGTGTCACCGGGTAGTCCGCCATCCAACCCGTCCTTGGGGCCACGCCAGCAGCGCCAAGCATGCTCTCCGCTTCCGTTTCTGAAGAAGTCTGGCCTAAATTCAGGGCTTCCGCCAGTTGCGTCGCAAAGGCACCTTCGCGCACTAGTGGTGCTGCCACAGGCGGGGGTTGTTGTGCAGATGCTTCCCGGATAACAGCCGTTATGGGCAACAGTAAAATGATAGTCATGCATACTGCAATCACTTTAAATGAACTCGTTTTCATAGCTTTATTTTCCTCCTTAACTTCTGCATGGAAATAGCGTATGTCCGCTTGTCAACCGAGCTTATCAGTACCCTGACAAGCCGCCGCAAGAATCCCCAAATCAGGATTTAGTGGCCGGAGATTAACCTCGTTAGAGCTTTTGCAAATATTATAATACAAACCTTATAATTCTATCATTTCTGCCGTTGTCGGCCTGACGCTATTTTCAGACATTTCATGGTCAGTTCGAATAATGGGTTTAAACTCATTGGACGAAAACTCTAGGCACAACGACAAATCGCACGGTGCGCACAGGCAGCAATTCCTTCATGCGACCCGTTCGTGGTTACGATTACTTACGTCCCTAATCCACTGCAGAATCCCGGTGCATACCCAAGCTCAGAATGCGTCAAGGTCTGCAAGAAGCACGGGATCAAAAAGGCAGATGGCTAGGAAGCATAGTTTGTAGTTTGCGTCAAAGTATGCTTTCATGAGACACGCTGTGACGCGAATGAAAGATTGTCCTCATTAGGAACCATAGTTTGTCTCTCTTGAGGGCCTTTTGACTTCACAAAGACCTAGTTACCGTCCTGATCGGAAGGATAGTTTGGCCGGCCGTGTAAATACAGAAGCATATTTTGACCGGCAGTGTATAGCCAGAATCATAGTAAAAAATGATGGAACCATAGTGTGTCGCCTCGTGCAGACATCTATGTATGGGCTAATTACCTTCTTATGAAGCAAATAGTTTCATGAATTGAAAAAAACATGACAATGTGTCAAAGTATATTAGAGGTACGTTAAGGGTTTGGACTGCGGGCATAACAAATGGCAGTCAAATCAATATGAATGCAGTCTGGTTTATGAATTGCGTAAGGAGCAAAGGAGGATTGGAATGCATATACGCGTTGTTTATGAGGATGACACGTATGATATGGTGACCGATTGCATGCTTGACATCATGCTTTCTTCTGAGAGGGTTAAAAAGTTCTATCGCTACTCTGAGGAAAAATGGGTTACTGTCGGCGTTGATCCTATTAGGGCTGAAAAAAGATCCTATACTTATAGTGGACCGGAAAGAAGAGAGACGATTCAGTTTTGCGCCGCGCAATTAACAAACTGATGGGTAACTTAGGCTAATTACTGACCTGCTTGCCTAAGTGGCGCCATGTCTTGTCTTGAGAGAAAGTGCATGCCTCGGCGCAGGATGAATCATAGTGAGTCTGAAAGTCTTCTTATAGGATTTCGTCCTGAGAGAAAATTCTTTATAAAAATCTTTTTTATCCACGATTATAAACCCCTCTCGTTTTCTCAGTAGTATGTAATGAATAAAAATGAATTTAAAAATAATCAAAGCGGAAATTAAAGATGCTGAAGAAATATTGAAGATACAAAAATTGGCATATCAAATCGAGGCCAAGCGCTACAATAATTGTGACATCCCTCCTCTAAAACAAACCCTTGAAGAACTAGAAAAACAATTCGGTGACCACATAATCCTAAAAGCGGTAGCGGACGACAAAATAATTGGCACCGTTCGCGCTTTTGCAAAAAATGGAACATGTTTTATCGGGAGACTGGCTGTTCACCCGAGCATACAAAATCAAGGAATCGGAACAGCCTTGATGAAAGAAATTGAAAATCATTATAACACTAAACGCTATGAGCTCTTTGTGGGTTCAAAAAGCGACAATAATATTCATCTCTATGAAAAGCTGGGGTATAGCATCTATCAAAAAATTCAACATGAATGCGAAAACATAGAAATATTTTATATGGAAAAAAATAAAAACATCTAATCAGTCATTATCTTCACCTCATTTATCAAGAACCTCCCTCACCTGGCTCAAGAGGCGATGCGGCATGACAGGTTTCTGGATGAAGTCAAAGCCGGATGCTGTCAGTTCCTCAGTTTTCATCGTGGCCTCCGCATATCCGCTCGAAAAGAGTATCTTTATCAAGGGACTCACTTTCCTTATCGCGTCGCTCACCTCTTTACCACTTTTCCTGGGCATGATCATGTCGAGGACCACTAACGCTATCTTGTCCCTATTGTCCGTGAACTTTATGATCGCATCCTCCCCGTCCTCAGCGCTGATCACACTGTAGCCGGAAGACTCCAGCACTATCCTTATCAAGTTCCGAAGGGCAGCATCGTCCTCAGCCACGAGGATTGTCTCATCCCCACCCCTGGCTGCGTGAGAAGTTTCCGCTTGCTTGTCCACGACTGCCGCTTCTTTCATGAGAGGCAGATATACTTTAACCACGGTGCCTTGCCCCAGTTCGCTGTAAGCCCTGATATAGCCGCCGTGCTGTTTTATTATTCCGTAGGAGATTGCAAGGCCGAGGCCTGTCCCCTCACCAACACCTTTCGTGGTATAAAAGGGTTCGAACATCTTCTTCTGCGTTTCCTCGTCTATGCCACTGCCAGTATCGGAAACCATGATGTGCGCATACATCCCAGCCTTCCCATATCCATAAACTGCAACATATTCATCGTCTATTTCTTCAAGGCCGGTGCTGATCCCCAGACGGCCGCCATTCGGCATTGCGTCCCTGGCATTTGTGGCAAGATTCATCAGTACCTGTTCGATCTGACTGGGATCTGCCAGCACTACCAATGATCTGCCCATAAGATTTAATTGTAAATCGATATCCTCCCCGATAATCCGGACAAGCATTTTCTGCAGGCCGAGGACTAGATCGTTGATATTAAAAGGCTTTACCTCAATGACCTGTCTTCTGCTGAAGGCAAGCAGCCTTCTGATGAGAGTTGCAGCCTTGTCAGCAGCTTTGAGCACCTCATCCATCTGTTCCTTAGACGGACTGCCGGCATCAAGGCTGTTCTGGGCTAATGTACCATACCCCATAATCACATTGAGGATGTTATTGAAATCATGGGCAATGCCGCCTGCAAGCGTGCCTACTGCCTCCATCTTCTGGGCGTGGCGGAGTTGGTCTTCGAGCTTTACGTGCTCGGTGATGTCACGCACTGTTCCGATAACGCCGACAATCTCCCCTTTGGCGTTCCTCAACGGAGCACTGATATCTGAAGTCCAGCCTGACCGCCCCGTTTTGGGTATGTGAAAATGAATACGTTCTGCTTCGTTAATTTCCCCTGCCAGCGCTTTTTCAAGTGTCGCCATAGCTCCAGTCTCGCGCAGGAAGGGAAAGATTTCCAGGGGGTGCCTGCCCAGGACCTCGCCGGCCGGGAGGCCGGTAAGCTGTTCCATATACGGATTCCAGACTTGGTACTTCAGGTCCGGAGCATAAACAATGATCCCTTCCTTAGCGCTTTCGATGATCTGACGATTGAACTTGCTCGCTTCCTGCAGCGCTTCCTCTGTTTTTTTGAGCTCGGTGATGTCAATATACGTTCCGAGTACGCCGCTGATCTCCCCCTTGGAATTGCGCAGAGGCAACTTGCTCGTCAGAAGTGTAATGGTGTTCCCTTCCGGGGTTGTCTGGGGTTCTTCGATGAGATACTTGGTGACGCCGTAGTCGATGACCTGGCGGTCATCGTTGCGATACAATTCCGCCTGGTCACGCCACCCCATCTGGTAATCATCTTTCCCGATGATATCCTTCGGATCGAGAAATCCAGCATCGCGCGCAAATGCCGCGTTACAGCCTATGTAAACGAGATTCTTGTCCTTCCAGAATACCCGCACGGATATCGCGTTGATAATCCCCTCGATGAGCTGCTGTGATGCCCTCAGCGTCTCTTCCGCCTGCTTGCGCTTGGTAATGTCTTTTCCGAAGACCGAAATGCCGAACACCTCCTCATTCCGCCTCAAAAGATTGAAAGCGAGAAGAAGGATCTTCGTTCCAGCCATAACAACATACTCCGTGCTGAAGGAACCCTCTCGCAACGCGCGCTGATAGAATTCATACCAAACAATAGCACGTGTCGGTGGCAGCAGATCATCCGGCGTCATGCCTGTGCGGAGTTCGAGGCCGTAATTGGTGGAGAAATGCTTCGCAAGACCATGATTGAAAGTAATGAGTCCATAATATTGTGAGTCAACGGACCAGATAAAATCGTCTGTGCTCTCAAGCATTGCAAGGAGATGCGCCTGTGTCTCTGCAAGGTGGAGTTCCGACAGCTTGCGCTCGCTGATATCGCGGACTACGCAGATGATATCCTCGACGTTACCTGTTGCTTCATCCTTGATGACTTTGCCAACGGTCTCCACCCAAACGTATTGCCCGTCCTTCTTGAGGTGACGATATTGCCCCATATCGGTCCCACCCGATCTAACAGCCTCCTGCGAAATGGCTATGATCCTTTTGACATCATCCGGGTGAATCTGATCAAAGGCCTTGGTGCCTATCAATTCCTCAGGCTCATACCCAAATAAGGTCTGGCACACAGGAGATACGTAAAGATAGGTACTATCCGGTAAATGGCGGGAAATCATGTCGTTTGTATTCTCTGCTAAGAAACGATAGAGTTCTTCGGCGCGTTGAAAAGCTTCTCCCGCCTGCCGGCATTCGGTGACCTTACGCATCCTGCATTGAGTTTCCGATGTCTCTTGTGATTCAGCTTTCTGTAATTTTAAGATCCTTCCACGAAAGTCTATCAGTTCAGTTATGAGTTGCTTTTTTGTCTTGTCTTCGTCTTTCATTTAAAGTGTCTGAAAGAACTTAGATGAGGTTAGTGAAAAAATAAGATATTCTATGAGTTGAGAGAAGTGGGTAAGTGGGTGCAAGGTCAATATTGCCTCCATGGCCATCAAAAGGCCAACAACCTTATGTTAATTATATCATCTATGAAGGATATTGCAATAAAATCGCTATATAGAATTTTAAATGGGGTGCTCGCTAGTAAATGTGTGCCATGAACTATAGATTGTCGTTTTGGACTGAACTTCCCCCGGAATAGCGGACACACCGAAAGGTTAGGTTAAAATAGATAACCTACGGAGGTGCGAGATGAAAGACAGCAATGGTAGTGGCCGGAGGAAGTACGACAAGGAGTTCAAGGCAGAG
>JBKQMP010000042.1:0-8863 GCA_052146665.1 Dissulfurispiraceae bacterium
AATCTTCTTTTTTTAGGTAGTGACAGTCATTCGTTGCTACAACAGGGATATGTAGATCTTTTGACATCTCTATCAGTTGCTTATTAACTTCTTCCTGTTCAGGGATACCGTTGTGCTGGAGCTCCAAGAAAAAATTCTCGGGGCCGAGAATGTGCTTATACTGAAGCGCCGCTTCACGTGCCCTATCAATCTGACCATGTTGAAGATAATAAGGAATCTCTCCCTTGAGGCACGCTGAAAGTCCAATTAATCCGCCACTGTATTGCTCAAGGAGGTATTTGTCAATCCTCGGTCTGTAGTAAAACCCTTCTAAATATGCACTTGTTACAAGGCTTGTCAAATTCTTGTATCCTGCGTTGTTGCGCGCAAGCAAAATGAGATGGAAGGCTGCCTCTTCTGGCAAATTAGCATCTATAGTAGTTTTTGCCCTGTCAAGACGACTGTTAGGTGCGACATACACTTCGCAACCGATGATGGGCTTTATTCCCGCCTTAATCGCCTTCCTATAAAATTCAATTGCTCCGAACAAATTCCCGTGATCGGTAATAGCAACGGCAGGCATCTTGTAAGAGACTGCCTGCTCGACAAGCTCGCTTATTTTTATTGCTCCATCCAAAAGACTGTATTCTGTGTGCAAATGGAGGGGGACAAAATCTGAATGGTACATTAAAAATATTACCTTAGTAGCAAACCTTTTTTCAAAATATTTTGTACGTCCCTTAAAATATGCTATCCTTACACCATGAGTTCGTTCGTCCTCTGGATCACGGGCCTGCCCGGAAGCGGAAAGAGCACCTTGGCAGAGGCTATCAGAAAGTTCTATCCTGATTTCGTAATCCTTCGTATGGACACATTGCGACAGGTGGTCACACCTAACCCAACATTTTCGGAATCCGAAAGAGATCTTGTCTATCGATCCTTGATTTACGTCGCAAAACTTTTATCTGAGCTCGGTCACAATGTAGTGATCGATGCCACGGGCAATAGGAGGAAATGGAGAAAACTAGCACGACAGATGATAACAAACTTTGCGGAGGTTTATCTGAAATGTTCACTTGAGATATGCAAAAAAAGAGAGACATTTCGCGGTGAAACGTTCGGCGCGCCAAGCAACATCTATAAGAAAGGAACCATTGGCTGGCCTGTGCCGGGATTGCAAGTTCCCTATGAGGAGCCACTGGATCCGGAAGTCGTGATAGAGACTGATAATTTTTCTCCACAAGAGTCCTGGTCAATCATTCAGACATTTATAACCCGGAGGTTAGGATGAATAAATTTTTCATTACTAGACATAATAGCATCCTGGCCCTTATCGACATTCAGGACAAACTTGCGGCAATCATGAAGTCAAGAGATGAGTTAGTTGAGAACTGTCTCCATCTGATTGAAATTGCAACTTTACTGAAGATGCCGATAGTCCTGACAGAACAATATCCCAAAGGGCTGGGACGCACTGTAGAGAAAATAATAAAAAAACTTCCAGTCTATGAACCTTTCGAAAAGTTGACATTCAGTTCTTGTGAGGAACGCAAATTCTCTGACGCACTCAGACAGCATGATAAGAAGACCGTCATTTTGACGGGCATGGAAGCCCACATATGTATCCTTCAGACATGCATAGGCCTTTTGGAGAAAGGGTACGACGTCCATCTGGTATGCGATGCTGTCTGCTCAAGAACGGAAAACAACTGGAAAATGGCCATGGAGTTTATGCGAGACGCAGGGGCTGTCATCACAAGCACTGAGACCGTGTTATTCCAGCTTTTGAAGAACGCAGGGACTGATGAATTTAAAATAATTTCCAAGAGAATTAAATGACCTTGTTGGGATTTTCGCTCAAACTTGCTGACGCGGCTCTCGTTCTTCAGTCAAAATCGTAGCGTTAGAGTTATCGTCACGGCCGAAGTCCTCGCCACCAGGGAGGACACGGAGAAACCATGAAATGGTGATGTCAGTTTCGAAGAATTGTTCCCACTCGTCCTATCTTTTCTGCGCGCGTGCCGCGCTAAGGCCATCCTTAAGATGTTTAATTCACAGTAGGTATTTCCCCTCGGAGGACAGGTCTTCCAGAGCCTTGCGATTCAGTAATCTGATCGATTTCCCCTGCACCTGAATTATGCCCTGGGTGCTCATTTTAGCCAGGATGCGAGACAATGTTTCGGGGATAGTGCCGAGGAGGCTTGCGAGCTGACCTTTAGTGATATTCAGCTCCAAATCTTCCGTATCGTTACCGCGCTCACTGAGATAGAGGAGATAGGCCGCAAGCCTGCCCGGCACTTCCTTGAGCGATAAATCTTCGACAAGCCGCGCCAGCTGCCTCAGGCGTTTGGACAGGGCTGCCAGCATGTTCATGGCAAGAGATGGCTCCCTTTTTATCAACGCAATAAATGCTGTCCGGGGGAAGAAGAAAATGCGGCTTTTTTCTAATGCCTCAGCATTTGCGGGGAAATGTTTACCTGCAAACATTGGGACCTCGCCAAAAGCTTCTCCATGTCCAAAGATATGCAGGATCTGTTCCTTGCCCTCAGAAGAAAGTTTGAAAACTTTGACTCTCCCTGAGATTACAACATAAAACCCTGTTGCCGCGTCGCCATCTGAAAAAATTGACTGTCCCCGCAGCAGAGTCTGATCCACGACGATGTCGGTCAACTCCTCAAAATGCTCCTCGGATAGCCCCTGAAACAACTCAATTCCTGCCATCATATCAGCAATCCTCATCGGGTTCCTCCATTGTTGTTAAATTAATATCATTATTTTTTGCCTTATGTCAAAGCCTAACCGTGTCGCATACGGTATTATAATTACCGAGGGATATGCGCAATCGCAACTATCAGAGTCTCAGTAATAAGGATCAACAGGAGCATGGTCAAGAAATGCAGAGGATGCATCATCGAAAGTTCCCTTTTTCATTCGTAAACGGGTCAAAAAAGAGTGGAAGAAGAGGCCGCCCATGCTAGGGCCACAGAAGTCACACTGGAGCAAGTGAATGCTTGCAAAGGAAGGTTCCTCAATGACATGGAAGACGAGGTAACTGGTTATCACATCTAGGCCTGTTTCGGAAGGAGCGGTTGCCCCAACCGCGCAATAGACGAAGAAGACATGGTTCAAAGACTGGATGGCCTTCTATCCGGGAAAGGCCTTAAGGCCTTCTTAAAAGAAAAAGTCAACGGCCCCTTAAAAATGCACCTTGCATTTCAGGTAACGGTTTCAGACTGCCCCAATGCCTGTTCCCGTCCTCAGATTTCAGATATAGGCCTCATAGGCGCTCGACAGCCTTCAATTTCAGGTAACAAATGCGACAAGTGCGGCGCATGCTGCGCTATATGTCGTGAGGCAGCAATGACTCTTCTGGATGACGCCAATGAACCGACTATCAATTACTGCAAGTGTCGTTCCTGCGGTCAATGCATCAATGTGTGCCCCACGGGAACCGTCAGAGAGTCCAAGAGGGGATATCGAATCCTGGTGGGCGGAAAACTGGGCAGGCATCCACGATTGGGCACCGAGTTAAATAGTATCTTTTCGATTGATGAAACCTTAAAAATAGTCAAGAACTGTGTGAAGTGTTATATGATGCACAACATTGCTGGAGAACGCTTCGGTGAAGTTCTCAATCAGATGGGCACTGGAGAGTATCTGGCATCCTGTTCAGGAAAAAACACGGGAAAATGATTTTTTGATTTAAGTCAAAGACAGATTTGAGAATATCTTTTAAACTTGAAGCATGAACTGAAGTGTATGGCTCTAAGCCATAAAGTGTATCATAAAATCAAGGAGGACATTATGTTTTGTAACCAATGTGAGCAAGCATTGAAAGGAGAAGGTTGCACTGAATTGGGGGTTTGCGGCAAACATTCGGATGTTGCCGCGTTGCAGGATGTCTTGGTATACGCACTCAAAGGGCTTTCACTCTTCGCGTTGGAAGGAAAAAAGGTTGGGGTGAACGATCATGATGCCGACGTCTTTACGGTCAAGGCTCTCTTTTCCACTCTTACCAATGTTGATTTTGATCCAGACAGATTTGTTACCCTCATTAACGACTGCGCAGAGATTAGGGAAAGGTTAAAGAATAAAGTTAAGGCTGCGGGGGGCAATGTCAACTTTTCTGAAGGGCCTGCCCTATACAAGCCGGTTCACCTGAAAGAAATGTTAGTCGAGCATGGACACAAAGTTGGCGTAAAATCTGACGCTTCCATTGATGCTGATATACTCTCTTTACAGCAGACCCTGCTTTACGGACTGAAGGGTGTTGCCGCCTACGCTGATCATGCACAAATACTCGGGCAGGAAGACGATGTCGTTTACGCTTTTTGCCATGAAGCCTTGGCTGCCACCTTAAGAACCGACCTTAGTCTAAATGATTGGATTGGGTTGGTGCTCAAGTGCGGTGAGATTAATCTCAGGACGATGGAACTCCTCGACGCCGGCAATACCGGCAATTACGGCCACCCCGTCCCCACAAAAGTCCCGTTGGGAGTAAAAAGAGGCAAGGCAATTCTCGTCTCCGGGCATGACCTCAAGGATCTTGAGGAGATTTTAAAGCAGAGCGAGGGCAAAGGCATTTATGTGTATACGCACGGAGAAATGCTCCCCTGTCACGCATACCCTGGACTGAAAAAATATACCCATTTTTACGGTCATTACGGAACTGCTTGGCAAAACCAACACAAAGAGTTTGCAAAATTCCCCGGCGCAATTCTGATGACAACCAATTGCATCCAGAAACCTCAGGAATCATATAAGGAAAATCTTTTCACGGCTGGTCTTGTGGGTTGGCCTGGCGTTAAACACATCTCTGACAAACAATTTGGGCCTGTTATCGAAAAGGCCCTTCAACTTCCGGGTTTCACTGAAGACACTACTGGCAAATCAGTAATGGTAGGTTTTGGGAGGAACACGGTCATGGGCGTTGCCGGGACAGTCATTGAAGCGGTGAAAAACAAAAAAATACGCCACTTCTTCCTTGTGGCCGGCTGCGATGGGGCTAAGCCCGGCAGAAATTATTATACAGAATTTGTGGAAAAGGTGCCCAAGGATTGCATTGTACTGACGCTAGCATGCGGAAAATTCCGTTTCTTTGATAAGGAATTAGGCGATATTGGTGGCATCCCGCGCCTTCTTGATGTTGGACAATGCAACGATGCATATTCAGCCATTCAGATTGCAGTAGCTCTGTCAAAAGCATTCAATGTAGGAGTGAATGACCTGCCTCTTTCTATGGTTCTTTCCTGGTATGAACAAAAGGCCGTTGCTATTCTTCTCACGCTCCTTTATCTGGGCATTAAGAATATCCGTCTTGGGCCGTCACTTCCAGCTTTTCTTACGCCAAATGTACTGGATGTGCTTGTGAAAAACTTTGATATCAAGCCCATCTCTACTCCAGATTCTGATTTAAAAGCAATCTTGGGATAGAGAGAGGATATTGGGGTGAAGGGGCTCACGCACTCTCCTGTCTTCCCTTCATCCCTTAAGATCAGGGTGAGAATCTCTTCTTATCGAGAGATCTGCATGAGCTTATAAACAGGGCCGCGCGCCTGCACAAAAAAGGTCGGTTTGTTGGATAGAGAGGAGGAAACAAACGATGAGATGTCCTGCACAGGATACAGGATTTTGGGACTTAGGAGCAATCTTTGAGGTAACGTGCCCTCAGTGTGGTCAGACGGTGGAATTCTTTAAAGATGATACCGTCAGGACCTGCAAAAAATGCGGTCATGAATTTGTAAATCCAAAGATGGACTTTGGATGCGCCGCCTATTGTAAATACGCAGAACAATGTCTTGGCGAACTTTCGCCTGATTTGTTGTCGCAAAGGGATGATCTCTTCAAAGACCGAGTAGCTATCGAAATGAAACGCTATTTTGAGCGAGATTTTAGACGCATCAACCATGCAATGAGGGTTGCCAGATACGCGGAACAGCTTGTCAAGGCAGAGGGAGGCAATCCGGCGGTGGTTTTATCAGCAGCGTACCTGCACGACATCGGAATCAAGCAGGCAGAACTTAAATATAACAGTAACGAGGCCCGATACCAGGAGGTCGAAGGGCCTCCAGTGGCCAAAGAGATTCTCTCAAGGCTTGGAGCTAAGGCAGAACTCATGGATGAAGTGTGTGACATTATTGGTCATCATCACCATCCAAGGGAGGAGGAGACGATAAACTTCAAGATGCTCTATGATGCGGATCTAATGGTAAACCTTGAAGACAGTCAAAAAGAGAGCCCTGTTGAAAGCGAAAAACTGACTTCGCTGATAAACCGGGTTTTTCTTACCGAAAGGGGGAAAAAATTGGCGGTCAGTACTCTTATAAAACTCCCTACACCAAAAATTTTAGGAGGATAATTATGCGAAAAATAATTGAAATAAATGAAGAACAGTGCAACGGCTGTGGGCAATGTGTCCCCGCCTGTGCCGAGGGTGCCCTCCAGATAGTTGACGGAAAGGTGCGACTGGTCTCTGAAGTTTACTGCGATGGTCTAGGGGCCTGCTTAGGAGAATGTCCTCAAGACGCTATACGAATCATAGAACGTGAAGCAGCTGAATTTGATCCGGAGGCGGTAGAGCGTTACTTGGAAGGAAAAGGCAAAGAGGAGTCGGCTCCCGAGAAAAATATTCCGCATGCGTGTCCGTCGAGCAAAATTCAAATGTTCACGACACCGTGCGATACTGCCAATAGGCCTGCTTATCAATCCGTTAGTGCTTCTGCCTTGTCTCACTGGCCAGTGCAAATTGCATTAGTGCCTCCAACAGCGCCATTTCTCAGAGGCGCAAGGCTTCTTGTCGCCGCTGACTGCACACCTTTGGCGTATCCAAATTTTCATGATGACTTCCTTAAAGACAGGGTCGTTATGATCGGTTGTCCGAAGTTTGACAATGTCCAAGAGTATGTGGGGAAATTTGCAGAGATCTTCCAAGTGGCTGATATTCAGAATGTCACGGTCATCGATATGGAAGTTCCATGTTGTTCTAGGTTACCCCTAATTGTAAAAAAAGGGATGGAATTGGCTCACAAAGTGCTTCCCTTTGAGGAAATCGTGATAAGCACTCGTGGCGAAGTCCTCAAGCATGTGAGTTCAACCATCTAGATGAAAAAGGAGGATATTATGGAAGTATTGGACCTTAAGAAATTGATCAAATTTTATCCTGATAAAATATCCAGGGAAATGCTTGCTGATAAGCCCGAGATGCGTGTTGCGCTGATGTGTTTAAATGAAGGACAGAAGCTTGAACCACATAAGGCCCCTATGCGTCTCCTTATGTATTGTGTTCAGGGGAAAGGGACATTCGTGGTGGGAGATGACCGGATTGAGGCAGATGAAAAAACCTGCATTCTTTGTGACCCTTTGGTGCCTCATGGTTTTGCTGCTGATAGAGGCCACAAGCTCGTAGTCATGGCAGTAGTTACGCCTGCTGAGAATGAGTGAACTACCCGCGACTGACGCTTTGCTTTCAGTCGGGGCTTCCTGTTTCAACGGCAAGGCTTACCGCATGAGGCTGGTGCGGCAGAGGCTCCTGTCTCCACAGGCGTTTACAGGATAACTCCTGAAGTTCGGACCGAACCGGCCCTACCTTGTTGCTACGAACATCTCTGAACGCCTTATCTTCGATGTTCCTTGCGGAGTTTGCATCCCTCTCCATTACGAGGCCGCAATAAGGGCATTCGTGCATCCTCTCGGCAAGGGTCTTTGGCACTCTGCGGTGGCATGTTGAGCAGTCCTGGCTCGTAGAAGCGGCGTCCACCCTCTCGATGCCATTGCCTCTCAGCATTACACTCTTGTAGGCAACAAACCGTATCAGCGTTCCCCATCCCGCATCTAGTATCGACTTGACTAAGTGTGGATTCTTTACCATTGCCCGAATGTTCAGTTTCTCAAACGCTATGTGCGCATAATTGAGCACAAGCCACAAAGACAGCTTATGCAGAAAGTCAGCCCTCTGGTTGGCCACTTTAGCATGGAGCTTTGCGAGCTTCACTTTCTGCTTCAGATAGTTTGCTGACCGCTTTTTCTTCCTGCATAACGTCTTCTGGGCTTTCTTGATCTTGCACTCAGTCTTCCCAATGCATTGAGGGTGCTCCCGGTAGTTGTCATCAGATGTCGCAATGAGGTTGACGAGGCCTACATCCACCCCGGTATAGTTGCCATTCTCTGGCAGTGTCGGAGTGAGCCCTTTTTGTATCGCAATTGCTACAAACCACTGTCCCAACGGCGCGCGCTTTACCGTAACCGTCTTCGCTGATGCCCACGGCACAAAACGATGAAGACGGATTTTTAGCTGGCCTATCCCGGGCACCGTTATCGTCGCAAACTTACTGTCCGCATCGCATCTGAGCTTAATTACCGCCACTATGCTTTTACCATCCTTCATCCATATCTGCGGCAACGTAAAGGACTTGTATTTATCAATCTTCTTCATCCGCCGATAGCACACCTTGACGGTAGAGCCTGCTTTTTTACCTTTAAGATCGTCAAAAAACTTCTGATACTCTTTATCCACGCGCTGAAGACAATCCTGGAGTACCTGACTATGGATGTGTTTGAGGATAGGATCTACCTTCTTCCTCTTGGGGAGCATATTCTGCTGCTCGCTATAGGTGACCGATTTCCTTAATACCTTATACGTTTCCCTGCGCTCAGCTATAGCGCCATTGTAAAGACCGCTCAACGCACCCAGCCAGTTCTCCATACAGTACTCCTGAAGAACGGTCGGATAGGCCCGATATCTGTGCGCTATCTGAACAACCTCAGCTGTAATAATATCAGCCTTCTTATAAGGTCTCCCCATAATCTATATTACCGTAAAAAACAGCAATTCATCCCCCACCTTCCAGGCAAGCCTGACCGAAGGGGACTTCTTGCCTAATAAGTT
>JBKQMP010000043.1:0-4789 GCA_052146665.1 Dissulfurispiraceae bacterium
CTGGGGAACCATTTGTTCAAGAATGCCAAGGCATTAATCTTTTGTGGCATCTTCTTCAAAGGGAAAGACGCACAAAGATGGCTCTCAAAAGGAATAAGCATCTTAAGCGATGAACTGGCTGAGCAGATACTCCCTGACGGCGGGCACTTCGAGCGGAGCCCTATGTACCACAGCATGATCCTCGAAGATTGCCTCGATTTGCTGAATGTATGTGCAAATAAGCCGCACCCGGGGCTTGAGAAATTATCGGAGCGGCTTCAGGAGCGGCTTCCCTCCATGATGAGATTTCTTTCCGGTATGACCCATCCTGACGGCCGGATCGCTTTGTTCAATGACGCGGCTTTCGGCATAGAGATGCAGCATCGACACCTTGCTGATTATTATCTGAAACTGCTTGAAAAACCCCCTCCCGCCATGATTGATTCATCCTGGCCTTTTCCCGATTCGGGATATTTTATCATGGCGCCCCGCGCCGGAGAGCGCATGATCATCGACTGTGGTCCGATAGGCCCGGATTATCAGCCTGGACATGCGCACTGCGATACACTCAGCTTTGAACTCTCGATCAAAGGGCATCGTGTGATCGTAGACTCGGGCTGTTTTCAATATGAGGATGGACCAATTCGTCAATATAATCGGGGCAATTCCGGGCATAATACAGTTAGCATCGATGGACTGAACCAGTCGGAGGTCTGGGGCGCGCACCGTTGCGCCAGGAGAGCGCGCCCACTATATGCCAGATTGGAGAGCAACCGTGGAGATATAATTTTCGAAGGCGCTCACGACGGTTATAGACGACTTAAAGGAAGACCCGTTCATCACAGACGGGTTCTCTTGTCTGAGAATACTTATGCCATCAAAGACACAGTAGAGGGACGCGGTATTCACCTGATAGAATCGAGGCTCCATATCCATCCGGCTCTTAGCGTAGATTTGACCTCTGAAGGGGCAGTCATAAAAAACCAGGAAGAATTCCTCGCAGTCATTTCATCCATTCAGACAATTGAAAAAACAGACGGATGGTACTGTTCCGAATTCGGAATTAAAGAACCTTGTTGCGTCTTGAGAATTTCACTTCCCGGTGCTTCCCTGCCCTGTGACACAGGGTGGATTATACGAACTTGAACCATTGGAGTAGAGCTCCATGCACATCCTTTTCCTTACACACTATTTTCCGCCTGAGGTAAATGCCCCCGCTTCGCGCACGTTTGAGAACGCAAAGAGATGGGTAGGTGCCGGCCACAAGGTCACAGTTCTCACCTGTGCCCCGAATCATCCACGCGGCATTCTTTACCCCGGCTACAAGAATCGGCTCTTTCAGTGGGACACGCTGGAAGGCATTCAAATACTCAGGGTTTTCACATTCCTCAGCCCCAACGCGGGGTTTCTAAAACGCATCTTTAACTATTTTTCCTATATGCTTTCGGCGACTCTATTGTGCCCCCTGGTCTCTGAAATAGATGTAGTAGTGTCTACCTCGCCTCAGTTTTTCTGTGGAATGGCCGGATTATGGGTCAGTCTGTTGAAAAGGAAGCCCTGGGTGCTGGAAATAAGAGACCTTTGGCCCGAGAGCATCACGGCCGTTGGGCAGGTAATCAATCCAATCCTGCTTCGCTTTCTGGAAAGATTGGAAACCTTTTTGTACAAAAGCGCCGATCACATAATTTCAGTAACTCATTCATTTAAACAGCATATAGGGAAAAGGGGCATTCCAGGGGAAAGAATCTCGGTGCTGACAAACGGAGTCGATCTTGAACATTTTCAACCTGTGAGCAAAAAGGACTTGATCAGAAGTGGGAACGGGCACACGGAACTTGCCGGTAAATTTGTAGTTTCTTACATTGGAACACATGGAATGGCACACGGACTGGAAACCGTTTTGCTAACAGCCGAAATTCTCAGGCCCTACGCTAATATCCTGTTTCTTCTCATTGGAGACGGAGCAGAACGGGAAACGTTATTAAGAAAAAGAAATGAAGCAGGTCTTGAGAATGTCTTGATGCTTCCACAGCAGCCCAAAGAGAAGATGCCAGAATTTCTCGCTCTATCCGATGCGTGCATGGTACTTTTGAAGAAGAGAGACATTTTTAAGACCGTTATTCCGTCGAAGATCTTTGAATCAATGGGAATGGAGCGGCCTGTTATCCTTGGGGTAGCAGGCGAGAGTAAAGGAATTATTGAGGAGGCGGACTGCGGTATTTGTATTGAACCTGAGAACCATCAACAATTGGCGGATGCGGTTTTGAAACTGTTCAACGATCCTGAGCTGGCAGCCGGGATGGGCCGCAACGGAAGACGGTGTGTCACCGCGGCATACAACCGGGAGACCCTCGCCGGGAGCTATCTGGGCATCCTCGATGAAGTCAGCAAGGTTCAGGGAAAAATATCGGGCAAAGTCTGCCGATCCTTAAGCGTTTAGAAACGCGAAAGAGAGAACAACAAATGACGACTTCAATGACTGCTTTTCACAAGACCATACGAAACTCATTGCCTTTGGCAGGCATGGTTTTGGTGATCATCTATTGTCTGTTAGGATTAAGTCTTTTCCATAAAGTATTAAGCACATTGATATCACAATTAGATAACTACGATTATACTTATTGTTATTTCATTCCTGTAATCATTGCCTACTTGATATACGAAAAAAGAAAACTTATTAAACAACTTAATATTACACATCCATGGTTTGGAATTATACCTCTTACATTTGGTATTTTAATGTATTGGCTTGGTGAACTTGGTGGGGAATATTACACATTATATTTATCATTGTTGTTCATCATTATTGGA
This sequence comes from Dissulfurispiraceae bacterium, assembly GCA_052146665.1. Classification (GTDB taxonomy): domain Bacteria; phylum Nitrospirota; class Thermodesulfovibrionia; order Thermodesulfovibrionales; family Dissulfurispiraceae; genus JBKQMP01. Next base: position 2,791 of record JBKQMP010000043.1, read on the forward strand.
ATTACTATGCTCCATATAGGCTGTAATAGGACAAAAAGTCTTATATTCATATTTATTCTTATTATGGCAATGTTCCCCTTTCCAGTTTTTGTTTATTCCAAGCTCTCGGTTAATCTTCAACTGATTTCGTCCCAAATTGGAACTGCTATGGTTCAGCTCGTTGGATTGCCTGTCTATCGGGAAGGCAATATCATCGATCTTGGGTTTAGGAAATTACATGTAGTGGATGCATGCAGCGGACTTCGTTATCTCATGCCGCTGATGGTTTTAGGTCTTATAGTTGCCTATTTTGTCAAGGGTTCGTTCTGGAAAAAAATATTACTTGTTTTTTCAACCATCCCTCTGGCTATCTTCATGAATGGGATACGCATAGCCCTTGCAGCGATATCCGCGGCATATCTGAGACCTGAAATCTCAGATGGCATTCTGCATGATTTTTCCGGGTTCGTGTTTTTTATGGCATCCTTTGGCTTACTTGTAGGGGAAGTGATAGTGCTTGGGAAACTCGGCAAGCCTTTTGGCAAAGCGTCTGATGCTTCTAAGTTGAAAGATCCCCAGTCCATCGAGGAAAGGCATGGCGAAGTCGAAGCCGCCCCTTACAGGGTGACAATTGCAGGTAAGAGGGCGTTTCCCTGGCAACCGCAGAGTGCGGTAGTACTTTTCCTGCTTTTATCAACTCTTATTCTTAGCCATGGGATAAATTTTAGTGAAATAGTACCAATAAAAAAACCATTTGCACAGTTCCCTCTGGATGTCAAGACATGGCATGGTAAGCGAGCGTTTCTAGATGCCGACACTCTTGCAGGCTTGTATTTCAGCGACTATACGATAATCGATTATGTAAGTCCCGAGGGAAAGCTCGTCAGTCTTTACGTTGCATATTGGCAGAGCCAAAGCAAGGGCGAATCCATTCATTCGCCTGAAACATGTCTGCCCGCAAGCGGCTGGCTTTTTACAAAAGAAGGTTTGATAAACTTTCCGGTGCCTGAACGCGAGAACGGGCTCACCGTCAATCGCGCGGTTTTCGAGAAGTTGAATGAAAGACAGGTCGCATATTACTGGTTCCCCCTGCGCGGGCGTATATTGCACAACATCTGGCAACTGAAATTCTTTAACTTCTGGGACGCGCTCACCATGCAGCGGACCGACGGGGCGCTGGTGCGTATTATCACTCCCCTGTCCAAAAATGAAGATGCACAGATCGCGGATAAGAGGCTCCAGGAGTTCACCTGCCTGATTTTTCCGGTACTCCGGGATTTTTTGCCAGGCCGTTCCGCGCACTGATCCGGCCAGGTTTTTACAATGAATGCCGGGATGGCTCTACGGACTTATAACTGAACTGCCCAGAATCACGGGGCTATGAGTCGGTTTTTACCCTCATCGTGTTGCCCCCTGATCTGAAATGGATGGAGTATTATGAAGAAAGGTACAGGGCTGAAGGTCTTTTTGGTTGCTGGTGCGCGGCCCAATTTCATGAAGATTGCGCCCATCTACCGGGAATCTCTCAACCATGAGCGGATTGAATGCCGGGTTGTACACGCGGGTCAGCATTACGATTATGCAATGTCCGAAGCCTTCTTCCGGGATCTGGGCATTCCGGCGCCGGATTTTCACCTGGGGGCCGCGACAGGGTCTCATGCCGCTCAGACTGCCTGGATCATGACCGCCTTTGAGGAATTGTGTCGAAAAGAGCATCCAGACCTGGTGATAGTGGTCGGCGATGTCAACTCCACCCTTGCGTGCAGTATTGTTGCGAAAAAGGGACATGCAAAGCTGGCTCATGTGGAAGCCGGGCTGCGGAGCTTCGACCTCACAATGCCCGAGAAGCTCGATGTGCCCGCTGTGCCCACATAGTACCCAGCTGTCGCCTCTGTTTGATAATCTTGAAGATCCCCAAAAGCCGATGCATAGGGGCTCATGCCAGTCCCATAATTCGTTTCGGAAGACCCGCACAGACAAGATCCTTGCGTGCCGTTGATTTCTGCCGAGAACGTCTGAA
>JBKQMP010000044.1:0-4906 GCA_052146665.1 Dissulfurispiraceae bacterium
GTACGCGGGCAAATACTGCGGGGCCTGCCACGACGGCAAGATGGCCTTCGCCTCCAATACCCAGTGCGCACGCTGCCACATCGGCTCAAAAGGCTTTAATAAACTCCAAAAAGCAGGGAAAACTTAACGGAGCACCTCGCATGAAATAGCTTTGGCAAAAATATTACATCACGACCACTTCTTCGGTTATCTTTTAAGAATTCTCTCCGATGCGATCTTCATTGCAACGTCTCTCGGCTTTTTTTGCAGTCTCTTTGACATTGCCAAAATCGTTTTAGTGTTCGCCGTGATCTTCCTGTCTACCAGTGTAAGCATTATCTTTGGGTTATAGCCTTTATATTCAGCATATGAAGAAATAACCCCTCCAGCATTGGCAACAATATCAGGCACAACTAGGACGCCTCTTTTATAGAGCTTCTCTTCGTACTGTTCTTTAATCGGGATATTTGATCCCTCGACGATAATAGTTGCTTTGATCGCATCAACATTGTGTCCGTCAATCACGTCAGGCAAGGCAGCGGGAATCAGCACATCGGCACGTATTTCGAATAGTTCCTTGGCATCAATTCTTCGTGCGTCCCTATAATGTATTACAGAGCCTGCTTCCCTCTTAACCTTTAACAGCGTTTTGTAGTCTAACCCGTCTCCGTTAAAGACAGCTCCTCTTGAATCAGAAACCGCGATTATCCTCACCCCCATTTCAGAAAGGTACTTGCATACAAATTTTCCAACATTGCCGAATCCTTCCACTGCAACCGTCGCGCTTTTTGCCTCGACGTGAAGAAAGTCTAAAGCGGCTCCTGCCGCCTTCGCCACCCCGTAGCCCGTGCTCCCAAATTCATGCGGGATGCCACACTTTTCCCCTTTCTTCCTGGACGTCATCCTACAATAGTGTGAAGGCTTGCCAGTCGCTGATCTCCAAGAGCCGTTTGCCTTCACAAACCATAACATTTCCTTTTCACCAGTATTCATATCAGGCCCTGCGATATAATAACGAGGACAAAATGGCTTCAATTTAATTGCAAACCATTCAATGATTTCCTTTTTTTCTTTCGCAGTGACTGATTTTGGATTGAAGGCTATCGCAGCCTTTGCTCCGCCAAAGGGTATTCTCGCAATAGCATTCTTAAACGTCATTGTCCTGGCCAGGCGGCAGACCTCTTCTTCGTTTACACCAGGTGTTATTCTGAGGCCTCCCTTGCCCGGACCGAGTGAAAGGTTGTCAATTACGAGATACCCCCAGATGTCAAATTTTGCGTTGTATGATTTCACAACATATTCGGGGCCATATTCATCACCTGAAATAATCATTTAATACCTACCTTTAACAATAACATATGTTGTTTTTGATCACTGATTCTGTGACCATGCCGACGAATCGAGTTTTCCAGTGTGCGTCGTTAGATGTTCCCTGACTCGTTCCGGAATAGGTAAAGGTTTTAAATCCGCTCCGACACAGACAAGGGTTGTTCTGGCTTCTACCACAGTTATGCCATGATTAAGCACCTTCTGAAAAAATTGGATAACAGAAGCCTTGGTTTTTTCAATTCTTGTAATTATCTTGAGGATATCCTGATACTTCGCGGGCGATTTATAGTCTATCTCAACTCGTGCAACGACAAACCCCGTGCCATTTCTCACGAGGTCCTTCAATTCGATGCCTCTCTCCGAAAAAAACTCTGTACGAGCCTCCTCCAGGTACTTCAGGTAGTTGGCATAGTAAACGACGCCTCCGCAGTCCGTATCGTGATAATAGATCTTTTTCTCCATGTATGAGTCCTCCAATGATAGCTGCATTCACTCCCCCAACATCATGGTTATACCGCTTCTTATTAACCTCACTGCAATGGCCGCTAGGAGCAGAGATGAGACTTTGGCGAATGCCCTCGAACCATTTATGCCTATCACTCTGATAATTATCCCTGCATTGTCAAAGACAACCAACACTATCAAGAGGTTGATTATGAGCGAACATATGACCGGTAGATAGCCGTGGGAACCTACCAGTATCAATGCTGTTGTCAATGTCGCGGGTCCTGCCAGCAGCGGCGTGCCGAGAGGGACCACTCCCATAGTGGCCGAGTATGCGGCGCGTCTGTCATTTGCCATTACCATATCCGCTATCGAAATCACCAGGAGCAGTACGCCACCAGCGGTCATGAAGTCTTCGACATGAATATCAAGCGCCTTAAATATCGCCCTGCCGAGGAAAAGGAAGCCTGTCGTGATTACCCAAGCAGTGAAAACCGATTGCCTTGCAATCTTGTTTTTTTCTTCATGGTCCATGTTATCAGTTAATGCGACGTATATTGGCAAGACACCGAAGGCATTTATCGTGACCATTATAGGAATGATACTGACAAGAAAAGAGTTAACTAATTCCATTGTTGATGCACCCATGTTACTGCTTAACGGCTTTATGAATAAAGACGAGTCCCATACTTAGAGGAAACTTTTCACAGCTCGCGAAACCCGATTCAAGAATCAGTCGACAAAAGTCCTCAGGTCTGTGAAATCCCTGAATAGACTTGCCAAGATAGGTATACGCCTCTTTCTTCGATATGATGCGTGCCACGTTTGGAATAACATACCTGAGGTAAAATCTATATGGGATCCGTATGATTGTTTCGGGCATGGAGAATTCAAGAAAGACAACTTTTCCGCCTTTTCTCAACACTCTGAATATCTCTTTCAGCGCGGCAGAGGTCTCATGCATATTCCTGATACCGAAGGCGCACGTGATCCCGTCAAAAGAGTTATCCTTGAATGGCATACTGTAGGCTGATCCTGAGACGGTGAAGAAACGAGGGTTCTGAATTTTCGACCTGGCTCTCAATAGCATATTGAAGCTCAGATCAAGACCTATGACTTTAACTCCTGTTTTGATTAGATCAACTGCACTGTCACCTGTACCGGTGGCAAGATCTAGGACTTCTCTTCCATTTAGAGGCATGAGCTTCTTCAACATCATCCTCCGCCAGAAGCAGTCAAGATAGAGAGAGAACAGGTGATTGAGAAAGTCGTACCTCTTATCAATGTCATCGAACATTTTTCCTATCATGAATCCTCAACGGACTGTGCGACGAACTGCGCCACGTAAAGTCCAGAAGAAATATTATGGCTACATTATACTAGATAATAAAGACTTTTCAGCAATCATGAGGAGGGCCCTACTCTGTCCACAAATGAGTTCCAAGAGAGCCGTAGGCATACGTATTCCCTACCCATTTTTATACTGTGAATATGTAAAGATTAGGCGTTGGTTATGAATAAAGTTTTATGAAGTATACTCTAAAAAAAGGTAATCGATGTACGCATTTTTTCGTATTTGTCCCCCTCAATACTTCATAAAATGCAATAGAGAGCCCACGCACCGACGGACGTCCTCGTGAGGTCCTTTCTTTAGCCCGCATGAGCTGCCGCGTCCGACGACTATTAAGACCTCGCTTGTACGAAAGCATCACGTAACTGGGATCGCAACAAAGTCCTGCCTCCCCCTGTCTCACAGGTAGCCTTTGATCTCCTTCACCTGTCTTGAATAGACCGCGACCACGACATGCACGACGTTGGGGAATTCGGGTTCTCCGAAAACGGTCTGAACTTTCTTGTCCGTCTGGGAGAAAAAAGCGTCGCAGTCGATGTGGGAGTGGTAAAAGGCAATGACCCTTTCTCCAGCTATTGCCGCATCCCTCATAATCCGCTCGGCTTCCTCCCGGTCCATGGCATAGGCCTCGCGACTTGTCCGCGGTTGTTTTTCAGGGTCCTTTGCGTGAAGTTCGTCCTGCTTGTTCTTGCATCGGTGGACACTCTACACGTCCGTGGTTCCTGTTACGATACCGCAGCATTCCGCCGGATATTCGGCAATAGCATGTCTGCTGATGAGATCGACGGCTTTCTCGGTGAGCCGCATGACTCAGAATTCCATGCTCAGATACCTGTCCCCGCCATCCGGAAACATGACCACGATTACGTCCTCCGTCATTTTGTTCGGCCCTCCGAATGTCGCCGTCCGCCCCTTTGAAGGGACCCGAGACTACCAGGTGGGCGCCGAAACTAGTCATGATTTTCTTACGTTCTGCACTCGCGGTTTCTGGTATCACGACCTGAAGGCGGTAACCTTTGACGGCCCCGATCATGGCATACGCAATGCCGGTGTTGCCGGATGTGGAATCAAGAATGATTTTACCAGGAGTCAAAAGGCCTGCAGCTTCGGCCTCGCCAATCATGCGGCAAGCCGCACGGTCCTTCACCGAGCCTCCGGGGTTTCCCCGCTCCATTTTGGCAAAAACAGAAACCCGCGGATCGAGGTGGCGTGCAAGCTTCGCGATCTGGACCAATGGCGTATGGCCGATGGTATCGAGGACTGAGGAGAAGGCCTGCGAGGATGATTCTTTAGAAGGAGTTCCCATAGATTTACCCTATTATAGCAGTAGTGAGGGAAATGATATGAATTCGTTTTTCGGCGTTTAATGCCTGCTTGACTCTCCGGGGAGAGCCTTTTTTTTAGAGGCGAAAATATTTACAATTAACACTTTGTTTCGATAGCTTTCAATAGTCTTATCTGAGTAGGTTCAGTAAAGGTGCAGTATCTATGCAGTACTCAAGACCGTGCCTCCCAGCATGTGTGCGTCGTCGATGAATGTTTGTACCAACAATTCACGCTGCGAAAAACTCAACTGTGAACTACCCGCCACTTAACTGCCTACGGCAGTTGAAGCGGGGGCTTCGCGCTTCATCGACGCATGTTGCGGGTACTGCCCGCTCCACGTCTTACGATGATCTCCACGCACGTAACTTCGGACCGTCCCAGCCCTAGTTGAAAATCGCTCTTCTGTTTCCGAAACCCCACGGTCTTCTTGCCCTTCGCTATAATCTCACCGTTACGCAGCATCTTGATCCCACGTCT
>JBKQMP010000045.1:0-31513 GCA_052146665.1 Dissulfurispiraceae bacterium
AGACGTGGGATCAAGATGCTGCGTAACGGTGAGATTATAGCGAAGGGCAAGAAGACCGTGGGGTTTCGGAAACAGAAGAGCGATTTTCAACTAGGGCTGGGACGGTCCGAAGTTACGTGCGTGGAGACCATCGTAAGACGTGTAGCGGGCAATACCCGCAACACGCAGCGGTCGATGATACGCGAAGCCCCCACTTCAACTGCCGTAGGCAGTTAAGTGGCGGGTATGTTCACTTCTCGAATATCTGCTATCATTGAAGAGACTTGCAATGAAGACCGGACAGGGATACGTTTCCTGTCACGGCCGGGAGAATACGATGCATTTCCCTCATATCTTTCAAGAAGGAAGGATCGGCAGCGCTGCCCTCAAGAACCGGCTCATCATGTCTCTCTATCCTACGAAGTATGCCACCGTCAGTCAAGTGAACGAAAGGATGATTGAGTTCTACCGCGAGCGGGCACGCGGAGGCGTCGCCATGATCGTCCTCGATTGTCCCTGCCTCGACTATCCCAATGCATATAAAGGGCCGAACGAGCTTCGCTTCGACACTCCGGAATCTGCGAATGCTGTTGAAAATCTTCTTGCTGCCATCCACGCTGAAGGCGCGAAGGCATTCATGCAGCTCAATTATCCGAAAGAACGTATCTTTGACCGGGAAGTTTCTGGAGCGAAACAGAAAGGCAACACCTGGGTCGCACCTCTGGCGAGGATTATGACTGTGATGGAGGGGTATGAAGTGATCGGAGTCATGGCAAATGGAGCAAAAATGGCTCGTGAATTAGGTTATGACGGGATTGAGGTTCAGGCGAGTTACGGTGATTTCATCTCGCAACTTCTTTCGCCTCTTTCAAACAAAAGGACGGACGAATTCGGGGGCAGTCTCGAAAACCGTGCGCGGTTTCTCGTAGAGCTCATCAAAGCGGTCAAAAAGAAGGCAGGCAAGGACTATCCGGTGGTGGTAAAGCTGGTATGTGACGAATTTGTCGAGGGAGGGCTGAGGATGAAAGACACGACGGTGATCGCCCGACTCGCTGAGCAGGCGGGCGCCGATGCCATCCTTGCATCGGGAGGGAACAAGGCGACCAAGCACATGACGATTCCCTCTCACTATCTTGCACCCGGTGTTCTCATTCACCTTGCGAGAGGAATAAGAGACGCGGTCACTATACCGGTCATCGCGGTCGGGAAGATCAACACACCGGAGCTGGCGGAAAAGGTGATCCGAGATGGCGACGCTGATTTTGTGGCTATGGCCCGTCCACTGCTCGCCGATCCTCATTTCCCCATTAAGGCTCAGGCAGGAATGACCGAAGAGATACGCAGATGCCTCTACGACCTTGAAGATTGTGCCGATGGAGGTGTCAAAGGCATCGGCAGAACCTGCACCATGAACCCTTTCTCGGGGCAAGAATACCGATTGAAGCTCACGAGCGCTCAAAGGAAGAAGAGAATCGTTGTCATAGGCGGAGGCCCCGCAGGCATGCAGGCTGCTCTTGTGGCGAGCCAACGAGGGCATGAGGTGATTCTGTATGAAAGGGAAGACACCCTTGGAGGGCAGTTGAGAATCTCCTCTATCGCTCCATGCAAGGAGGAGATGGAAGCGGCGCTGCAACACATGAAATATATGCTTGGTAGGACGAACGCGAAGGTTATCTTGCACAAAGCTCCCACAAATGAGGAGATCCTTTCTCATAATCCCGAAGCAGTGATCATCGCCCTTGGATCGAAGCCTTCTTTGCCAATGGTGCCTGGCATAGACCTGCCCTCAGTCTATGATGTCAATACTGTCTATGAGGGCGCTATTGATCTCGGAAAGAAGGTGGTCATTGTCGGCGGCGGTGACATTGGTTGCGAGACAGCGGACCTTCTCGCAGAAAAGGGCTTGTGTGTCACCATCGTGGAAGCCCTCGAAGAGCCGCTCCATAGGATGAAAGAGATCCCAAAACAGGAACTGCTGAAAAGACTCAAGAGCAAGAACGTCACGATCCTGACGAGCACAAAGGTGATGGCCATCGAGACCGGGAAGGTCGTTGTCGAGACCAAAGACGACAGCCGGAAAGAATTGGCGACTGACTCGGTGATTTTCTGCACTGGCTCCGTCTCTGTCGATTCCCTCGCTGAAACTCTCAAGGGTTCTGTAGAAGAGGTATATGTGGTGGGAGATGCCAAGGAACCAGGCAACCTCGGCACGGCGCTGAGAAGTGCAACTGCCGTAACGATAACGCTGTGAAGCCTGAAAGGGGTGGAACCGCTCCGCATGTTATACGCGCCGTGGATTTCAGCTCCTATCGCAGTTTTGGGTTCTTGCAAGCGGTGTGAAATACCGAAAAGGACTATGGAAGATAATAGGATAGAAATTGAGGGAGATCTATGCAATGGCTGCGGATTATGCATCACCGTTTGCCCGACAGGAACTATCTCAGTTATAGAAGGCAAGGCGACTGTCTCGGGAGGGGACTCGATCTTTTGCGGGCATTGCGAGGCAGTATGTCCCCAGAAGGCAATCCGCGTCACCGCAATTGATGAAGAGATGTCGCGCTATAAGACCTTCACCAACGAGAAACAGTGGCTTCCCCCGGGGAAATACAGCGTATCGGCGTTGGTGCAGCTTATGGCTTCACGCCGGTCCTGCCGTTGCTTTACAGACGAACCCGTGGACCGAGCTATGCTCGAAGACCTTGTAAAGATCGGCATCACTGCACCGTCCGGAACCAACAGCCAATCCTGGACGTTCACCATTCTACCTACGCGAAAATCAGTAGTGTACTTTGCAAAACAGATTTCGTCCTTTTTCGAGAAATTAAACACTACCGCGGAGAGGACCATGCTTCGTGTGTTCCTCAAGCTGATAGGCAAAGAAGAACTCGATGTCTATTATCACAGTTATTACCGGAAGGTGAAGGAAGCGCTTGAACAATGGCATCGATCAGGCAAAGACCCACTTTTTCACGGTAGCGCGGCCGCCATTCTTGTAGGATCTAAACCGGGAGCAAGCTGTCCCGTTGAGGATGCCTTGCTCGCAACACAAAATATCCTGCTTGCGGCCCACAGCATGGGACTTGGCTCGTGTCTCATCGGATATGCCGTTGCAGCGATGAAGAACGATCCTGCGGTTCAGCAGTCAATCGGAATTCCGTCAGAAGAGGAAATTCACGCAGCTATCGCCCTCGGATATCCCGGTGAGGTCTATCAGCGGGTGGCTGGGCGCAAGAAAGTAACGCCACGATATTTCGAAGGACAGTAACCGTGCCAAAGACTTCACATTTTAGAGATGCTACCGCACGTGTAGGTCTGCACCGGTGACGTCTCGCCAAGGCTATAGATCTTTGATTATGTGATTGAGGATCGCGACAAGTATGTCGTGAGTCGGCATAGCCTGCCGCCAGCTATGCGTTGAACTGCGGCAATTAACAGTGGATGTGGCTTTTCGATTTTAATTTAATGTCAAAAGAGAATACTGATAGAGAGGAGGGCTTCGCCATGATAGAGTTTACCACCGCAAACCTTAATGCCTTTCTAGAGACCTTGGGGCTAGATGAGGAGCCCATGGGAATGTATTACACGGATCGACAGCCTGAGGAGGGCTTTTGTCCTAAGAAAGGACTACTTCCTACCATTCAGCAGGAGGCAAAGGGGGAAGTCGATTTTGCTTCGCTGTTTGAAAGCTTTTCCTGTGTTGTCGGCAATATCTGGCTCGCTAGAAAGAAGAAAACCATTGCTTATTTTGACAGAGAACACTTCGGTTGCCTGGGTGGTGCGTTCTACCTTGGTTTTTTGAAGCCACAGATGGAATTCATCGCTCATTACGTTTCCTCAGGCATCTCCGGGAAGGTGGAAGGGGAGCATTATTTGGAGTCGCCCGAGGTCACCCGTGAATTCTTCAGAACAGTCGATCCACGTCCTGCCCCGGCTCGCTTTTGTGTCTTCATGCCTGTCAGCAGGTTTTCGGAGAAGGAGAAGCCCGAAGTTGTGACCTTTTTTGCGCGGGCCGAGGTCATCGCCGGCCTCAATCAGTTAGCCACTTTTGTCACCAACGACTTTGAGGTGGTATCTTCTCCTTTCGGAGCCGGATGCACCAACATCGTCACATGGCCGCTCAAATATTTATCAGAGGGAAAACTTAAGGCAGTAATAGGAGGATGGGATCCTTCAGACCGGAAATTTCTCAAGCCCGATGAGATCACATTTAGCGTTCCCTATGAAATGTTCAAACGTATGATCGACCGTTGGCCTGAATCGTTCTTGAGAGCGAAAGCCTGGTCGATTGTGAGGAAAAAGATCGAAATGAGCAGGAAGGCCTGGGGTGAAACGTCGAAAACATGATGCTCCGAATCAGGAATGCCACAGTATTAAGTCATGGTGCTGGTTACGAGTTTTTTTCCCAACAGACGGGCCTTTCGCTTCGTCTGTTCACTTATTTGTTGCCGCTCCTCACGTGTTGCCAGACCAATGAAGAGTACTCCAACGGTTTTCGCTCCAAGGATGCCAGCGGAGTCTTTTAATAAGCCGACCAACTTAGTCGACAGTCGCGCAATCAAAGAGGGGGCGGCAGAAGAAGACACCGCAAGAGCGCGCTTTTTTTCTCGTCAACACGGATCTTCGGAGCGTTCACTCCCCACGGCCAGTAAGCGAAACATACAAGCCTGTCGATGAATTTCTTCATTACCGCGGTAACAGTGCCGAAGTTCATGGGTGAACCAAGCACAATAGCGTCTGAAGCCTCGATTGCCTCTATGATGGCGCCCACCGCAGATCATCAGGGAAATTTATTAGGGAAACGCCGTTAAACTCTGTCCTTCAGGGCGGAGATATAAGGCGTGCCGTTGCTAGACTTTGGTGAAACAGTTTCTTTAGAATAATACCAACGCTCTTTGACAATCGGTATGGGGTTGTTGCCAGTCGTGGTTGGCAACGTAAAATCGATACCAAAATAGTCAGGTGTTTTGTTGGAGTATTCTCCTGCGGTGAGCGAGAACCAAGCAATACCGTTGGATAATTGGCCTGACCTAAAGAAACTAAAACTCCATGTAATAGGGGCGGGCAGCCCCGAATTGAAGCCTGTGGAGAGAAGCAATAGTTCTTCGATGAAGCAGGAACCAGCGGGAAAGCGTGAGCAAGTACCGTACCCAAAAGTATCTGGGAATCATCGCCCTTCAGGACGGTGAGGATGTCAAAACGCGCTTGATAGGTCCGTGGTTGTATGACAAAGGATTCTCCCGCAGAGTAGCCCTTCGATCTTATCTCTTCTCCGCCTGTAATACTTTACTTTGCTCAAAGCTGTAAATCTTTTCCACCGCCTTTTGCGTAAGCGTAAACGTCGAAACAGCGCGATCCGCGATATGTTGAGCACAAGCGGGTCTTATCAACAATTGCAAGCCGACGAACGCCAAGGGTATCAGACTTTGCCAATCCGTCCTAATCGGGGTGAGGTCTTCCTGACTGCCCTTATAAACGCCACGCTTGAACACGGCGCCGGATATCTCACCGAGAAGCTGACGCCGTGATCCCCCACGTCCGGCAACCCCTAAGAGCGTTGCCATGAGGCTATGACTGCGAATGCCGAAGCGGCCTGTCTGGACCGGTACTTGGCTGAAGGATTCCCCCAGCGACAGCCTGACGAGCATCTCCGCAAGATTTACGCCGCTCATCGCAGCGTTCATAGGCTCCACGAGTCGCGGGTTGGCTTCAATGTATGCGGGCTGTCCGGTAGCTGAATCGAACAGATAATCTAAAGCCAGAGCGCCATGCCACCGAAGATGGTGACCCAACTTTTCCAAGTGCGCCCGCACAGTGGGGTGATCGACGCTGAGGCGTGCGCTTTGGCTTCCGCCAATCCCCTCGACCTGCTGGCTTGTGCAGTGGAGGGCGATCAGGCGGCCATGTTCGAACACTGCCTGCGCTTGACTCAGCACGCCTATGGCAGCGCCTTGCACCACAATATCCGTCCTTCCGCTGAGCAAGCCCTGTTTATCCAGGGCGCTTATCGCCGCGGTGCGATCTGCAGCATTTTCGATTAGGCGCACACCGCGCCCCGCTGTACTATAGGGTATTTTGACGTAGTAGGGGAAATTGTTCATGGCCTGCAGTTGTGATGGTCTCTGAATCAACCATGTAGGCGGATGAGGAAGGCCGAGAGATGCAAGGAGTTGTGCGAAAGTCGCCTTACTCTGCAGCAATGCGAAATTGCTGAATTCGGTGAGGGCTATCCCGACTTTCGGCGCGAGTTGATCATGTGCGGCAGCAAATAAAAATGCCTGGTCATGGACGGGGAGCAACACATTGTATCGATCGGATTCGAGACGATTGAGAATAAATGACAAGTATTCCGAAGGGTGCTCCGCCCAGGCCGGGCAGAGAAAGAACCGACGTACAAAGCTCGAAAAACGGCCAATACACAAGGGATTGGAGTCACAAACATCGATGTGGTAGCCGAGCGGCCCCAATGCCGTAATAGTTTGTCGTGAGGAAAGACTTGATCCCTCAGACAAGAGCAACGAGACCGTGTCCGGCCTCCGCTGGTGAGATGAGGTCTCAGAATACATAGCAACTAACTTTCAAGATCAACTTGCGGCCTGTTCATTCAAGATGATTTTTCCATAGACTGTATAGCACTTGAATCACGATAGTGAAAGTGATTTATCTCCTTCGTCGACTCAAAGGTAAGATGATTCTTTTTGGACACCAACTGCATGCCCCGTTCATCTGATATCAAACAGTTCTGGAGAAACGAAATTCCCGCGGATTTCCACGACAAACCTTCTGTTAATATGCCGGCGTTGAGCGAACCGCGAAAAATGCAAACATGATCCCGCGACGCTATCTTACTCATCGGCGCTCATCTTTGCTTGGATTCGTCCTGAATGGTAGTCTTCATTATCACCTGTCCGTAAGGGTTCCAGGTGGACATGGTGTAGTAGAAGGTCGAAGTTCCGCGCGCCCCATCCCCAGTTGTGAAATCGGGGATGAGATACGGCGCATAGTTACCTCCCGCTTGCGCCCGTCTTTCAGGTGGACTCAGGTCATCGCACGCCGTAGGGTTCTGAGCGTTTACGGGACGGTGGACGAAGTGGCAGAGCCCCCCGTCCCGTTTAGCATTAAAAATGGTTTGCGGAGCGATCCACGGACCCCAAGGCTGTTCTGCGAGCCTCATCCAGATGCCGCCAAGATTGGCGAGAGTACGGTTGCTGCAACTGTAAAGCATCACCCATCGATGGACAAATTGGTTCGATTGGACCGAAAAGTTTGCCATGCAGTTGTGCGGTTCGGAACTGTCGTCCAGGTAATCCTGGAAAAGCGGGGAAGCATCGACCTCGGATGAAGAGAAGTGTGGCTGCCCGCTCGGATCTACTCTGGTGAAATACTCGAATTCTCCCGGCCGATCGAGGAGTGCCGCCTTCTTGCGCGCAAAGTAAGGAGCGCTACGCCGATAAAACGTGCCCCCCCGGGCTCCCCAGAAATAGATGTACCCATCCGCGCCCTGCGCCAGGGATCCATAAATGAATTTCGCATCGGATCCCTTGGAAACATCATACAGGTAGTGAAAAGTCTCCGCATCATCGTCCGAAACCGCCATCACGCTACGTGTTGGTCCCCCTTGCGGTTTCCTGGGGCCACCGGGCGGATTGCTCAGAACGTTATCTGTTCCGAAGATCACGTACATCCGCCCTCGTTCACTGATTCCCGAGATCGGCATTTCATTAGTCCGAAGCGTGATGACCGGTTGCCCGTCAGCATTCAGGACAACAGGACTTCTATAGGCGCCATTGGGATAGATAATGAATTCCAAATTGGGGCATCGGTCGGTCCGCATGTCAGTAGTGAAAGCTATGGCATCATCATCATCCGGCAATCGCGGTGGATCCCTTCTGCGGTTCGGTTTGCCCTGGAACTTGGGGCTCGGCAAGGCGTCACCGAACAGGAAAAACAGTTTGCCGTGATGCACGAAAGAGTAGCCCAGATCAGCCGCGATCAGCCCCACGCGCTTCACGGTTTGATTGGCAGTCAGCTGACCGGTCTCATGATCCAACTGGCCAGTGAGCTGGCAGACTTTCTTCGTGGAGCCTTGGACATAGACGATGTTATCAGGAATCGAAAGGGGTGCGCTCGCTTCCCCGTAAGCTAAAGCAGCATACAAGAGCGTTAAACTTATCGTTGCCAGAAGTGGTCTTTTCATTGAAATCATCCCCAGATTGATCGAGTTACTAAGGCGAGCCCTGAATCGTGGTCCTCATAATTACCTGTGTGTAAGGGTTCCAGGTGTCCATTGTCCAGTAGAAGGTAGAGGCCGCACGAGCCGCGTCGCCGCTCGTGAAGCGGGAGATGAAGTACGGCCCGTAGTCGCCGCCCCACACTCCGAGGCGTTGGGGCGCACTCATATCATCGCAAGCAGGATTCTCAGTTGTCAAGGCACGGTGGATAAAGTGGCAATACCCCCCGTCTCTCATGGGGTTAAAGATCGTTTGTGGCTCGCTCCAGGGCCCCCACGGTTGCTCTGCGAGTCTCATGTAGATCCCGCGGGGATGGGCAGCCGTGTTGTTCAAGCAATTGTAGAGCATCATCCAGCGCTTCACGAACCGGTTCCACTCGACCCCAAGCTCGCCCATGCAATTGCGTGGCTCGAAGCTGTCCTCAAGATAATCCTGAAAAAGCGGCGACGCGTCAGCTTCGGATGCCGAGAAGCGCGGCTGTCTGTCCGACCCTAACCCGACGAAGTACTCCATCTCCGAGCTGTCCATCGTCTCTTTGCGTTTGCGCGCTAAGTATGGCTTGCTCTTCCGGAAAAGCTCGCCGCCTTGGGTTCCCCAGAAATAGATGTATCCGTCATTCCCACGGGCGATGGCGGTATTGATAAATTTGGCTCCAGGCTCCTTTGAGAAATCGTAGAGATAGTGGAACGTCTCTGCATTGTCGTCCGAGACAGCCACAACCGCGCGCAGCGGATAGCCAAGGGGTTCCGGGGGATGAGCCGTGCCTTTCGGGTTGTCCGTCCCGAAGATCACGTACATCTTGCCACCCTGACTTATGCCCGAGATCGGGCTTTCGTTGGTCCGAAGTCTGATTGCGGGCTGCCCCTGGTCGTTTAGGACTACAGGGTTTTTGTATGCGCCATTCGCGTAATGGATGAATTCAAGCCGCGGGCATTGACCGACGCTGGGATCCGATGTGAAAGCGATGGCATCGTTGTAGTCAGCCGACCGAGGAGGATCGTTCTGTCCGTTGCTCTTTCCCTTAAATCTAGGGCTCGGCTGTGTGTCGCCGAAAAGGAAGAACAGCTTGCCATTGTGCTCGAATGAGTAACCGTGATCTGCTGCAACCAACCCGAATCGTGTGCGTGTCTTGTTGACAGTTGGCTTATCGTACTGGCGATCGATCTCGCCGGTAAGCTGGCAGACCTTCTGCGAAGACCCCTCAACATAGACGATGCTGTTTGACAGCGGTGCCGGACGCGAATTGAATGTCAGTCCCTCTTTAGAAGGTCTCGTCACAGTGAGTGGCGCGACAGTACCTGGTGGGGTGATCACTGGAAATGCTACCTCTTTGCCTTCCGAAGTCCCGGCCTGATGGGTCATGAGATGAGAGAGCACCTCACGTATGGCAGGCTCCCAGGCACGCGCCATCTTGTCATAGCCGTCATCATTAGGATGAAGACCGTCAGCATAATCACCTTTAAAGAGGCTATTCTGCATGTCAACCTTTAAGACCCGGGGTCCTTTGGACGCGACAATTGTTGCAATCGCGTCGTTATACGCTTGGTGCACCCGTTCTGGACCGCGCCGAAATGGAATAATCTGAGCCACGATGACGTGTGTATTCGGCAGGCGCTTAAGAATATCGTCGAGCAAAGCTGTAAGATTGCCTGGTGCCGCGGCGGCCTCGCGGTGGCTGATATCGTTCGTGCCGATGTGCAGCAGAATGACGTCCGGCTGGTAGGTCTCAAGCCAACCATCGGAATCAATGCCATCTTTAATCTGTGCTATTGTCCAACCAGGGTGACCCTCATTGTGCGGATCCGGAATGACGCCATCTCCACTGCTTCGAGACCCGACAAATTGAATCCTATAGCCGTCGTTCTTGAGAAGCGTCCAAAGCAGGTGCCGATATCCACCGTAGCCGGGATCGGGACTGCCAAAGGTGATCGAATCCCCAAGAGGCATGATCTTAATGCTGACGTTCTGTGAGGAATCTTCGGCATAGGCTGTGTTATTCCGAAACAACCAGGGAAACGGAAGATGTGCGCTTACCCCATCTAAGACAAATGCCAGGTGCAACAGCACCAAACTTCCTAAAATAAGCAGTGCGCGCTTTATCGCGACGCTCCCGCAGAGTTGCATAAAGGTCGAGACCTTCAAAATCCTGATTGTCACTCTTGCCATTATCTCTCCAGGTTTAGTTTACACGATTCGGCCACTATCTGCATCTTCCGGGCGGGGCATGTTAAAAATCACGCTGTTACTTACCTGCGCCTCTGTCTCACCCCCTGCTTATAGAGTTATTATTTTCCTGTGACACTATTGTGATTATTTTTCTGCTAACCTATAATTGAAGAGTAGGCTCTGTTGAATAGCCGGACATGAGCGTAAACAGGTATTTTTTCAATCCTAGAACTTCGATCATTCTGCTCATCGACTAAAGTCCGGCAATGGCAACCTAGCCTACCTAAATGGGACTGCCGGCAGTGGTACTGAGCCTGTTGATCTGGGGATCATGAATGATCCACTGCCGTGGGAGGCCCGTTGCCGACGGCAAAAATTGTATTCAGTCATGGTGACAATGACGACCACTACGCGTAACAGCAGTCTGACAGTAATCAACTGTACCAGACCCACTCTGCGCCGCTGTCTCGGTGTGCGCAGTGAGTCACATGGCATAACCCTGCGGCGCAGCTCTATACGGTTGACCGTAGTCTTGGAGGGGACGCGTCGGATGATGACACGTCCGATTCTCCTAGCGCAGATGACAGCTATATTGCGGAAGCTGTTTGATCTCTCCGGCGAGCCTTCAGAGGGGCAGAAACAGAGTAAAGACTAAATGAGGCGAGGTGACAACTATGAATTACATGAAGAACGTAATGATTCACTCTGTGATGCTCTTTTTCTTGATGTTCTTTCTTTTTTCGGGCCATGGTGTCTCCCTCGCACAAGATGCGGCAACATCTGAGGTGATCTTTTATGTGAAATGATTTGACGTTGGCAAGGCGGCCCTGGAAGGGCTGAAGGGAGTAAAGAGCGTTGAAAAGGGATTTCGCTTCTTTAAAGAGATAAACACTGTTCATTACGACCCAGCAGTGATTACGACTGAAGAAATGGAAGTTGTTTTAAAGAAGGCCGGTACCTATTTAGGAACAGTAAAATAATTAACAATGTCCACGGTTTCAATAAAGGGTCAAATCCGCGCAAATGAATATCCTCTATTCACTTGCTATATCTTATACACTTGAAATGCTTATTTTAATGAGACTTATCTTAGTCGGTAAATACGGAGGAAAAACGATGAAAGAAGACGAGATGCAGAAGGACACTATGATGAATGAGGGCATGACAAAATGAGCTGATAAGTCTCAGACTGAATTCCAGGGAGGAGAGTATTCTATGAAAAAATCACTGAGTAGAAGAGATTTCTTTAGGATTACGGGGCTCATCGTGGGCAGCATGGTCTTTTCATGCAGTTCGGGAAAATCGGCTAAGGCCCAAAGCGCATCAGCACCGGTTCCGATCAAGGTCTACTCCGCAGAAAAAGGGGGCTATGTCATGAGCGAAACTGTTACTAAGACCAACGAAGAGTGGAAAAAACTGTTAACACCTGAACAGTACCATATTATGCGGGAGAAGGGGACTGAACGCGCCTATAGCGGACAGTACGCCAGCTACCACGAGCATGGCATCTACCGCTGCGCAGCCTGCGGGCTCGACCTGTACAGATCAGAAGACAAATACGAGTCAGGTACCGGCTGGCCGAGCTTCACTGCGCCAATCGCTCCGGAGAACATCCTCACCAGGCCGGACAACAGCTTCTTCGCTCATCGCACCGAGGTGCTCTGCCGCCGCTGCGACGGCCACCTTGGCCACGTTTTTAACGATGGCCCGAAACCGACAGGGCTGCGCTACTGCATGAATTCGGCTGCCCTGCAATTCGTGGCAACCAAGAAATAAGCCGGTATCAAGGAGGAGACACAATGAAAATGCTTATTATCGCGATGATGGGACTGTCGGTCATATTAATCGCAATTACCACGGTCATGGCTGAAACTAATTTGGCGAAAGCGACCTTTGCCGGTGGCTGCTTCTGGTGTATGGAGCATGCCTTCGACGAGATTCCGGGCGTGGTTTCGGTCACATCCGGCTATACCGGGGGACAGAAAAAGAATCCCACCTATGAAGAGGTATCGGCTGGGGGAACCGGGCATGCCGAGTCAGTTCAGGTCATGTATGACCCGTCAAAAGTGAGCTACGAGAAGCTTCTGAACGTCTTTTGGCACAACATTGACCCGACTGCCAAGGACCGGCAGTTCTGTGATTCAGGGCATCAGTATCGAAGCGCTATCTTTTATCATAACGAGGAGCAGCATAGGTTGGCTCTGCAGTCCAAGGCACTATTGGAGAAGAACAAGACCTTCAAAGAACCTATCGTAACCGAGATTGTGCCGGCTACTGAGTTCTATCCCGCTGAGGATTACCATCAGCATTATTACAAGAAGAACCCGATCCGTTACAAGTTCTACCGTTACAACTGCGGTCGCGACCATCGCCTCAAGGAGCTGTGGGGTAGTGAGGCGGGTCATTAAAAAGGACTGATTACGCATGCCAAGGGATATACCGATAGGGAATGGTTCGCTGCTGATACTGTCCGATAAGAAAGGACTGTTGCGGGACCTCTATTTCCCGAGCGTGGGCAGCGAGAACCATGCCCAGGGTCATATATTCAGGGTCGGAGTCTGGGTGAACGGCGTGTTTGACTGGATTGACGGAGAGGGATGGGAGCGCTCGCTGGACTATGAAGATGATACTCTGGTGGCGAGAATCGAACTTGTCAACAGAGCCCTCGGATTAGAAATCATCATGAGGGATGTTGTCGACTTTCACGAAAACCTCTATGTAAGGGAGATTACGGCAAAGAATCTATTGACGCAGTCTATTGAGCTCCGCATCTTCTTCCACCATGATTTCCATATATATGGATCCGAGATCGGCGATACGGCATGCTACAAGCCGGAAGAGAAAGGCCTTCTCCATTACAAGGGAAGAAGGTATTTTTTCATAAACGCTTTGACTGAAGACGGCATCGGCGTCACGCAGTTCGCAACAGGCGTGAAGGAATCAAAGGGGCTGAGGGGCACATGGGTCGATGCAGAAGACGGCGTTCTTTCGGGGAATCCCATTGCTCAGGGCTCCGTGGATTCGGTCTGTGCGTTGCATACAACGATCCCCCCAGGCAAGACAGCAAATGTATATTACTGGATGGCCGCATGCGTTGGCTGGAAAGGCGTGAAACGCCTGAACGATCTCGTTGTTCAGAGGACTCCGGGATACTTTATCAGAAGGACGGCGGATTATTGGAGGTTATGGCTGGACAGGGAGAGCATGAAATTCGGCGATCTGCCAAGTCCCATCAGGCGGCTTTATGCGCGAAGCCTTCTCATCCTGAGGACGCACATAAACAACAATGGCTCGGTCATAGCCGCGAACGATTCGGACATCCTCCACTTTTCAAGAGACACCTATACATATATGTGGCCAAGGGATGGGGCTCTTGTCGCTTACGCCCTCGACCTTGCGGGCTTTCCTATCCCGGCCAGACGATTCTTCGAATTCTGCGCTGAAATAATAGGGAGAAACGGTTTTTTTATGCACAAGTATAATCCGGATGGATCTTTGGCCAGTTCATGGCATCCATGGGTTCTCGACGGAAAACCGCACCTGCCAATCCAGGAAGATGAAACAGGGCTCGTCCTTTGGGCTCTCTGGGAGCATTTCAGTATGTACCGGGACGTCGAGTTCATAAAACCGATGTACAGGAAGGTCATCAAGGCGGCAGCTGATTTCATGTGCGAGTTCATGGACGAGAGGACTGGCCTTCCCCTACCGTCATACGATCTATGGGAGGAACAACTGGGGATTCATACCTTTACGGTCTGCTCCGTGATCGCCGGGCTAAGAGCCGCAGGCCATTTCACCGCCGCCTTCGGCGAAACAGAATTGTCCGAGAAGTATGTAAGAACGTCCGACAAGATGAGGGAAGCGCTAACAAAATATCTTTACAGCAATGAAGTCGGGAGATTTCACAATTCGGCTTTCGAACGCCCCGGGAGGCTTGAAAAGGATTTCAGGCTCGATTCGAGTCTTTATGGGCTCTTCGCCTTCGGTGTCTTTTCTGCATCTGATGACAAGATTCAGAGCACCATAGACGCTCTGAAAGACGGGCTTTGGTGCAAGACAGAAATAGGCGGCATGGCGAGATACGAAAACGATCAGTACCAGAGTGTGGTTGCACAGAATAAGGAGATCCCAGGCAATCCGTGGATTGTCTGCACTCTTTGGTATGCCCAGTACCTGATAGAGAAGGCAAAAAACAAGGAAGCGTTGCAGAAATCCATTCCTATTTTGAACTGGGTGTCCGAAAGAGCTCTTCGGTCAGGGGTCCTAGCGGAACAGGTCAACCCTTTTTCCGGTGAACCTGTTTCGGTTTCCCCCCTCACCTGGAGCCATGCCGCCTTTATCATTGCGGTGCAGCGGTATCTGAAAATGTTTCAAGAAATGGAGCGATGACCTCACTGTGAACGGGCCTTTTTTTTTCCATCCTGATGCATGCATGATCGCACAACATAGGATAACATTGCAGAGTTGGCTGGGATGAAAAATGTTGAATAAAAAAATCACAGAAAGGATAGTGGTCATAACCGTCGTGCTCGGACTCGCAGCGCTCTTTAAGCTTCTGGGCCTTGGTCAGTATCTCACTCTCTCTTATGTTAAGACATCCCAGGAGACATTCGCGGCCGTCTACGCCAAACACAGGCTAATGGTGATCGCTGGCTACATGGTGATTTATATCCTTGTGACGTCGTTATCTCTGCCAGGTGCAGCAATCATGACTCTTGCAGGTGGAGCGCTTTTCGGTTTATTGATGGGCACCGTCGTAGTCTCCTTTGCGAGCACAATCGGTGCAACCTTGGCCTGTTTCGTATCGCGTTTTGTCTTACGAGACTGGGTACAGGGGAAGTTTGGAGCCAAGCTCAAGGAGATCAACGAGGGGATAGCGAGAGAGGGGCCTTTTTACTTATTTACTTTACGATTGATTCCTATCTTTCCTTTTTGGCTCATCAACATGCTTATGGGACTCACGAAAATGCCGCTCAGAACCTTTTACTGGGTCTCACAGGTGGGAATGTTGGCCGGGACTGTGGTCTATGTCAATGCCGGCAAGGAACTGGCAAAGATCAATTCTTTAGCAGGGATACTTTCGCCTGAGCTGATTTTATCTTTTGTACTTCTCGGTCTGTTCCCGATTGCAATAAAGAAATTGTTGTCTCTATATAAATCAAAGAAGGCAGGCTCCAGTCAGAGATAACTCGCGGTAGTCAAGGAGGATATAATGGCAAATTTTGACTTTGACATAGGGATACTCGGAGGCGGCTCGGGAGGGCTGACCGTTGCTGCCGGAGCGGCCCAGCTCGGGGCAAAAACGCTCCTGATCGAAAGGGAAGGCAAACTGGGCGGCGATTGTCTCCATTATGGCTGCGTGCCGAGCAAGACACTCATAATGACCTCCCGCGTCCGGCATCTCATGCAAAGAGCGGGGCATTTCGGCCTGTGGGAGCCTGCTCTGCCGCCCGTGGACTTCAGTGATGTGGCAAAGAGAATTCAGCATGTCATAGACATGATCCAGAAACATGATTCCGAGGAGCGGTTCTGCAAGCTCGGCGCCAAAGTGGAATTCGGAGAATCGATTTTCATCGATGAACATTCACTTCGTCTGAATGGAAAAACCTATTCAGCCAAAAACTGGGTCATCGCAACTGGCTCCTCCCCTTCAGTCCCGCCAATAAAAGGGTTGGACAAGACCCCTTATATCACTAACAGGCAGATCTTCTCTCTGGAAAAACTCCCAAAATCCATGATCGTCTTCGGCGGCGGTCCCATCGGCACCGAGATGGCACAGGCCTTTGCCCGTCTCGGGACAAAGGTTACGGTCATCCAGCGCCCCGACCAGATTCTCCATAAAGAAGACAAGGATATGGCGGATCTGGTGATGAATGTTTTATGCAGAGAGGGGGTGATCTTTTATCTAAAAGCCTCTATAGAAAGCACAAAGGATTTGGGCAGCGAACGGGAGGTCGTCATCAGGACTGCTGAAGGCGCTGCGGTCACTCTCAGAGCAGAAACTATCCTCGTTGCAATAGGAAGAGATGCCAATGTGGAAGGCTTGGGGCTGAAAGAAATCGGCGTAGATTTCGATAAGAGAGGCATCAAGATCGATGACCGTATGAGGACTAATCATAAGCATATTTATGCGATCGGCGACGTCAATGGCAAATATCTCTTTACGCATGCCGCCGGATATGAGGGGAGCATTGCTGTCAGCAACGCGGTCTTCCACCTGCCTAGAAAGGCTAATTTCACCAACATGCCTTGGTGCACCTATACCGATCCAGAACTGGCGAACGTCGGCATGAATGAAGCCATGACGAAAGCTGCGGGCATAGAATATTCGGTCTGGACGGAGGAGTTCAGGACGAACGACCGGAGCCTTGCAGAGGGCGAGGAGGAGGGGAGGATAAAAATGCTCCTCGACGAAAAGGAAAAACCAATAGGTGTTCAGATCCTCGGTCCCCATGCTGGAGAACTGATAAGCGAATGGGTGGCGGTAATGAATGGTAACGTCAAGCTTTCGACTCTGGCCAACAGCATTCATCCTTATCCAACGCTCGGAGAGATAAACAAGAAGGTTGTCGGGTCTTTTTTTGCCGGGAAAATTTTTTCAAAGGGAGTCAAAAATACTCTGAAATTCTTCTTCAATTTAAGAGGCAGGGCATGCGGATAATCTGAAGAGTCCGCACAGAGAAGCGCAGATAAAACATGGGAGGAGATTATATGACGGAATATTACAGAAATGAAGACCTCGACAGATTCGGTGAGATAGGGAAATACCAGCCTGACCTGTTCAGGAAGTTTATGGACTGGTACAACTCGGCGCTTGAACCCGGCATCCTGAGCAAGAGAGAAAAAGTATTAATTGGTCTTGCGGTAGCTCACGTGATCCAGTGTCCTTATTGCATCGATTCATATTCAAGAAGCTGTCTTGAGGAAGGGATGAGTCTTGACCATATCACTGAGGCCCTGCATGTGGCCTCCGCGGTAAGGGGTGGAGCTTCACTCATTCATGGAATTCAGGCTCATAATACGGTGCAAAAGCTCTCACTCTAGGCAAAGAGACATGACGTTTAAAGAGAGAATACTTAGCATCCAGGGGCAACCTTTAAGAGCCAAAAGCGTAGATATGGTTCAAGTCAATATCGGTTGCAAGTGCAACATGTCCTGCAGGCACTGTCATGTCATTGCGGGACCCGATAGGAAGCAGGAAATGGATCGAGAGACAATGGAAACCGTGCTCGATGTCTTGAAAGACAATGCTATTAACTGCCTTGATATTACAGGCGGCGCTCCTGAGTTGAACCCTCATTTCAGATATCTTGTCCAGAAGGCAAGAGATTTCGGCGTCCATGTTATTGTCCGCACTAACTTGACAATCTTTTTTGAAGAAGGGATGGAAGATCTGCCTGAATTTTATTCGAGGCATGCTGTTGAGATCATCGCGTCTCTTCCCTACTACACGGAAAGCGAAGTCGATCGGGTGAGGGGGAAGGGGGCATTTGAAAAGAGCGTACGAGCCCTTAAGAAATTGAACAACCTCGGTTATGGAGGAGGTTCATCTGATAAAAAACTCAATCTTGTATATAATCCATCCGGGATTTTTTTGGCTCCCTCTCAGGGGGCTCTGGAGGATGATTATAAAAGAGAGTTAGGCAAGAGGTTCGGCATAATCTTTGATAGACTCTATACGTTTGCAAATATGCCGATTGGGCGCTTCAGGGGACACCTCATTCTGAGTAACAATCTCCAAAAGTATATGGATAAACTGGAGGACGCCTTCAACCTTTTAACCCTCGAAGGCCTGATGTGCAGACGTCTCATAAGTATCGGCTGGGACGGTGTCCTCTGTGACTGCGACTTTAATCAGATACTCGGACTCACGCTTGACGCAGATTGTCCTCAGTCTGTGAAGAACTTTAACTGTTCAAGACTCTCGGAAAGATTGATAACTGTGGGAGAACATTGTTATGGCTGCACTGCCGGACAGGGCTCTACTTGAGTGGGCGCCATAAACTTTCGGGCAGTTGGCCCGGGATAATAACCCCGCAACTGGAGAAGATTCAAGAGGCCCTGGATAGGGTTAATACTTGTGAGTGGACATTGCACCAGCGATTAGATGTGGCGAGGATGAGAAACATGCTGCGGTAATCGAAACTGTTATCAAAAAGAAGGAAGCATGGTACAAATGACAAAAATAATGATTGTGATGCGATTGATGATTTCACTTCGTTCTTTTAGTCGTTACTCCTAACCGCGTTTATTCTTCACCCGGAACTTTTTCGGCTCACGGCTCCGTTTCGAACTCCTTCTCCTCCTGGGGCAGGACGACAGTCCCACTGCTTTCGCGGACTGCCGTTAAATGCAAGAATTTTCATGGGTAACCCCCCTTTGTAGATCATCTTGTGGTTTATTCTATCCTGTTTGCCCTGTATCCATCAGCTACTATATATCCAAAGTGAGTTCACCTTGACCTTCCTCCGAATTGATAGACACAGCTAATAGTTAGTATTATTGAAGAGGGGGCGCATATGGGGGAAAGGAGAAGAATAAATGACCGTGCGAGCCTATTTCTGCAGTTTTCTAAATAATATCATCAATTGCTTTGGAAGGTATAATCTCTTCTGGCATCTCCTGGCGATTCTCCTTACATACATCTTCGTAACCTCGGGCTTCGACTGGCTCTACTTCGAATCTTCCAGAGGCTCTCTTTTACGAACAATTCTTTCCCCGGCTGTCAGGCTTGGTAGTCGTCTACCAATTATTGTGCCACTCATTCTTTTTGTCGCCGGCAAAGTGAGCAAGAATTTGAAAGCCACATATGCGGCCTTCGCTTTAGGTCAATCAGTTCTCATCGGCTTGCTCATTGCTGCCTTTTACAAGTCATTCACGGGGAGGGTGCATCCGCCAAGATTGCTTACACCGGCTACTGTCGATACAAGCCGTGAATTTCAGTTTGGATTCCTGCGTGGCGGTGTTTTTTGGGGCTGGCCGTCTTCTCACACCACTATTGCTTTTGCTATGTCTGTAACGTTGTTGATTCTGTATCCAAAAAATAAGACTATAATGTATTTCGCAATTATTTATGCGGTCTACATTGGATTCGGAGTTTCTATAAGCATTCACTGGTTTTCAGATTTTGTGGCTGGCGCCATTATCGGAACTACAATTGGAATTGTGGTGGGAGGAAGCTTTCGTGAGACTTTCGCGAAGACACAACAGTAATTTCCAAAGACACTGTCAAATGCAGGTTCTCGGCTGCCACTTAAAGCGGTATGCTGTAAGAGATGAAGGTGCCCTATGTCGCGCAGACATATTTTTCAATATTTTTCATCTGTTCATCCCAGCCGCCGCTGTTCATTTGAAACGCTTCCAATCGACGCGACGGCGGGACATTGTCAAAGCCGGATCCCACGACGCTCAGCAAGGTGCCATCCTCGACTTCCTTCAGCTCGAATACGACCAGCGTGGCCGGTTCGTTGGAATAGTCAACTGAGAGATCAACCGCATAAGGATGCCAGCGCCCCTGCACTTCCCCCTGCACAGAGGGACTTGACAGGTGTGTTAATATAAATGAAGGAGTGAATACAATGAAAAATATATTTCGCACTATATCCAATGATAACGCTGTGACGGGGAGTCAGCCTAGTCCTGAACCTAATTGTCTAAACGACGAGGAACTGCTCGATTCGTATTCACGGGCAGTCATCAGCGTTGCTGAAAAAATGAGCCCCTCCGTTGTCCATATAG
Organism: Dissulfurispiraceae bacterium; assembly: GCA_052146665.1. Lineage (GTDB taxonomy): Bacteria > Nitrospirota > Thermodesulfovibrionia > Thermodesulfovibrionales > Dissulfurispiraceae > JBKQMP01. The sequence goes on from JBKQMP010000045.1 coordinate 20,112, forward strand.
GTATCCAGCAGGGGCGAAGCGGTGATAGGTTGCACAATTCGCCGCAGGAGACCCATGGCACTGGCTCAGGTTTCGTATTTACACCGGATGGGTTTATCCTCACAAACAGCCATGTTGTGCACAATGCTAATCGAATTGAGGTGACTCTTCCGGACGGAAGGCATTATCAGGCATATAGTGTGGGTGATGACCCGGAGACCGATCTTGCAGTCGTCAGAATCCATGCTCCGAATCTAGCCGCGGTACGTCTTGGCGATTCGCAGACCGTCAAGACTGGCCAGCTGGTTGTGGCCATCGGCAATCCCTTTGGCTTTCAGTGCAGTGTGACCGCAGGAGTGGTGAGCGCGCTCGGTCGTTCACTGAGAGCACGGTCTGGAAGACTCATAGATAATGTTATTCAGACAGATGCAGCCCTGAATCCCGGCAATTCAGGCGGGCCGCTCGTTAATTCCCGTGGTGAAGTAATAGGAGTAAATACTGCGATGATTTTCTCTGCACAGGGCATATGTTTTGCCATCGCAGTAAATACTGCAAAATTCGTAGCAGCAGGGCTCATGAAAGAAGGCAAGATACGGCGAAGTTACATAGGTGTAGCCGGGCAGGATATAATGCTGAACCGGCGTATGGTGCTTTTTCACAAGCTGAAAGTCGACAGCGGTGTCATGGCAGTTGCAATAGAACTCAACAGCCCCGCACTGAGAGCGGGTCTGCGTGAAGGAGACGTAATTATTGGTTTTGGCGGTCAACCGGTTGCAGGGATTGACGAACTGCACAAACTGTTGACACACGAGGCAGTGGGGCAAAGTTTTCCAATTACCCTTATCAGGCGGACCGAAAAAATAGTCCTGGAGATAGTTCCTGAGGAAAGCGGTTCTCGGTCATATAATTAACTGAGTTCTCGCCTTTGTCCTCCGCCCTTTTCTAATCAATTATGGTAAGAACTGTATCGCTCAGAGCTCTCATCTGGCGTGGTGAATACGGAAGAACAGATACGGTGCGAGGGTAAGCCAAATGAGGAACACAGCCCACACCCGACCTTCGATCACGTTGTAGTCATTAAATAGCTGGGACCAGGGATGATGCATGACGAACCGACCGAAAAGGAACTCGAAGGCAACTGTAAGACTCAGCCAGGCAAGCCCAATCGAAAGTGCTTGCCGGGCCGACGCAGGCGGCCATAGATGAACGATTGCCCAGATGAAAAGCCCGATCAAAACCGAACCGATCACGGTCGATAGCTGATGAGCACAAAGTTCAGGCATCACCCTGCCAAATGTTAACTGACGAAAGGCGCCGTTCGCGATTGCGATAAGCAGCATCAGAACCCAGGATATTACATAGCGAAGCCAATGAGAGGCCCTTTTCATTCCCAGTTGTACCATGCACAATTATATCAGGGTTTGAAACACAGAATTACGGAAAAGAATTTTGATTTTAAATGGCTGCTTTACCACTTGCCCTTTGCACCTTGCAGTTGCCGCTTTCAAGCGGTAATCACGTAGTCCCAGAATATTTCTTCACACTACATGTCTTTGAGGCCTGCTCAGGCGAACCTGACTGCATCCCGGGAATCAGCACAGCCTCAGTTTGCAAAGTGAAAGAGTATGTATTAGAATAATAGACATTGTGTGACAATGCGCCTGTTGAAGAGAAAACCTGCAACGCAAATGCTGGGAGGAGACTTCTTACTTCAGGCTTCCGTGGTAAGGAATATTGTGAATAGGAGGAGATCATGATGCACAGAAAACAATTTTTTGCAGTCGTCCCCACCGTAATTCTCGGCACAATGGCATTTATTTTTGCCTTCATGTGCTCATTTGCTGTGGCACAAGATAAGTCGTCGGACAACATGCAACTAGTGAATGAAAAGATTAAGGCGGATAAGAAGTTGCTCATTTCAGAAAACATGCAACTTTCGGAAGCTGAGGCCAAGAAGTTCTGGCCCGTCTATGAGCAGTATCAAGACGAACTGTTTATCTTGCGTACCCGTGCGCTGAAGCTCATAAAAGCTTACTCTGAAAACTACGAATCGATGACCAATGATGTTGCGAAGAAGTTGCTTGATGAGTATCTAAGCATTGAGAGCCTGCGTCAGAAGGTGCGCGAGGCCTATCTTCCGAAGTTCCGTAAAATTCTTCCTGAGATAAAAGTCGCGCGCTATTACCAGATCGAGAACAAAATCAGCGCTGTCCTAAATTATGAGCTTGCGGCACAAATACCGCTTATAAAAACGAACCAATAAATATGAGGAGGGGTTAATGACAAGATATATTTGTTCAACGGCGTTGTTATGCATGATTTTTGTGGTGGGTATGCTTTGTATCGTCCCGAATCAGACCATTGCTGCGAGCGCGTCAGAGCTTAACCGTGATGTCGACGCTGCGCTCAAGACCCTCTTCGCCAAATCACCCTCTGCCAAAGCGCTCTCAGAAAAAGCGAAAGCCATCCTGGTTTTCCCTGCCATTACGAAGGGCGGCTTCATCGTAGGCGGACAATACGGTGAAGGCGCTCTTCGAAAAAACCACAGGACTGCTGGATACTATAGCTCCGTCGCTGCATCCTATGGCCTTCAGGTCGGAGTTCAACGGTTTGGCTACGCCCTATTTTTTATGAGCGACTCAGCTCTGAAGTGGCTCGACAAAAGCGATGGCTGGGAGATCGGCACTGGCCCAAGTATTGTAGTTGTCGACGTTGGCGCCGCCGGCGCGCTCACGACAACGACCGCTCAGTCCGACATTTATGCGTTTTTCTTCAGCCAGAAGGGATTGATGGCCGGGCTGGGACTACAGGGCACAAAGATTACGAGGATTGAGAAGTAACCCGCTCATACATCAGACTTTAGGTGGAAAATATCTGATTAAAGAAGGCAGTGCGCTGGTTCATCGAACTTTGTCTGCCTCCTAAGAGTGCGAATGGGGTGGGAAGCACTCAGCGAAACCCTTAAGGTGCTTAATTCGCGCCCGAGATTACGCTGGCTCGTGATATCTTTCCTGTAACAACCATTTCCGGGAACATTATCCAACTATATGACGTAGGAAGAATTAAACATTTCGCCCTCTGAGAACGTAATTTGACTCTCGAACAACTTCAAAGGTCCAATTATTATCTATTGATTATGTCAATCTGATTCATTCCTTAATATATTTCTTGAATTGACGACCCAAAAACAATCTGATATTATCAGGAAACTGTTCAAAAACTGCTTACGCTCAAAGAGGAGAGGGTGTCTATGAAAGTCTGGGGGGTCGTTCGCGGAGACATTGACGGATTCTTCGGACTGTTCGTCGATAATCTTTTGCAGTTGATGTTAATCGCGGTTCTCTGCGGGAAAGTGTGCGGGATGCCGTCAGATATTGTTTTCGGAAAGATTCTTCCTGGAGCGGCGCTTTCGATCCTTTTCGGCAACGTGTTCTATGCGTGGCAGGCAAGAAAGCTGGCTAGCAAGACTGGCCGGAGTGACGTCACCGCGTTGCCTTATGGCATCAACACCGTCAGTCTCATTGCCTTCGTATTTTTGATCATCGCCCCAATTTATTACGAAACCAAAGATCCAACCCTTGCCTGGCAGGCCGGCCTGTTCGCATGTCTCACCAGTGCGGTGCTAGAATGTGCGGGTGCTTTTCTGGGTAGTTGGCTCCGCAGGCATACGCCACGGGCCGCACTATTGTCGTCGCTAGCTGGCATTGCCATCACCTTCATATCTATGGGTTTCGTGTTCCAGATCTTCGCTATGCCCGCTTTAGCGGTTGTTCCTGCATTGTTAGTGATTATTGTCTATGGAGGACAGATCAAATTGCCATTGGGACTTCCGGGAGGTTTCATCGCCGTTTTGCTGGGTGTAGCTATGGGATGGATTCTCAGGTGGTCTGGTTATCCTTATTTTGAACCATTCCGGGAGCCCTACCACTTTGCGATTCACGTTCCAAAGACCGCTTTTTCCGACATGTTGGCTTTTCTGGCAAACGGCAAGGGATGGAAGTATTTCTCCGTTATATTGTCGATGGCGCTGTTCAATGTGGTCGGTTCACTGCAGAACCTTGAAAGTGCGGAGGCGGCCGGCGATCGTTACGATACACGGTCGTCCCTGCTCGTCAACGGGTTCGGATCGATTGTGGCTGCTTGCCTGGGAAACCCCTTTCCAACGACGATTTATATTGGTCATCCGGGTTGGAAGGCCATGGGGGCTAGGTGGGCTTACTCGATATTGAATGGCACTGTGATCACTATACTCTGCCTGATCGGAGGAGTTACCTTAGTGCTCAAGATTGTGCCGATAGAAGCAATGATTGGCATTCTACTCTGGGTGGGACTTATAATCACAGCCCAGGCATTCCAGGAAGTGCCTAAAAAACACAGTGTGGCGGTTGCGATCGGTCTGATGCCGGCGCTCGCGGCTTGGGCGCTGCTGCTTATAGAAACCACCCTGCGCAAGACAAATTCAAGCCTGTACGATGCGGCACCGAGATTTGGTGGCGACCTTTACGTGTATGGCATTCTCTCCATGAGCCAAGGTTTCATGCTCACTGGCATGATTCTATCAGCAATGGTAGTGTTTGTGATTGAGAGGCAATTCTTCAAGGCTGCGTTATGGACAGCAACTGCCGCTGTTCTGTCCTTCTTCGGCATTATCCATGCCTATATTCTGACTCCGGCTGGCGTGCGGAACAATTTCGGTTTTGGCGCAGCCAAGGCGTATGCGGTTGCCTATCTGATTGCATCCCTGCTGCTGGTAGCTCTCCACTACTATAACCGTGGCAGGGGGTCCGAGAGCACTGGCATCATTGCATAAGTTTCTTGCGTATGTCTCTCTTGTCCCTTGCGAAGCAGCGGCCTGTCCAGGTTGCCACTCTAGGTAAAGCTCGCACAAGAACACAGAAAGCCGCGACCTCGCACAACACCAAAGACAAAAGCACTCCCGGTAACTCGTAACAATTGCAAGCTGCCATATTTGCGGAGACCTCGGTGCACTGGCCCTCGATCTCTCAAAATACTGAGCTTCATCTTTTGGGGCCATTTTTGATGAAGGTCACTTTCGTATTTCACATAGGAGAAACCGGGGGGCCAAGGCCCCCGCTATGCAAGCTGTCAACTCCGGCGCGTCGTAACCTTGCAAAGTGTGGGATGACTTTCCCAAAAGTTGATGGACGCGCCGAATAGTTTGTATTATTGAACAGACGGTTTGTGCATAGGGAAAAAGGAGATCCGTCACTTGACATGTGAATGTAAGATTAATACCGTAGCTTTGCGTATTGACGAAGGGATGCATGCAGGCAAGGTAGTTCAGGAACCTTATGTCCATTCGAATCTGCTCCATCACTGGAAGAGGAAGTTCTTGGTGGTCTCGAGACTGTACCCCTGCGAATTTCCATGCGTACCGTACAGTGTATCAGGATAATCATTTTCAAGGATTGCGAGGAGTTTCATTAGGCTATATATTACAAAGCAGCCACACAGATCAGTATAATAAGGTAGTGAGTGAAGATTTACAAGAAATGATACCTCGACCATGGTCCGTCTATGCGCTTATCTGCAAAGGCGGCGCTCTCTACATTGGAATCACTAACGACATTGAGAAACGCGTAAAAGCCCATGCTAAAGGCACAGGAAGCCGTTTTGTGTGGGCCCACCGACCGTTCAGACTGGTGACCGTAATCTCGTGCCAGAGCAAGCAGGACGCTATGTCCCTCGAATATCGCCTGAAAAAGCTTAAAAAGCCTCAAAAGCTGCGAGAACTTGGGCTGGAAGAAAACGTAATAGATGGTGGTATTTTATGACCAAAGCAGACACTCCGAAAGGCCGTTACAATTGCTGCTCTATTGTAGTCAAGCGTCAAGGTCTATCCCCACTCGGCTTCCCTCTCATCGTATCATTTTTATGTCCAAGCAGCTGATCTGTCTGCAATGAAAGGAATAGCTGTGATCAAGTTATACGTAGACGCAGACTCCTGTCCGGTGAAGAATGAGGTATTCCACGTTGCCCGTCGGCATGGACTGAAGGTATATCTTGTGTCCAATTCATTGATGCGGATACCACCGGACGAATTCATTGAACTGATTATCGTTCGTGAAAGCTTCGACGCTGCTGATGATTGGATTGCAACACATATCACTGAAACAGACATCGCGGTTACCGCTGATATACCGCTGGCAGCGCGCTGCCTGAAAAAGGGAGCACAGGTCCTTGATCCCAAGGGGCGGGTGTACAGTGAAGACTCTATCGGCGATGCATTGGCAAACCGGGAGTTTATGGCATTTCTGCGCGACATGGGCACCATAACCGGTGGCCCGCCGCCTTTTGAGCCGAAAGATCGCTCCCGCTTTAAGCAGCGGCTGGACGAGCTCATTCATGCAATCATGAGGGGAAAAAGATAATACGACGTCAGGTGCTGATATGACTGAAATACAACCTAACAATCCGCTTCACGGCATTACTCTGGAAAAGATGTTAACTGATCTGGTGGACCACTACGGCTGGGAGGAGATGGGTAGCATCATCAATATTCGGTGCTTTCGCAGCAGCCCGAGCATCAAGTCCAGCCTGACCTTTCTGAGAAAGACTCCCTGGGCCAGAAGCAGGGTTGAGCGGTTGTATCTGAAGTATCTGCAGGTAGTTGCTGAAGAACGGAAAGAAGTGTAGAACGACTTGAGGATATGCTTTTGCGGCGTCATGATTCTATCAAGATAAAAAGCAGCATTCTGTTGGCCGTCGACCGATTCGAAGAGGCAAAATCAGGTAAGGGGCGCCTTTGCGCTGAGGGAAAGCAAGTGGCAATTGAAACTGAAATCGAAGAGAACAAGCTGATTATCAGCTGCGACTTGGAGGAGCCTAGACAAAAAGTGTCAGGGGAAGCCCTGTAGTAGTCAGCCCAAGAGGCAGCATGAATACATTATTAACAATAAGTGGGAAACCCTTAGCAACCGGCTTTAACGCCCATATCCTCAATTAGAATGATCTCCTTAGCAGATCGAGAAGTACCCCTAAAAGTCCGAGTGAGAGAGACAAGACTGATGAGGAAAGGTAATCGAAAAGGGTGTCGTTCGTCGGATTTAACCGAGTGCATCTCAAAGTCTGCAATCGTAGCTATCTTTACCGGCTCTCAATGGCTCCTGGTATTCTGTTATCAACAAGGACTCGCACGTGCTCAGGCACGACTTCCTCGTTGATTCCGTCTCCTGGCACCGCCGCTATTTTATGTGTCATAAGGTATTCTGGCAGTAATAAGAAGTTTGTTTATTATCTGACAATACAAAAGCAATTCGCATGCAGTACCAAAATTGACAAAATTATGAAACGCGCTATAATTTTTTATGAAGAGAATTTCAAGCATTTATCACGAAGCGCCGTAAAACCCCGTCCTTCAGGGCGGGGATATAAGGCGTCAAGTTAAATGTCTTTTGGTTTTTAAAACAGTAGGGTATACTAATAGCATGCTGATACGCAAAGGCTTCAAGTACAGGCTCAAGCCTGACCCGTTCGAGGAAACAACTATGTCCAAGACCGTCGGCTGTAACCGTTTTGTCTGGAACACGATGCTGGCTATCCAGAAAGAGAGGCTGGACAACAACCTGTCATGCTTCTCGTATAGCAAGATGGCTGCACTGCTAATTGACATGAAATCGGAGTTTGAGTTTCTCCAAGAAGTGCATTCTCAGACACTACAGCAGACGCTCAAGGATTTGGATCGAGCTATCAAGGACGCATTCGACAAGAAGAGCCCCAAGAAGTTTCCCAGGTTCAGGAAGAAATGGATCAATGAGCACTTCAGGTATCCGCAGGGCTTCAAGCTCAATGACAATGTCGTGTATCTGCCCAAGGTCGGGTGGCTACCGATGTTCAAAAGCCGGGATGTAGAAGGCACTCCCAAGAACGTCACGGTTTCACGGAACGGTAAGCACTGGGCTGTGTCCATACAGATTGAGATGGAGATTGCTACTCGTGTGCATCCATCTGTCATATCAGCCGGCATAGATATGGGGATTAAACGATTTGCTACACTGTCGGATGGCACATTCTACGAGCCGCTCAATAGTTTTAGGAAACTGGAGGCAAGACTTGCCCGCGCACAGCGGAAACTCTCAAAGAAGAGGCTGTATTCTCAGAATTGGCACAAACAAAAGGCTGTTGTAAACCGTATTCATGCCAAGATTGCAGATGCCCGTAAGGACTATCTTCACAAAGTGAGTACCACCATAAGCGAAAACCAAGCTATGGTTGTGCTCGAAGATTTGAAGGTCGTCAATATGTCGGCATCGGCAAAAGGCACTGTTGAGGAGCCGGGCACTCAGGTGAAGCAGAAGTCAGGTCTCAACAAGGCTATTCTCGATCAGGGATGGGCTGAGTTTAGAAGGATGTTGGAATACAAACAACATTGGCGCGGCGGGCTCACGCTGGCAGTCCCGCCTCAGCACACGTCTCAGAAGTGTCCGGTATGTGACTTTGTTCATGCTGACAACCGGAAGTCGCAGGCGGTATTCAGGTGTATTAACTGCGGCTACACCGCCAACGCGGACCATGTGGCGGCAATAAACATTTTAGCGGCAGGGCATGCCGTGTTAGCCCGTGGAGAGTGCGGCCCTCAAAGCGCCTCTGTGAAGCGGGAACCTACCAGAGACAGTATGCAGGGGCTCAATGCGCCCGCTGCTGTTTCCCCAGGGAATCATCGGCCTTTAGCCCGGTGAGGATGTCAAGGTATATTGCGTCAGCTCCGCAAAATAAAGTCGTTCGATAAATTGTACGTTCTTTGGAAAAGCATAGGATCGATTCCCGGAAAAGCTTCATCAGCAAGTGGCATCAAGTTTAGAACAAATTATATCTGACCCCGCAATTGGCGATAGCCGCAGCGCCTTTGCGTAGCATATGAAACATTTGCGCGATTTGCGCATAGAACCTCGGGATGCGGGCGATATGCTGACCCTCGAGGGCGGCCTGATCGCACCAAAGACCGCGGGTCCTCGGGCAGGCGCCTGGCCGTTTGGCTATCTCGGCGTTGGAGTGCCATTGGTGATGGCCCCATAGCTTGCTCGCCCGGGAAAAGAGGTGATGTGCCTGTTGGGCGACGACACTTTCAGCCTGACCGGCTGGGATTTCGAGACGGATATCGGCTCTTGCCCGCCGTTCGTCAGAGTCGGCGGCAAGAACACTGAGAGGACAGAGGAATAGATCATTTCGATACAGCCTCACATGAGGCGCTTTTCCCTAGCACGGCAATGAAAGGAAAATAAGGTTATGCCTACACCGAAATTCAAGTACCAGGACCCATTCCCAGTCGGCCCGGACAGAACCAAGTACCGACTGCTGACCAAGGAAGGCTTATCTGTCGCTACCTTCGAGGGGAAGAAAATATTGAAAGTCAACGCGGCTGCCCTCACCAACCTCGCTAACCAAGCAATGAGGGATGTTTCATTCTTCCTGCGCCGCGAACATAACGAAATGGTCGCGGGAATCCTTGCCGATAAAGATGCATCAGTAAACGATAAAGGAGTTGCCATTACGATGTTGCGCAACGCCGAAGTTTCCGCAAAGTTCGAGCTTCCCCTCTGCCAGGACACGGGCACGGCCATCATCATCGGCAAGAAAGGACAGCAGATCTGGACCGGCGTGCAGGACGAGGAGTTCCTCGCCAAGGGCGTCTTCAAGACCTACACCGAGGAGAACCTTCGCTATTCCCAGACCGTGGCGCTTGACATGTACAAGGAGATCAACACCGGCACCAACCTGCCTGCCCAAATCGACATCCACGCCACCAGCGGCATGGAGTACCAATTCCTTTTTGTCGCCAAGGGGGGCGGCTCCTCCAATAAAACCTTTCTCTATCAGGAGACCAAAGCACTCCTTAATCCTACCAGTCTCTTCGACTTTCTCGTCGACAAGATGAAGTCGCTGGGCACCGCCGCTTGCCCGCCCTATCACCTGGCCTTTGTCATCGGCGGCACCAGTGCCGAAGGGTGCCTGAACGCCGTAAAGCTCGCTTCAACCAAGTACTATGACGCGCTTCCCACCAAAGGGAACGAGCGGGGTCAGGCTTTCCGTGACCTGGAGTTGGAAAAGAAACTCCTTGAAGCAGCTCAAAAACTTGGAATCGGCGCGCAGTTTGGCGGCAAGTACTTCGCCCACGATGTACGCGTCATTCGCCTGCCTCGCCACGGAGCATCCTGCCCGGTTGGGATGGGAGTTTCCTGCTCCGCGGACCGCAACGCCAAGGCAAAGATCAACAGACACGGTATCTGGCTCGAGCAACTTGACCATAACCCCGGTCGTCTTATCCCCGAAGAATATCACCACGAGCACGATCACGGCGTGAAGATCAACCTCAATAGATCGATGAAGGAGATACTGGCCGAACTGACCAAGCACCCAGTCTCCACATCATTAATGCTCAGCGGCACCATCGTGGTTGGCAGGGACATTGCCCACGCCAAGTTCAAAGAGATCATTGACGCCGGCAAGCCGGTTCCCGAATACCTTCTCAGACATCCTATCTATTATGCTGGGCCGGCCAAACAGCCGGCAGGAAAACCGTCGGGATCTTTCGGCCCGACCACGGCCGGCCGCATGGACTCATATGTAGATCTGCTTCAGTCCAGGGGCGCCTCACTGATCATGATTGCCAAGGGAAACCGGAGCGAGCAGGTAACCAATGCCTGCAAGAAGTACGGTGGCTTCTACCTCGGTTCAATCGGCGGCGCGGCTGCGCTCCTCGCTGATGAGAACATCAAGAAGGTTGAATGCATCGACTTCCCCGAACTTGGTATGGAAGCAGTGTGGAAGATTGAGGTTGTGAACTTCCCGGCATTTATCCTAGTGGATGACAGGGGAAATGATTTCTTTAAACAATTAGGTTGTTGATTCAAAAAAAGAGGTTAAAGATGAAAATGATTCCGTGGAAAGCTTTTTTGCCTTTGCTTTTGGGCATTGTCATCGCATTACTCCCCGCGCCCCAAGGATTAAATCAGACAGCCTGGTATTTCTTTGCCGTTTTCAGCGCCGTTATTCTGGGTCTGATCCTGGAGCCTCTTCCGGCGGCAGCCGTGGGGTTTATCGGCGTCTTCCTTGTTGCGGTTCTGGGTTTGGTCGGACCTAAACCTGCCGATAATATTCGGTGGGCCTTGTCCGGCTTTGCCAATGGGACGGTCTGGTTGATCTTTGGCGCCTTCATGTTTGCCCTGGGCTATGAGAAAACGGGCCTTGGTAAACGGATCGCCCTGATCCTGGTCAAAACTTTGGGCAGAAATACGTTGGGGCTCGGATATGCTATCACTTTCTCCGATCTCATTCTGGCTCCCTTTATGCCCTCGAACACGGCAAGGAGCGGCGGTACTATTTTCCCCATTATTCGTAATCTTCCCGCTCTTTATGGGTCCGCTCCAGGAGAAACTTCTCGCAAAATCGGGGCGTACATCATG
>JBKQMP010000046.1:0-2918 GCA_052146665.1 Dissulfurispiraceae bacterium
CTTTAGCGAGGAGGGCTTAAATCAGCTCATCAATAAGGCCTCTGAGATAGGGGATCCCGGAATGCGGATCGCTTTTATCTCCGGCGCGTTTTTGGATATCGGGTATAAGGCTCAGACCCTGATCGGCGATCAAGAAAGACCGGAGACTTTTGTGATAGATCTGGAAGGGGTGGATTGTGTCACCTATATTGAGTATGTTGAAGCGCTCCGGCTATCGGGCTCTTATCAGCAATTCAAAGACAAATTAAAAAGGGTCAGATACCGGCTTGGGCAGGTCTCTTTTGAGCGCCGAAACCATTTTTTCACCGACTGGCGCGAGTTCAACTCAGAATATGTCAGGGATGTAACAGAACAGACAGGTAGGGGCAGGATAAAGAAGGTAAGAAAGATCCTTAACGGGAAAGACGACGGCACGCTTTATGTGCCGGGGATACCCTTGACTGAACGCGACATCACCTATATCCCTTCAGATGTCATCGATGCAGAAGTGATTTGGAACCTTGAAACGGGTGATTATGCGGGACTGTACAGCGAGGCCCAGGGCCTCGACGTTTCCCACGTCGGGATAGTAATCAAAAAAGAAGGGAATGTTTATTTGCGGCACGCGTCGTCTGATACGAATCATAAGAAAGTGCTGGACCAGGACTTCCCCGGCTATGTTCGCCAAAAGGACGGCCTTGTTGTCTTAAGACCCATGAATTGACGATGGGATAGCTGAACATTAGCAGGCGGTCCGTCTTTGGTCTGATATCACGTTTCCCAGGCACTGCCGACTCGCGAGTCGGCTCTTTCCTTCTTAGATGTCTCCGGGCTTTATTTTTGATGATGAATTCTTCTGAAGATATTTTCATTTAAATATCAATTTAAATATCAAATAGCAAGATAAATAATTCTAATTACCTACATTGACGAACTATGTTTTATTATACCGCCACTATGCCAGCCATGGTTGAAAGCGGGGGGAGGAAATGAGCGTTGAGGTCAACATCTCAGATGCCAACTTCGAAAGACTCTTGGAGATGGCAGTGGCGATGAATTGTGACTGCACCGGGGCTCTGCTGGATCTGATCATTGTCAAGGAATACAAGAGGTATCAGACCGCGCTGAACAAGAAAAAGTTACTGGAGACTGAAGACGAGCCGGAGGAGATTTCATAGCAACAGTCAGACGGTGACTGGCACACCTGTAAAAGCGCTGACTATATCTTAGGAGGAGTGACAATGACATACAAAGAATATTTGGGAAGCTGTATTGGCAAGGCAGGCAGCCTTTTCCACGATCACGGTATTTATTACATCCGCTATGACAAGACCCCAGGCGGTGACAAAGGACCCGTGTATAAGATCAGCGAAGTGCATGATGACTTCGTTATCATAAAGACGGAAAATGCAGAGGTGGTCAACGCCGAAAACCTTACCTACGTCATACCCACATCAAATATATATATTTTAGCGGTCTAGCTGGATATCTTCTTTTCACTCTTAAGATTATAGGATCTCTTCCATGGGTCTGTAGGCCCTCCCGGTTGACTCGGCAAGGGCCAGATAGACGATCTCGCCCCTGTATGTGTTTAGCGCACTCTTAATGGCCGGGTCTTCCCTGATGGCTGTTTCGATGCCTTTTCGTGCCAACGTCCTGACATAGGAGAGGGTTGCGTCAGTCAGTGCCAGGGTTGAAGTGCGCGGATAGGCACCCGGCATATTAGCCACAGTGTAATGGATTATGCCCTCAATTTCGTATGTCGGATCAGCATGCGTGCTCGGCCTTGAGGTTTCAATACACCCTCCCTGGTCCACCGACACATCCACTATTACCGTTCCTTTCTTCATAATCCTGAGCATCTCCCTGGTAACGAGCACAGGCGTTTTCCCACCCGGGATAAGAACAGCCCCGATTAAAATGTCAGCTTCTCTTATCTCCTCCTTAACGCTGTGTGAGGTCATGGGAAGTGTCTTGACCTTTCCTAAGAAAAGTTCATCCAGCCTTTGTAGCCTCTCTAGTCCCCTGTTCATGACAAGGGTATCCATCCCCAGACCAATGCAGATACGGGCTGCGTTGGTCCCGACGATCCCGGCACCAAGTATCAGGGCCTTTGCGGGCTTCACGCCTATTGCACCGCCTGGCAGAATGCCTGCGCCGCCAAGAAATCTCTGCAAATAGAAGGCCCCCATGATCGGTGCCATCCTTCCGGCAATCTCGCTCATAGGGGCCAGGAGGGGAAGTCCGCCCTCCTTTTGCAGCGTCTCATAAGCGAGGCCTGTAATTTTCTTGCTGATGAGGAGATCGGTGAGCGGCTGGTTGGGCGCCAGATGAAGGTAGGTAAAGAGCGCCTGTCCTTCTCTTAATAGGCCATATTCCTCAGGGAGCGGCTCCTTCACCTTCACGATCAGATCGGCCCTACCAAATAGCTCATCCCGTGTCAGCAGCTCCGCGCCCGCCTCAAGATATTCTTTGTCCGCAAAGCCGCTGCCATCTCCCGCATTGTTCTCAATCAGGACTGAGTGCCCATCTGATTTGAGTTCTTCAACGCCGGAAGGGGTCATGCCGACCCTATACTCCGCCTTCTTGATTTCCTTTGGAACGCCTATTACCACCGTGGCTCTCCTTTTAAGACAGATTGTTCAAAGCCTCTATTAACTGCCATATTATCACAACATTACGGATAGAGGCTATAATGTCTATAGAATGAAATGATCAGTCCGATGACATATCCATGATGTAACTGAATGTAAAAGATGACATTTCTTTAAAAAAAAGGTATCATTTTGCTAACATATATGTTAAATATAATGACTTGATAATATTACCGAACCTTAGCGGTCAAGACCAAAAGAAAAGCTCGGCACTAAAAAAGCACGACAACGTGCTTCGCGCCTTGATGGTGAAACACAATTAAGCGTGAGTGAATTAAAGAAAGT
>JBKQMP010000047.1:0-6588 GCA_052146665.1 Dissulfurispiraceae bacterium
CCACTTTCCAGTCCTTCTCTGTCTGCAACCCCCCATCCCGGTTCGTTGCCCGCGGATACTTGTCATTGATGAATGTCACGCCATGCCCCACAAAGACATTGTCTTCAATGGTGACCCCTTCACAGATAAAGGTGTGGCTCTGGATCTTGCAGTTCTTCCCGATACGAGCGTTTTTCTGGATTTCGACAAAGGTGCCGATCCTGGTATTGTCATCGATAAAGCACCCGTAGAGATTAATAAAGTCTGCCAGCTTCACATCGTCTTTCAGGATCACATCGTCGGCGATGGACTGATATTTCATATCCGAACCATGCCTCCATGATTCTCCATGGATTTGTCGCAGGCTTCGAGCATCTTGACGATCCTCAGACCAGCGTTACCGTCATTGACCGGCGTTTTGTCATTAAGAATGCAGTCGATAAAGTATTCGGTTTCTGTCTTCAGAGCCTCGATCTGATCGACTCTTGGCGCCCACATGTCTCCGGAGCGGTAACTAACCAGTAAATTGTATTTGCTCTCATTAGTTGTTATGTCTATCCCCCTATCATAGACCTTGATCTTCTCATCGACCTCAAGATCGTCCCATACAAGCATCTTCTTTTCTCCACCGACCAGGGTTTTTCTTACCTTAACGGGTGAGAGCCAGTTCACATTAAAGTGGGCAATCATGTTGCTGGTGAAATAAACGGTGATATAGGCGGTATCTTCGAGTCCATTAACGTGTGCTTTTCCGCATGCCGAAATGGCATGAGGCTTTTGGCTCACGAGATAGTCCATTATCGAGAAATCATGTGGCGCCAAGTCCCAGATGACATTCACATCCCCCTGGAAAAGCCCCAGGTTCACCCTGATCGAGTCGTAGTAATACAGTTCACCCAATGTCCCGTCGTCAATGAGCTGCTTTATCTTTCTCACCGCGCTGGTGAAGGTGAATGTGTGATCCACCATTATTTTGAGCCCCTTCTTTTCTGCAAGTTCTATTAACTCTTCGGCTTGGGCCGATGTGGCGGTGAAGGGCTTTTCGACAAAGATATGCTTCCCGTTCAGGAGTGCTTTTTTGGCCAGATCATAATGTGATGACACAGGCGTGATGATAGCAACCGCATTTATGTCCGGACAACAGACAACGTTCTGATAATCGCCAGTTATCTCCAGATGAGGATGGCTTTTTCGCACCCGCCTTAATGCATTCAGGTCATGGTCACAGACCAATTTTATGGCAACGTTATCAGTGGCAGCGAAATTCCTGACGATGTTCGGCCCCCAGTAGCCGTAACCGATGACTCCCAGATTAATTGCCTCTGTTCTTGTTTCGGCTCTTTCCTCTGTCGCGATCTGATAGTTTCTTCCTTGGGCACTCATATTATTACCTCCTGCTGCCTGTTTAAAAGGCGGTATGTTTGGTTTTATCCTTTTTTATTCTTTCTTGGGCACGGCCGAAGACTTGAGGCCCACGGCTATGCCTGAATTTAATTGCTGTTCGTAGGCTAATCGATATTTTGAAACGACGCGATAGATCCGAATTGGTTAATAGGCTCCTTTAAGCCTCAGAACTACCCAAACTGTCTTAAGGAGGATTTTTATGTCCGACCACAGGGACCACGTTGTGGCATACTGCAGATCCAGGCGGACCATTTCATCAAATGTGGTCCTGCTTCTGCCTTCCACCTGCCAGAGCCCGGTAATCCCCGGCTTGACTTCCAAGACCCTCCGCCTGTGCCAGATATCATAGTTAGCCAGCTCATAGGGGATTGGAGGCCGCGGTCCGACAAGCGACATGTCCCCCTTTAACACATTGAAGAACTGCGGAAGTTCATCGAGGCTCGTTTTGCGGAGAAACCTCCCTATACGGGTCACCCTCGGATCATTCATTATCTTGTAAGCAGGTACTTCATTTCCATCTTCTTTTTTGAAAGCGGCGTTTTTTTGGTCACGGATCAATTTCTTTACATAATCCTGATGGATCTTTGGATCGTTATTGCTATGCATTGACCTGAATTTAAGAAAAGTGAATTTCTTGCCGAACTGACCAATCCTTTCCTGTTTGAACAGAACCGGTCCTTTTGAGCCGACTTTGATCAAAAAGGGGATTATGAAGAAGAAGGGAGCAAAGATGAGGAGCGCAAAAAGACTCCCGGTGACATCCATAACTCTTTTCAGAAAGAACGCATACCGCTTCGTGGAATTTCGATTCGCTATGTCGGGATAGAAATCAACATTTGGAAGATGGTCCTCCTCTCTGTTATCATGTTCCTCCGGAAAGAAATGGAAGTTGATTTTGATCTTACTTACAAGTGCCGGCTCTATGAGTGTACAGAGACTTTCGATTACCTTTTTCTCGATCGAGCCCGCATCCAGCGTATTTATTTCCGTAAAGATCACTCCTATGGCCTGCTCAAACTTGAACCATCCCTTGACGTCCGTTTCTCTCGTAACGGATAGGAGCGTGTGAGCGATATGGCTGACCAGATCATTCTCTCCGTTTTTTGTATCGTCATAGGCGCGCAGGATCTTTCCAATGCTGAGCGTCATGAGCAAGAAAGGTTTCTTTGAGCGCTCAGTCCTCTTTCTCTCGAGACAGAGCATGTCCTTGAAATACTCCTCGTTGTAGAGCCCGGAGCTCAGGTCATACAGAAAGTGGGTCTGTTTTTTTGATTGCTCTTTTTTTAATCTCAGGTTCATCATGAGTCCTCAGAATGTGACGTTAAGGCCGGCATCTGCTTACAGGCTTATTCAAGCAGACTATTGCAGCCGCAACATTTAGGTGATGTGATTCTTGCTTTGCTGTCCTTTGGAATCAGTCTTTGTTGGAGTAGTGTTACTGGCGTTCTCTATTGTGACGGTGACTAGATGCCACGGAGAAAAAAGGCTAATTGAATATCCTTCCCCAAAAATTCTTTCTTTTATTGATGTCGGTCTCCGTCTATTCCAGAGGGGGCCTCTCAAACACGGCGACCCTCTCTTTAAGGCTCTCTATCTCATTAAATATCTCGTTGAATCTTGCCTCCAATTTCTTGCTCTCCGTGATAGATGAGACAAAGCCGAATTTGTCGATAGCAGTGGCAATCAGATTCTCCAGCAAGGAGATCTTGTACAGAATATCTCTCTTTTCTTCCTGGCTGATACCCTGGCTCTGACGTCCTGTTTCGACATCTCCGGCACTTACTGTGGCATCCTCGGCAGCTCCCGCAGAATCCGCGTTCTTATGAGAGACTTCATCATGCCAGTAGGCATTGTCCGTGTCGAGGTCACCTATCACCTCTTTGACGAGGTCAGCTGATATGTCCCTCTTTTCCTCAGTAAAGGCCGACAGCAGGAGATAATCACATACAATGTTGATGAGCCTTGGGAGGCCTCTTGAGTAAGTATAGATCAGGTCCATTGTGCCGTCCCCAAATATAACAGCGTCCCGATTGCCGGCGACGGTGAGACGGTGAAAAATGTATCCTTCGATCTCGCCTCGGGTAAGGGGATTAATGTGGCAGCTGATGCTTATCCGCTGCTTCAGCTGTCTCAGGTCGGGCCGGTTGAGGGTCCTTTTCAGCTCGGGCTGGCCGACCAGGATTATCTGGAGGAGTTTAGCCTTGGCGGTCTCGAGGTTCGACAGGAGCCTAACCTCTTCGAGGAGAGAGGCGGAGAGGTTCTGCGACTCATCTATGATGAGCATGCACTTCCCGCCCCTGGCATACTCAGCTATCAGAAAGTCGGAGAGGTCCCGCAGCATCTGTATCTTGTCCCTCCCCTTTGTCTCGATGCCGAAGTCCTCGTTGATCATCGCAATGAGCTGCTCTGAGGTTACCTGAGTGTTCTTAATGAAGGCGAGGCGCACGCCCTCTTTAAGCCCTTTTATGATATTTCTGATGATCGTCGTCTTTCCCGCTCCTATCTCTCCGGTGATGAGGATGAAGCCGGCATTCTGAGGGATCCCGTAATTGAGATAAGTCAGCGCCTTCCTGTGCTCCCTGCTCAAGTAAAGGAATTCAGGGTCAGGGGTGAGCTGAAAGGGGCTGCACTTGAAATTAAAAAATGAAGTATACATTTCCTGTTATGAACTAGTCGCGTTTTTTCCGTTGTCGCCATTAATTTCAATTTTGGTGGTCGCATCTTTACCGTACCGACGGTAATAGTACGGGTAGATGCTTCTTGTCAGATACGGTGGTACGCTGTTCAATACCGCCCCAAGTATCCGGCAGCCTTTCAGAAGGGAGAGGGCTTTTTCGGTCGCGTCCTGTGAGGTCTCAAATGCCTTCAGAACAAATAGGATGCCATCCACATAACCGCTCAACGAAAGGGCATCGGCCACCGTCAGCAGTGGCGGTGAATCAAAAATCACATACCTGTCCTTATATCTTGATTTCAACTCATCCACAAGGTCCCTCATCTTTAATGAGGACAGGAGCTCTGCCGGATTGTCTGTCTGACTTCCCGCCGGGAGCAGGACCAGGCCGCCGATGCCTGTCTTGATGAGGACCTCGGGCAGGCTCACCTTGCCGGCAAGGTAGTCACTGAGCCCATACTTCGGCTCTATCCCGAGATAGGTATGCACTGAGGGCTTCCTTAAATCAGCGTCCACCAGAATGACTGTATAGTCCATCTCATTCGCCATGGCAACTGCCAGATTGATCGCGGTCACTGTCTTGCCGTCCCCGATGTCAGCGCTTGAAACCATGATGGTATTGAGGAAATCTTTTTTGGTGGCCCTCAGGATTCTTGCGCGGAGTTTCCTATATTGTTCGGCGGCAGGAGAAAAGACGTCCGTTATACATACCAGATGCGTGTTCACCTTGTTAGGATCAACTACACTCTCCCCGGTCACAAAACCCGGCAGATCACCGGGAACGTTGATGTCCCTCTGAGCCACAGCAGGGGCCTCGATTCGTTGTGACTCCCTCAGTTTCGCCGCTTTCTCTAATGCCTTTTCTATCCTGCTCATCTACTCCTCCGATTAGAACTTTAAAAGATTGATCCCCATGTATTGATACAGCGCCTCATGCACGAGCACAAGGCCAATAATGACGAGATATGCTCCCGCAGCGGTGAACACTTTTCTGTCAAGTTTTTTCGTGGCAGCCATGTCCTCCTTGGTGATTATCTGTGGTATCGAGGCGAATACCGGTATCTTGAGTCTTTCCTCGACTGAGTCTTCTTCCTTGAAGGAGTTCTTGAAGTAGTCCAGACCCAATACGGCTCCAACACCCGAGACTATGCCGAGGAAAATACCCAGCAGTGTCATCTTGACCTTGTCCGGTTTGACGGGATGCATGGGCAGTATTGCTGCGTCGACAACCCTGAAGGTCGGGGTCTTGTTGGTAAGCTCGAGGTCCTTTGTAACCCTTGCATTCTCCAGTTTCTCGAGCAGGTCATCATATATCTTCTGGTACACATTTCTGTCCCGCTGGAGCTTTGCCCACTGTTCTTGCTCCTTCGGCATCTGCCCTATTATGCTCTGGGCCTGCTGCTGCTGCCGCTGGAGCTCTGAGGAACGCGCCCTCAGGGATTCTATTTCCGTATCGGTCTTTACCAGATCCTCTTTCAGCTGCTGATAAATCGGGTTCATGGAAGCAGTCTCTGAGTGAGTACCCTCGGTTGGCGCAGTCTTGCCCTGATCGATCTGCCGCTGGAGTTCTTCAATTTCGCTCTTGACCTTCAGCACTTCAGGATGCCTTGGCGTATATTTTCCCATCAAAACGGCGAGCTGGTTATTCAAAGAATCGAGCCTCGACTGGGGAGAACCCTCTCGCGTCACGAAGGCAACAGTGAGCTCCTTTTCCCCTGAGAGCTGCTTCTGGAGGCTCTCCCTCTTCCTCATGAGTTCCTTCAGCTTGATCTCGGATTCTATCCTTCCTGACTGGAAAGTTTCTATCCTGTTGAGCACCGCGTTTTCACTCTGGGGAACCATCTGCGGGTTCTTTTCCCTGAACTCCCTAATCAGGCTGTCAGACTCCTCAAGCTTGGTTTTGTATTCGGAGAGCTGGCCCTGTATGAATTCATAGGCACTGTAAGTGTCACTTCTCCTGTAGCCGACATTTTCCTCTATGTATTCGCTTACGAGGGTGTTGACAAGGTCCCTCGCTGTCTTGGGATCGCTGTCCCTGTATGAGATAATGAAGAGGTCCGCCTCACCCCCCCTTTCACCCTTGATGGATATGTCAAGGTTCTTCCGGATGTTTTCTATCAACCCCTCATATTTTTCGGGATCTTTTGACTTGACATCCATGTCAAGCTTCTTGGTGACCCGTTCGATGATGTTCCTGCTGGTCACACTGTTCTTCAGCGTTCTGAGTCTCTCCTCTATGCTTGCATACACACCGACACCCTTTATCAGGGGGTCGATGATGGAACTCCTCTCGATGAACACGGTAGAGGCCGCTTCGTAAGTCTTTGGCCAGAAAAAGCTGCCCCAGGTCAGAGTAGAAAGCACCACGAGAAAAACTGAGAGGGCCACGTAGCGCCTTCTTGCCACTACCCCCAACAAACGTTTAATTGCAAAAGGTTGACTATGCTCTTCAGGCATGATCCCTCCTAAAAGATCCCTGTCTTTACCGTGACGAGGTCACCCGGCTTTAACGGCACATTCTTGCTGGCGTC
>JBKQMP010000048.1:0-8501 GCA_052146665.1 Dissulfurispiraceae bacterium
GAACCGCTGCAGACTTGCCAGCATATCCTGTAGCCTCCTCATGCCTCCAATCCGACTGAAGATACAATATGCCCGGCTGTAATGATCCATCAAACCTCAATGTCGAAAATGTATCGTAACTTCTTCACGGGCCTTGATCTGAAATTTGAGGAAGGTTATTTGAGTGGAAATCAACCTCAAAATCCGAATACCACACAAATTCAGTTACGATTTATTCCTGATGGGTATGGCAGAGTTCTCAGCATTTGTTTCTGCCGTAAATTTTCAGTCTCAATCCTTGCCTGATTTTGCGCGTTTGTCGGTGCAAGCCACAAAAATCCCTCGATAAAATACTCTGCTGCGTTTTAAGGTCTCGCAGATAAATGTTACAACCAGCATTTCACACCAGAGAAATGGCATTACCTGAGGACCCATACCAAGAGGCAGTCAACTTGGCGTCTCTGGACGTCGCGCACTTCGGGACGAACTGCGCGGTTCTGAATGATTGCAGGGCATGTGGACTCCTGTGAGCATCTGAGTGCAGAGATGCCTAGATCCGTTCTGAAATATAAGCCAGCTTTCTTGAAATTCGGCAAAAATTATACTCACATTGTTTGCAACTTGATGGTGAAATGGACACGAATGTAAATTCTAGCACCTCACACTTGATATTAGTACCATATTTCATGGTAATATTACCAATAATTATGGTAAGGAGAGCACGTCATGCTTGAAGGCCTTTTCGGAAACACTATAATTGAGAAGATCTTCTTTTTTCTTGCAACCTATAAGGAAGGTTATCCTTTAGGAATGGCAAAAACCTTTGGAGTTCCTGTAAACAGAATTCAGCAGCAACTTAAGAGGCTCGAAGAAGGTGGCATTGTGGCAAGCAGACTTGTCGGAAAGGTAAGATTATATACCTTTAATCCTCGGTACCCTTTATTGAAAAAGTTAGAAGAATTGATCGCCAACGCTTTTGAGTTTATCCCAGATTCGGAGAAGGAGAAGTTCTATAGGCGCAGGACAAGACCCAGGAGGGCTGGAAAGCCACAGTGAGAATTGACTGGAATCATATTGACATTAAAGATTGCGCTGCTATAGTAATGGATACGCTCACAAAAAAGGGAATTGACGCACTGCTCGTGGGTGGTGCTTGTATCTCTATCTATACGAGTAATAAATATCAGTCTAGTGATCTTGATATCATATCATATGCTGAGCTCAAGAAAATTTCTGAGGCGCTAACGGACATTGGATTTAAAAAGAAAAGTTCTCGCCATTTCGAGAGGAAAGGTTGTCCATTTTTTGTAGAGTTTGTTTCGCCTCCAGCGGCCATAGGGAACGAGCCGATAAAGTCGCAAAACGAAATAAAGACAGCTTACGGCAAAATAGTCTTGCTTACTCCTACGGATTGTGTTAAAGACCGATTAGCTGCTTGTTATCACTGGCATGATCCACAGTCTCTGGAACAGGCATTGTTGGTTGCAGAGGCACAGATAATAGATCTTGATGAAGTGCAACGCTGGTCTGACCAAGAGGGCTTTAAAGATAAATTTGATGATTTTGTCAATAGCCTTCGCAGGAAAAAACTGCGATAAGTTTCCAAGCAGTAAACCTTAGCAGCTTCACCTCCGAGTCATCACTTTAAGTATCGTGGCAAAACTGGTGAATGGCGAAAATAATCATCGAAAGCGGATTTTCAATACCTTCCTGAAGTCATTTCTGTCAGGAGTGAAAGACTCCTGAGGAAACAATTGGCGATGAGCGGCCGATTCTTCAAAGTCTTCGTACACCAGAATGAAGCGAGGGGAAGAACGTAGCACATGAGCCGCATGTTGCCCTGGAGCGTAGCGGAAGGGCAAACCGTCGGACTCGATGTGGGTGTTAGGCAACCAGTTGATGCCGCGGCGCATAGCTTAAGGGTTCTTTAGGAATCTCAAATAGAAGGCTCCAAACACCAAGACAATGCCGATGTTCACTGTCAGCCGTTCCCAGAATCGATTCTTAAAGAACAGTAAATCTACACTAACGACAACGGCAATCAACACCACAATGTAAAGCACGACAGACATGTTCCTTGTCATTTCAATCTCCCGTTCAAATATATCAACAGCCGCCTACCCATGGGGTTGCCGGATTTGCCTCTAGATCATCTTGCGGCTGTTCCTGTTCTCGACAGCCAAGCAGGCTCGCCACGAAGATGGCTGCGATCGAGAGCTGCTTTAATGGCATGAGCTAAGAGGTGAGCGCGTGACATCCTTCAAAATTTCGTCGTGTGATTTCATATACGTTTCTCTATTAGTAAATAAACCATTCAGTGTAACCTAGTATCTTGGGCATCTAATGAGGCAGTTGAGCCGCCGCGCAAGCAAGATAAGTTCGCTGTTAGACAGCTCGAACTTGTGCTGACCGTATTCTGTGCTTAAGATCTTTGAGCCAGCTTTGATATTCAGTCTGAACAGATCTATTCTCCATAGTTTATCCCTCTGTTTGACTATAACTGGGAGCCGAATGGATTTTCAACACCGGCGTGAACCGGCTAGAACTGAAACTACATTGAGCAATCGACCTGAGAATTACGGATCATACTCACCAGAATAATCAGGAAGCCCTCAGACATTGATAATGAATAGCAATCAATGCAGCAGCCTTAATATGACTACCGCGATGATTTCGACACGTTACCGAGGTCGTCAAATTATCGTCAGTGAAGGAGCGTACGAACGGTAATCATCATGCCGTAAGAAATTTGAAAATCAAGACTTGTCGGTTGAGTCCGCGTCCAGCCCTGATGAAGATGCCTCACCACGATTATATCGGTTGCCGATGAAAGTTTCTACCAGCATTGCGCATAGGGGAGAACCTGGACTCCTGCATCCCTTCTAGACGATGGCACCCTCCGGACATGGCGAGACTGCGCACAATTCTGGACGTACTCCTCAGGTATGAAAAGTCGCGACGGACAACGAGTACTGTGAGCAGGTGCCATTCAAGAGTCCACCTGAAAGTCCGCACTTTTGTCCGAACATGATTTTCGCGAAGTTCCACTTATAACTGAGAGTGGTGATGACAATGAGCTGCCTCACGAGAACTTCCTGAAGTCAACCCTGTGGCGTTTCCGCTGCAGAGGCAAGGTTACTTTTGAAAATAAATGTTGTCCATGTTGGGACCGCATCCGATACACTCATCCCCCCTCAACAAAAAACCGCCCAGCTCGTAGAGGCGAGTTTTTATTAATGACAGCATGGACATAAGAGGCATGATTAGAGAGGGAGAACTCACACAGGTTATACTGGACATCGACCTCCTCCTTCTTGGTTTGGTACCATCCATAGCTTCTTCAGACAGCGCATAGTGCTTTTGACGTATGCATTATTCTTAGATCACAGGCTCACCCAATTCTTGGCCTCCGAAAGTCTATCATTGGGGAATACCCTTACCGGGCATAGGATGACAAACGCAAAAATTCTGACGGCGCCGACTATCCAATCCACATCGGAAACTACCGCTATTTTTTCAAATGCAGTGAGATGCTTCATACCTACCTTGGCATCATCCCACATTGCTGCAGCAGTAAAGCCGGAGAATTCCCGACCTAATTCGTAGAGTAGGCGAATCTTCTGATGTCTTTTCAGTCTCTCTTCAATAGCCGGAACGAGCACATTTTCGTAGTCCTCTCCCGTCACGGTTCCCTTTGCGCTCACTGCCACAACCACATCAGGCATATCTGGAATAATCTCTATCATTTATTCCTCCTTCTCTCTCTGATAGTCGACTGCCACCTTTTCTCAAACAATTGGTACAATTATATCGCATAAGACATAATTTCCTAAATATAGTTAACCGCATAGGCTTCGAGCAGACAATTTCTCTTGGTAATAAACAGGAGTTGCGACCACGCAAAACTCTCGGTTTGTCGGTGAAGTCGAGAACCGACCCATGAGAATTTCGAATTGTACACCGCAGCATAATCAGGATGATCGGCAGCGAGGACTTCTTCTATGTTAAAAAAGCAAGACCTTTTTCCGCCACGTAGTATGCTGCAATA
This sequence comes from Dissulfurispiraceae bacterium, assembly GCA_052146665.1. Lineage (GTDB taxonomy): Bacteria > Nitrospirota > Thermodesulfovibrionia > Thermodesulfovibrionales > Dissulfurispiraceae > JBKQMP01. The sequence continues at coordinate 4,028 of JBKQMP010000048.1, forward strand.
GTTGCATAGCAAGTGCCATCCTCAAAACCAATCTTCTATGAGCAGACAGCCTCATCTATGAAGGACGCTGCATTACCTTGTTCATGTGTTTGAAGACGTGGGTTCGTAGTCTGTGAGAGGACAGTCGGAATCTTTCGATCCGCTGTAAGAAGTCGAGATACGTTACCCACGGTACAACTCGTTTTGAAGATATGCTCCTATGCTTTATTGTCACACTCCACTGAACAATAGCCGATACGTATTCTTGTTGGTTCTTCAGGACATACCGGATACGGTTTAACAGTTTCCTGGCGATCCTGACGATCGCATTGTTCTTTGGCATTTTCTTGCATAGCGTATTAAAGGCCATCATGAGAGCGGGGTCTTTGCGTACTGCCACCCAGGAACTCTCAATCAATATGCCACGCAGTTGCGCATTCCGTCTTTTGGTTATGCCGGTTTTTTGATCTGTTTCCCCGCTGGAATTAGTATCAGGGATAAGGCCCACGTAGCTGCAGAGCTTGTCGAAATTTCTGAAACGACTGAACTCGTACAGTTCCGTCAGCAGTATCATAGCCGTTAGGGTACTTATCCCTGGCACGGTCTTCAGCAGACGGACATTTTGCCGGTACTCATCCGAGTCGGCAAGGGTACGGATTGCACGGGTAATATCAGCAATTATCTTCCGCATATTATTGAGTTCTTCCAAATGAACTTTCAAGGCAACATTGCCGCTGGCCCGTTCCATCCTTATATCTTCAATCCACGTAATGAAGCGCTTGGACCAGTGACTGTTTGCCAGTTCTTCCGGTAGTTGAATCCCGTAGAATTGCAAAATGGACTTTATCTGGTTCGTACAGCGCGTTTGTTTCTTGACCATACCATGTCGGGTTCTGATAAGGCTACGGTCTTCCACCTTGGGCCGCGAAGGGACATAGATGCCCTCGATCTCTCCGCTTCTGAGACTTCTTGCCAGCTTGCGGCAGTCTACTCGGTCGGTTTTCTTTCTTCGCTCCTTGTCTTTTGTAGGCACATCAGCCGGATTCACCACAAGGCACTGTATCCCATGCTCTTGCAACCGGTCGTGAATCCAGAAACCACTGTATCCGGCTTCATAAACCGACTTGTATGATGCGCCTGGAAAATTGCGTTTGAGATAATTCACTAATGTGCCCACCTCAGGAGGCTGCGTAAAGGTCTTATGTTCAAATTCATCTGTAAAAATACTAATACTCCAGCTCTTCTTATGAACATCCATTCCAACATAAATCTGTTGACCCTCAAAATCAAGTTTGCTAATCTTATTCATGACAAGTCCTCCTTCTCTCGGTTTGTTGAATATTTCCCAATACAACATACCCGATCGGGGGACTTGTCTTCTACTTTTTAATCATAGGGTCTGTGAGAAGGTGTTGTCGGAGAAGTGATCTCGAAAACGAGGTTTGTGGCTGAAACAAAAGTGCCCCCGCAGTCTCTCAAGCATTTGACATTTATGTAGATATTGATAAAATAACACTAACGACACTGAGAGAATAATCAAAGAAGAAAAGTCATGGCAAGCTGCAGGGAGGTGAACGTTAATGAAGGCTTTAATCATCAGCGCTGATGATTTTGAGGACACTGAATTACTGGTCCCCTATTATAGATTTAAGGAAGATGGCATTAATCTTGAAGTCGCTTCAATAATAAAAGGCAAAATTAAGGGAAAACATGGATATGAAGTAAATGTTGACAAGCTTTTGAAAGATATCAGTCCTGAGGAATATGATTTTCTGCTTCTTCCTGGAGGCGGGGCTCCGGAGACGGTGAGAAAAGAAAAAGATGCGCTCAAGATTGTGAAGCACTTTTTCGAGAAAGGCAAACCTGTTTTTGCTATGTGTCATGGTCCTCAAATTTTGATTAGCGCAGGTTTGTTAAAAGGAAGGCATGCGACGTGTTACAGGTCTGTAGCTCCGGAGTTGAAAGAAGCTGGCGCTATTTATGAAGACAAAGAGGTTGTTGTGGACGGAAATCTTGTGACATCCAGACAGCCATCGGACCTTCCAGCATTTCTAATCGAAGCTATAAAAATGATTAAGAGAATAAAGTAAAAAACTTCCTGGACATCGATTATGTGAGGAGGTCGCTGCACATCCTAACCATTTCCATAGGAGAGGTGCTTATGAAAGCTATACGACTGCAAGGATCTGGTGGGCTCGAGCGCCTGACGGTGGTCGAGATGGACGAGCTGGTTGCGCCGCAGGAGGGCGAAATCCTTGTGCGGCTGCACGCCAGCTCGCTGAACTATCATGATTATCTGGTCGCGCTTGGGAAGATTTCCACCGCAGACGGACTCATCCCGTTGTCTGATGGAGCGGGAATCGTCGAAAGGATCGGGGAAGGCGTTAGGGATTTTGTCGTGGGCGATCACGTTGTCTCCTGTTTTTTCCCCGAGTGGCAAAACGGCGAAGCCGTATCATTTGGGTTCGCCAAGACGCCCGGCGATGGCTTGGATGGCTATGCACGGGAGATGGTGGTACGGCCGGCGAATTGGTTCACTCGCGCGCCTAAGAATTACAGACATACCGAAGCGGCGACTTTAACCACAGCCGGTCTTACGGCGTGGCGCGCGCTTGTCAGTGATGGTCCTTTGAAGGCCGGCGAGACGGTATTGACCTTGGGTACGGGCGGTGTGTCGATATTTGCCCTGCAGTTCGCAAAAATGATGGGAGCATTGACGATTGTCACTTCGTCATCCGATGAAAAACTGGCTCGCGCACGCGCTCTGGGAGCCGACCATACGATTAACTACAAGAAGTATCCAAACTGGGCAGATCAGGTCTTAGACCGGACCGACGGCCGTGGCGTTGATCATGTCATCGAAGTAGGTGGTCCGGACACTCTGCCCCAGTCGATCAGCGCGTGCCGCATCGGCGGGCATATCGCGCTCATCGGCGTCTTGACGGGTTTTTCCGGTCCGATTCCGACCGTGGCGCTGTTGACTCGACAATTGAGGCTTCAAGGGTTGACAGTCGGAAACCGCCGACAGCAGATCGAGATGATCCGCGCTCTGGATGCCAATGACATGAAGCCGGTCATCGATAAGACCTTTCCTCTACAAGACCTGATCGAGGCGTTTCGTTATGAGGCGAGCGGTGCGCATTTCGGAAAAATCTGCATAGAAGTGTGAATCGATACGAACGCGTGACAGCAAGGGCGGTGCCGTTCGTCAGATAGTGCCTTCCTCTTCATATCATCCAACGATGAGCGAGTAGAAGAGGGGGCAGCCCTTGACTCGTGACATATAGGGACGGGAGCATGTGCGCACATGGGAAAAATGCCGCTCAGTAAAGCGTTCACGCTGATAGAGTCTGGTCCAGTTGTTCTTGTTACGACAAGTGATGGAAAGAAAGACAATATAATGACGATCTCGTGGACCATGGTGATGGACTTTACGCCGATCTTTGCCATAACCACTGGGCCCTGGAACTACTCATATACTGCACTTCGGAAATCGAAGGAGTGTGTAATTTCAATTCCCACTGTTGACCTGCTTGATAAGGTCGTTGGAGTGGGAACATGTTCCGGCGCCGACACTGACAAGTTTGAAAAGTTTGGGCTAACTCCTGTGAAGGGAAAGTATGTTAGGTCGCCATTGATTAAGGAATGCCTAGCGAATATCGAATGTAAAGTGAGAGATATCCTCCAAAAGCACAATATCGTTGTCCTCGAAGGTGTCGCTGCGTACTTTGACAGTTCACGAAAAGAGAAGCGAACCATTCACGCAATTGGCGATGGAACTTTTATAGTAGATGGGCGTAGGTTAAACCGAAAGAAAATGATGTCGACAAAGATTCCACCTGGACTCTAGTTCCTTACTGAATTGGGGGATTCTGTTGCTCCTTCCCTTAACCATCCATATGTAATGGCATCCAGCGGCTTGCCTAACAATTCGCTACAGGCGACAGACCTGACGGCCGGGGCCTGAGCGAAATGTTAACAATTGTTTTTGTAAATCCTCAATAGTTACAAGCTCTCGAAAGTGCGGAGTGGTAGGGTGCAGTCCTCGCCAGCCATGAAAATATATTCTATTTTTTCTTGAGTTGGAGATCGATGAAGGTTTCTCCAGGTATTTCACACGGCAGAAAATAATGGTCTTACTTCTCTCAACGTGTGCGAGATACCGGATGCCTGGGAGATCTGCAAAAGTTACGGGACAAACTCCTCAGTTATTGCGAATCAAAACTCGCGTTTAGTTCTGTGAGTACCTGAGATCAGTTGAATTTTGTGATGAAAGTATGCTTATCGGTGACAGCCTTAGTGGTTTTGTGGAGGTGCTAGTTCCGCTAACGCTCATTAACGGAACAGATCCTTCCTGCAACCCTCGTAGGAGAATATCCTGAATATGGCGAGGAGTAGAAATTGAAATACTCAGGGGTCAACGAAAACTTCACCAAGGAACGATCAGTGGCAGTCAACACCTCCCGGATGTTTGTTACCTACAAGTCAACGTTCC
>JBKQMP010000049.1:0-17635 GCA_052146665.1 Dissulfurispiraceae bacterium
CAGCGCCAACGCGGATCATGTGGCGGCGATAAACATATTAGCGGCAGGGCATGCCGTGTTAGCCTGTGGAGAGTGCGGCTCTCAAAGCGCCTCTGTGAAGCGGGAACCTACCAGAGACAGTATGCAGAAGTTCAATGAGCCTGCTGCTGCTGTTTCCCCAGGGAATCATCGGCCTCTAGGCCGGTGAGGATGTCAAATGAGAAGGACAGGCCTTCTGTACGATGAGCGATTTCTCCTTCATAACACAGGACCAGAACATCCAGAGGTTGCTGAGCGCCTTGCTCTATCATATAAGGCGATTGAAGAAGCGGGTCTCCTTCCCAAGCTCATCTTGATTAAGGCAATCCGTGCAAAACAGGAATGGATTGAGGCCGTCCACAACATCCAGCTCATTATGCGTTTTGAAGAGGCATGTCTCTGGGGATTGCCAGAGCTTGATTATCCCGATAATCAGCTGTGCAGGGACTCATTTGAAACCGCGATGCTGGCAGTGGGAGGTATTATTAATGTGGTGGATCTCGTCATGGAGGGCAAACTCGACAACGCGTTCTGCGCCGTGAGACCCCCGGGACATCACGCGGAGGTCAACCAGGCAATGGGCTTCTGTTATTTCAACAATGTCGCGATTGCCGCGAGATACTTACAATACACATGGAAGGTTCAGCGGATCGGCATCATTGATTTCGATGTGCATCACGGCAATGGCACCCAGCACATCTTTGAAGATGACCCCTCTGTATTCTTTTACTCGGTCCACGAGCATCCGTCATTCTCTTTTCCCGGCACGGGTCGGGAGTTTGAGAAGGGTTCGGGCCCAGGTCTTGGATTTACCCTAAATTCCCCGGTGTTGCCTGGGCAGGGAGATAAGGAGTATAAAGAATCGCTGCGGAGGGACCTGTTCCCTGCCTTTGAAACGTTTAAGCCAGAAGTCATATTTGTATCGGCTGGTTTTGATGCCCATATTGACGATGATATGTCGGATATAAAGCTTTCAACAGAAGGCTTTTCATGGATTATGCAGAGGATTGTAGAGATGGCTGACAAGTATGCAAAGGGCAGAGTCATATCGGTGCTGGAAGGGGGCTATTCATTACAACGTCTGCCTGAACTGATAAAAAATCATGTTGAAATTTTGCTCGGCGAATAACTGTTTTAATAACGATTTTGATCTATTTATATAAGGGGGGCCAATATGTTCATTGATAAGACAATGACAAGAAACGTCATTAAAGTCGGTATGGAGGCTAGTATCCTTGAAGCGCAGGCTTTATTAGAAAAGTACCACATCAGACATCTTCCCGTCGTTCAGGATGATAATACCCTGGTTGGAGTGGTGACCGATCGTGATGTTCGAAGCGCCCTGCCGTCACAATTATTAAGCGAACAGGAAACAGATAAGGAAAAAGAGCAAATATCGAAGATAAGAGTCAAGGACATTATGACTAAGAACCCCATTGTCATCTCGCCCACGAATACGCTGGAGGACGCCCTTTTGCTGATGCAGAAAGTGAAGGTGGGCGCGTTCCCTGTTGTGGATCAACAGAATAAATTGGAGGGGATCATCTCAATTCGCGACCTTATGCGCGCCTTCATCAATGTACTCGGCATCGAACAACCAGGAACTCTTCTATGTATTCTCGCAGAAGATAAACTGGGGACAATGAAGAGGATTGTGGATGCCATCAGTGAAGAACGCATCCCCTTTGGTAGCATCCTTGTCGCAAGGCACTGGGAGGAGGGGAAGAGGGCAGTATTCCCGTATCTATTGACAAGCAATGTGGCCCCTGTGAAGCGGAAACTCGAGCAGCTGGGCTTCAAGTTGCTTAACCCCATGGAGTGGTATCTCGATAAACTGCCCACTGAGGATGAAGAGAGCAGAAGGAGAAAAAAATGAAAATTGCTGTGCAGATACCCATATATCAATCTTTCACACGAAGCTTGTCAGGAGAATATATATAAAGGAGGTCGCGAATGGCAGAGGGCCCGAAGAAGATTGATGTCTTGATGACAGAAGTGAGAAAATTTCCGCCACCCAAAGAGTCTAGCGAGATGGCTCATATCAAAAGCATGGCTCAATATGAGGCGATTTATAAGAAGTCCATAGATGACCCCGAGGGTTTCTGGTCCGAAGTTGCAGAAGAGCATATAACCTGGTACAAAAAATGGGACAAGGTCTGGGATTGGGATTTTGAGAAGCCTTACATTAAATTTTTTTTAGGGGCGAAACTGAATGCTTCATATAACTGCTTGGACAGGCATTTAAACGGTCCTTCAAGAAACAAGGCTGCCATAATATGGGAGTCTGACGGTGGCAGGTATATGACCTTTACCTATCAGCAGCTCTATTACGAAGTCAACAAATTTGCTAATGTGCTGAAGAAACGCGGCGTTGGGAAGGGCGATAGGGTCACCATTTATCTGCCGATGATACCAGAACTGCCCATTGCTATGCTTGCCTGCGCGAGAATCGGCGCTATCCACAGCGTTGTTTTTGGAGGATTCAGCGCGCAGGCCCTCAGAGACAGGATTCAGGACGCAAGGTCAAGAATGGTTATAACTGCTGATAAAGGTGTCAGGGGAGGCAGATATATTCCCCTCAAGACAAATGCCGATTCTGCCCTCACCGAATGTCCATCCGTAGACAGAATGATCGTGGTAAAAAGGGCTGATGGTCAAGTGGACATGGACCCGAGCCGAGATCTCTGGTGGCACGATGAGATGAGTGCTTCGGATATCAAGCTTTATTGTGAGCCCGAGTGGATGGATGCGGAAGATCCGCTTTACATACTCTATACTTCGGGTTCTACGGGAAAACCCAAAGGTGTTCTCCATACGACTGGCGGGTATTTGCTATTCACGAGTTACAGCTTTAAGCTGGTATTTGATTATCATCCTGAGGACATCTTCTTTTGCACCGCGGATATCGGATGGGTCACCGGTCATAGTTACATAGTTTATGGTCCTCTCGCGTCTGCTGCAACGAGTTTAATGTTTGAAGGGGTGCCTACCTACCCGAATCCTGGAAGGTTTTGGGATATAGTAGACAAACACAAAGTAAACTGTATTTATACTGCCCCCACTGCAATAAGGGCACTCATGAGGGAAGGAGACAAATGGCCATTGAGTCACGATCTTTCCTCCTTGAAGCTGCTCGGGACGGTTGGCGAGCCGATAAACCCCGAGGCGTGGATGTGGTACCACACAAATGTGGGCAGGAGCAGGATCCCCATTGTTGACACGTGGTGGCAGACGGAAACAGGCGGCATTCTCATTACGCCGTTGCCGGGTGCGATGACGTTGAAGCCGGGTTCAGCAACAAAACCGTTTCCCGGGGTTGTTCCAAGGATCGTGAAAGAGGACGGCTCTCCCGCACGGACGAATGAGGGCGGATACCTTATCATCGAAAGGCCATGGCCAGGAATGTTAAGGGGAACCTTTGGGGATCCCGAAAACCAGCGAATAAAGGAAGTTTATTTCAGCAGGTTCCCTGGTAAATATATGACAGGGGATGGTGCAAGGGTCGATGAAGACGGCGATTTCTGGCTTACGGGAAGGATTGACGACGTTATCAATATCTCAGGTCACAGGCTGGGAACAGCAGAGGTCGAATCAGCTTTAGTGAGTCATGAGACTGTGGCGGAGGCGGCTGTTGTTGGATACCCGCACGATATTAAGGGCGAAGGCATCTATGTTTATGTGACCCTGAAAGAGGGAGTGGAGCCTTCAGATGATTTAAAAAAAATGCTCGTGGGTCATGTAAGGACTGCAATCGGTGCCATCGCAACTCCGGATAAGATACAGTTTGCGTTTGGCTTGCCCAAGACCAGGAGTGGAAAGATTATGAGGAGGATTCTCAGAAGAATAGCGTGGGGTGATGTCTCAGATCTTGGAGATACAAGTGCGCTTGCTGATCCTTCGGTGGTGGAGTCGCTACTGAAGAACAGACTGTAAGACGACACCAAATCAATATTCAGAAAAAATAAGGGCGGAGTTCCCGCCCTTATTTTTTGCTTCAGCGACCACTGATGAATTGTCCAATTTTTTTAGATCTAAATTGGTATAATGACCTAAACCGGGTAGCGATGCATCATAGAGACCGCATGGAGCCATGCAAGGTTTAAGAATGAAATATAGAGTCACGAGATGCGGTAGTCGCCTCTCAAGGGGATCATATCTTATATTCATCATCGTAATGACTGTTAATCTAAGGAGTTGAATTATGCCGATAAAGAACCTTGAATTTTTCTTCAACCCACGAAGTATTGCTGTCATCGGCGCGAGCGAAGATCCGAAGTCTTTAGGCTTCAGTATTTTTGAGAATCTCATAGGGAAGGGCTTCAGGGGAACAGTATATCCAGTAACCCCTAAGGTTGAAGCAGTGCAGGGAGTGGAAGCATATGGCATGATTGGCGCCATCGAACGTGACATAGATTTAGCGGTATTGGCTGTTCCGCCGGGGGAGATTCTTGATACGCTTAATCAATGTGGCCAAAAGGGGGTCAAGGGCGTGATCATTCTTTGCCTCGACTTCAAGAGCCGTGCGGAAAACCCTCCAGCTTTGTCAAGCAAGATATTGCAGGCATCCTCTGAATATGGTTTCAGGGTCTTGGGCCCAGACTCGCTGGGATTTATTAAACCGGCCCTAAAACTTAATGCGAGCATCTTCCCAAAAATGCCGCCTGAAGGCAACCTTGCGTTTATTTCACAGAGCGCCACTCTTGCGAGTGCGCTTCTTGACAGGGCTGTGAGTAAACACGTCGGCTTTAGCCACTTTGTCTCACTTGGGTCCAAATTGGATATTGACTTCGCTGATATGATCGACTTCCTGGGCGTCGATCCGCGCACTTGGGCCATTATACTCTATATCGAATCTATTACAGTCGGGCGCAAGTTCATGACGGCCGTGAGGAGTTTTGCCAGTAGCAAACCGATCGTGGTCATAAAGTCGGGAAAATTTGAAGCCTCTGCTCATATAGCGCTGACTCACTCCGGCTTCCTGGCAGGTGAGGACAAAGTCTATGACGCAGCACTGAAACGGGCAGGCGCCATCAGAGTTGAGGAAATGCTCGATCTCTTCTATCTTGCAGAGACACTGGCAAAGCAGCATCGCCCGAAGGGTAAACGTCTGGCCATTGTCTCCAACTCTGGAGGACCCTCAATAATAGCCACTGATGCGCTGTTGAAACTCGACGGGGAACTGGGGCTGTTAAGCAAAGAGACGCTGGCCTTCCTCAAGGACAAGCTGCCTTTTACAAGAACTCTTCAAAACCCGGTCGATCTTTTATATGATGCCTCATCTCAAGATTACGGGCTGGCCGTGAAAAGCTGTGTCGAGGACAATGACATTGACGGTGTTCTGGTGATTCACACCCCTTTCCGCACACCTGACACGAAAGAGATTGCCGCGTCGGTAGCATCAGTGTCAAAGGCTTATCCGTACAAGCCGGTACTGACTGTCTGGATGGGAGATGACCGGGTAATGGATGCACGGGAATTTTTTGTCGACAAGGGGATACCAACATTTGTTACTCCAGAACAAGCGGTGAGAAGCTTTATCTCTATGTACCGCTATGATTACAATTTGAAGCTCCTTTCGGAGACGCCCGAGGCAATTCTGAAGGATTTTGAGCCTGATGAAAAAAGGGTCAAAGATATTATAACGACGGCATCTATTCAGCGAAGGCTTGTATTGAACCTCAACGAAGTGAATGAGATACTTCAGGCCTATGGGATACCGGTAGTGCTTACCCGAAGAGTTCAAGGTGAAGATGAAGCCGTCACTACAGCATGGGAAGTGGGTTATCCGGTGGTATTAAAAATTGATTCTCCCAAGATATTCCACAAGCTGGAAAAGGGAGGGGTCGTCCTGAATCTCAGGGATGAAGAGTCGGTCAGAGAAGCCTTCAAGAACCTTAAGCAGATTGCGATCTCTATTGGAGATCCGGAGGCTCATATGCTGATCCAGCCAATGGTCTTGAATCAGGGCTTTGAGTTGGTCATCGGCGCGAAAAAAGACCCAACATTTGGGGCAGTTATTGTGTTTGGCACTGGAGGGCGGCTCGTTGAGGCGATCGGTGATTACTCCGTCGGTCTTCCTCCCCTTAATCAGATATTGTCGTTGCGCATGATGAGCGAGACCAAGATACACCAGTATCTCCAGCAACAACCTGCCTTTAAGCACACCCTGAAGTATCTGGAAGAGGTACTCGTCAGATTTTCCTCTCTGATCGTTGATTTCCCTCACATTAAGGAGATAGACATTAATCCCTTCTTTGTGACGGAAAAAGAAGGCTTTGCCCTGGATGCAGGCATTCTCCTTGAAGCGGAAGGTTTTGAAGGATATGCAACCTTCAAGGGCGAGTTTTGCCCACCCCACCTTTGCATCTGTCCCTATCCAGTCCAGTATGTGGACAAATTCAAACTTCCTGACGATACTACGGTTGTGATCAGGCCAATCCGTCCAGAAGATGAACCTCTTATCGATGAACTTTTTACTACAGCATCAGAGCATACTATTACGATGCGCTTCTTCCAGCGGCTAACCTATATATCCCACGAAAGGCTGGTGAGATACTGTCAGATAGATTATGACCGGGAACTGGCGTTCGTTGCGGTCATCAAAGAAGATCAAAGGGATCGGATCATAGGGGATGTGAGATTTAGCAGACAGCCTGACCTTGAGAATGCGGAGATGGCCGTGCTTGTAAGTGATCAGTGGCAGGGACACGGTATCGGTAAAAAACTTTGCGAATACTGCATCGGGATAGCAAAAGAATATGGCCTCAAAAAAATCTACATGGAAATATTAAGAGATAACACAAGGATGCTTTACAGGGCTAAGCAATTGGGTTTTACGAGAATTCACATTGATCAAGAAAGTGAGAGGGTGGTACTTACGTTATAGGGAAGCGTCTCCTGGATTTTCCCGCTCAGCTCGTCGGGGGAAAGTTGTATCAACGGATGCCAACTTAAGTGAGGGTTACACCGAACGGGGCGCAGTTCCGCAGTTAAGGGCTTTGGGATGAAATGGATGACGAGCGATGGTAGAAGAAGGCAACAGGCGATATCACAAAGGACGATGACAAAGAGCCTCTCAAGAGTGTTGGTTACTGGTGGCGCTGGTTATATAGGAAGCCATGTCGTAAAGGCGTTAGGGGAACTTGGCTATGACGTTCTTTCCTTTGATAATCTGTCCACAGGCAATAGATGGGCTGTGTTGTATGGCGATTTGGTGGTGTCAGACCTCTCTGATGAGGCTGCACTCCGAAAGGTTCTGAAGTCATTCAAGCCCGATGCAGTCATGCACTTTGCCGCTTCTGTCGTTGTGCCTGAAAGTGTCAGAGATCCACTTAAGTATTACAAGAACAATACAGCTAACACCCTGAAACTCCTTGACCTTCTGAGTGAGATGGGCATCCATAAATTTATTTTTTCCTCGACTGCGGCAGTATATGGGATGCCGGATGGCAAGCCCATAGGGGAGGATGTTCCATTACAGCCCATCAATCCTTATGGGTCATCCAAGATGATGATTGAACTCATGTTGCGTGACCTGTCCGCGGCAAACAACGATTTCAAATATGTCTCCCTCAGGTATTTCAACGTTGCAGGCGCGGACAAGGCTGGGCGGGTGGGCCAGGCATACAGCGAGGCGACACACCTCATTACGAGGGCACTGAAGACCGCCAAAGGAGAGTTACTGAAACTCCAGATTTATGGAACCGACTATCCGACTCCTGATGGTACTTGTATAAGGGATTACATCCATGTTGATGACCTGGCTGAGGCGCACATTTTGTCTCTAGAATATCTGATGGATGTTGGGCAGAGTGAGGTGTTCAACTGCGGGTACGGGCGTGGATATTCTGTGAAGGAAGTGATCAACGTCGCTAAGAAAGTGACGGGGATAAATTTTGCTATTGAGGAGGCGGGGAGGAGGCCTGGAGATCCGGCGATTCTCATTGCGGACAGTTCAAAAATCAAGCAGAGGCTTTCGTGGAAGCCGCATTGTGAAGATCTCGAGTATATAATTAAAACAGCATGGGAGTGGGAAAGGAAGATGTAGCCCCGTTTTGAAAAAATGGTCGGGACATGTTATTTTATGCTGGGTTTGGAAAAAGCAAAAGGAGGAGGACTTATTTCATGACTCGCGTTCCAATGACACCTGAAGGCTATCAGAAGCTTAGGGAAGAGTTAGACAGACTTCTGAAGGTTGACAGACCGCAAAGTATAAGAGCAATTGCTGAAGCCAGGGCGCATGGAGATTTAGCGGAGAATGCGGAATACCATGCAGCGAGGGAGAAGCAATCTTTTTTGGAGGGTCGGATACAGGAATTACAGTCAAAGTTGTCAACCGCCGATGTGATCGACCCATCGAAGGTCAATCAGTCAAAGATAGCGTTTGGTGCAAAAGTCAAAGTCCTTGATGTTGAAGCGGATACGGAGTATGAATTTACCCTTTTGGGCCCTGACGAGGCCAATGTGAAAAACGGCAAAATATCTATAAGCTCTCCTGTTGGCAGGGCATTGATTGGCAAGGAAATAGGAGATACCGTTATAGTGAAGGCACCGGCAAGGACGATAGAGTACGAAATTTTAGAGATTGTCTTTGAGTAAGTATTTCAATGCTGAAATAGTCGACAACGGCTATGTAAACGAGCACATTAAATTATTGACCCTTCGCCCCTTGTCCGAGGTGATCGCCCCGGAGGCCGGTCAATTCTATATGCTTCAGGTCGGCAATAGTTATGACCCCCTATTGAAAAGGCCCTTCAGTATTTTCAGATACGATCTCAATTGCCTTCAGTTCCTTTACAGAGTCATAGGGAAGGGGACTTCATGCCTTGCGGCGCGCACCGTCGGCGACCCCATCAGTGTCATAGGACCACTCGGTAAGGGCTATCCCTCACCAGAGGGGGATTTCATTGCCATTGCGGGAGGCATAGGCATCGCTTCGCTATGGCCGATGCTGGAAAAGTTCAGAGGAAGTTGTTATCTTTTTTATGGTGCTAGGACCCGAGATGAACTTGTCATGTCTGATGAGGCAGAGAAACTCTCTAAGCATGTTTTTTTCTCTACGGATGACGGCTCAGCAGGACAACGGGGATTTATCACTGCCCTGTTCAAAGATTTCTTTGACGCGCCACAAGGAGCGTATCATTCACTGCCGGTCTATGCCTGCGGTCCCGTTGCGATGATTAAAAATCTATCAGTGATTATTTCCGGCGAATCATTACGTTGTTATGCGTCATTGGAAGAAAATATGGCATGCGGGTTAGGGGCTTGTCTGAGCTGCGTAGTGAAGACAACATCAGGGAATAGGCGGGTGTGCAAAGAAGGACCTGTTTTTGATCTGGGTGAGATACTAAGATGAATCTCGCGGTGAGCATAGGTCAGCTCAGGCTCAAGAATCCGGTTATGACAGCCTCAGGTACCTTTGGCTACGGTGAAGAATATGCAGAATTTATGGATCTGAATATGCTGGGAGCGATCGTTGTCAAAGGTCTCTCACTGACTCCACGTGAAGGCAACCCGGCACCGCGCATCGTCGAAACTCCCGCAGGCATGCTTAATTCAATCGGACTTCAGAACATAGGGGTGAAGGCGTTTGTGGAGGAAAAACTCCCTTTTCTGAAACGGTTTGACATACCCGTAATTGTTAATTTTTTTGGCGACAGTGTCCGCGAATATGTTCTTGTGGCGGAGGCATTGAGCAATGTTGAGGGGATAAGCGGCCTTGAGATCAACATCTCCTGCCCTAATAAGGAGGAGGGATGGTGTATCTTCGGAACTGATCCTGGGACAATGGAACATGTTGTCAGCGCTGTCAGGAAGGTTACCCCGCTCCCCTTAATTGTGAAGCTTTCACCAAATGTGACGGATATCGCGCTCATGGCAAGGATTGCGGAGAGTTCTGGCGCCGATGCGGTATCCCTTATTAATACTCTAACCGGGATGGTGATAGATGTAAGAAAACAAAGGCCGGTGTTGGCCAATGTAACCGGCGGGCTCTCAGGTCCCGCGATAAGGCCTGTTGCGGTGAGAATGGTATGGGAAGTATATAAGGCAGTGAAAATACCGATAATCGGGATGGGGGGTGTTATGACCGATTCCGATGCCCTTCAATTCCTTATCGCCGGAGCAACCGCGGTCGCTGTCGGGACCGCTCATTTTGTCAATCCCACGGCTGCTGCCGAAATTATAGATGGAATAGGACGCTTTCTGAAGGAAGAAGGATTTTCTGACATCTACGACATCATTGGGAGTCTTATCGTATAGACAGTGCGCGCGGAACAAAAGGCACAGTAAAAATTGATAACCCTCACCACGGATTTCGGTTACAAGGATTACTTCGTTGGTCAAATGAAGGGTGTAATCCTGTCAATAAATCCCCATGTCACTATTATCGACATAACCCATGACATACTGCCGCAATGCATCGAAGAAGGGGCATTTGTCATCGGTTCGACCTACCGTTTTTTCCCGACTGGGACCATCCATGTAGTGGTGGTCGACCCCGGAGTCGGCTCTGGACGGAGAGGTATTGTGCTGGAGGCGGACGGACATTACTTCGTCGGACCTGATAACGGAATATTCTCGTACGTCATGTCATCTGCGCATCATTTGAGGGCTGTGGAGATCACTGAGACAAGATTTGTGCGGTCCAAGGACAGCCCCACCTTTCACGGAAGGGATGTTTTCTCCCCTGTTGCGGCATGGCTCTCCAAGGGCGTGGTCACTGAGAAATACGGCCCTCTTATAGGAGACCTGAGAAGGTTCCCTCTGCCTGAACCTGTAACGGAAGGCGACGAGATAAACGGAGAGGTCATTTACGTCGACAGGTTTGGAAACACCCATGCCAATATCAGGAATCGCCATCTTTCACAGTTTGGGAACGATTTTTATTTGACGATAAATGAAGTGATAGTCACGCCCCTGAAGAACTATAGTGAAGCGATGGACAAAGACCTCCACTGCCTTATCAACAGCTCTGATCACTTGGAATTCTTTGTTAACGGTGACAGTGCGGCAAAACGGTTCGGGATTAAGAAAGGGGACAGGGTAAAGATTCAAAGAGCAAGACATGAGAAGAAGTGCTAGCTCTTTTGATCAATAGGGTCATAACGACCCTTATAAGCAGGATGACCTTGTGCTGGCTCACTAGTCTCCGATTTCCTCATGTTTGTATTAGCAAGTGTCAATCGCTTTTTTTATGATTTCATTATTTGATGTGATATAATTTCATATCTGTCCGAAATGGGCACTCTTGAAGACACAAATCTAACATGTGGTGAAGGTGATCATAGTAAGATTAATAAGGGCGATGGGATCACGGACACTCACCTTTGTGAGAACAATGGGGGATATGTTCATTTTCTTGCTCCATTCCCTTTTCCATATGTTCATCCCTCCCTTTAAACATAGGTTACTGTTGAGGGAGATCAGGTTTATTGGCACGAGATCCATGACAGTCATCATCCTAATGGGTTCATTCACAGGGATGGTTATCGCGCTTCAATCCTTTTACACGCTTAGGAAAGTCGGCTCTGAAGCGCTTGTTGGACCTGCGGTTGCGCTGAGTCTGATCAGGGAATTGGGACCGGTCCTTTCCGCACTTACAGTCACTGGCAGAGCTGGGTCTGCCCTCTCTGCTGAAATAGGTATTATGAGAATCACCGAACAGATAGACGCCCTCACGTCGATGGCCCTTAATCCTATCCGCTATCTGATCACTCCAAAAATAGTAGCGGCAATAATAGTCTTCCCTCTGCTTACCTCCCTGTACGATGTGATTGGGATCTTTGGCGGTTACCTTGTGTCTGTGAAACTCCTTGGCATAACCGCCGGCACATACTTTTCACAGATGAAGCAATTCGTGGATATGCAGGATGTCATTATAGGATTGTATAAGTCTCTCAGTTTTGGAGTGATAGTGCTCTGGATATGCTGTTACAAAGGCTTTTACACGGGATACGGAGCCGAGGGAGTCAGCAAGGCAACCACGGAGGCGGTCGTAATGTCTTCGGTGCTAATTATAATATGGGATTATTTCATCGGTTCCCTTTTTCTATAACTAGGGTAAGGTATGATAAAAATCAGTGGTCTTGAGAAGTCCTTTAACGGTCAGAATGTGCTGAGGGGGGTTAACTTAGAAATTGCCGATAAGGAGCTAATTGCAATAATCGGCGAAAGTGGCGGAGGAAAGAGCGTGCTCCTTCGGCTCTTGATAGGTCTTATCAAACCGGACAGAGGGAAAATCTTCGTTGAGGGTGAGGATGTCGCGGAAGTCCGTGGAAGAGCGCTTCATGCCATCAGGGATAAGTTCGGTGTGGTTTTTCAGGGCGGCGCACTATTTGACTCCATGACGGTTTATGAAAATATCAGCTTTCCCCTCAAGGAAAAAACGAAGCTCAACGACGCTCAAATAGATGAAAAGGTTGAACGCGCGTTAGAGGATGTGGGCCTGAAGGGCATCGAAACGAAGTATCCGGCAGAAATAAGTGGCGGCATGAAAAAAAGGGTTGCTCTTGCGCGGGCGCTTGTCACCGAGCCTAAAATAGTTCTCTTTGATGAACCTACCACGGGTCTTGATCCGATTATATTACACTCAATCCACAAACTAATAGTCGATACCCACAGGAAGTACGGGTTCACGGGTGTTATGATAAGCCATGACATACCGGAGATTTTTGATGTGGTTGACAGGATCGCCTTTCTCTATAGGGGGGTCATAGAAGTGGAGGGAACTCCTGATGAAATCAAGACCTCATCAGATCCGGTAGTGAGGCAATTCATCACAGGTGGCCTGAAAGGACCAATACAAACGTCTTAAGGTGTTGGAGGATATGCATGAAAAAATTTGATCTCGAACTTGCAGTAGGCTTTTTTCTTTTGATAGGCATTCTTTGTCTCGGCTATATATCCATAAAGCTTGGAAGACTGGAAGTCATCGGTGGTAACATGTATACTGTTTATGCGGCTTTTGAAAAGATTGGAGGAATGAAGTCGGGGGCCGTTGTCGAGATTGCCGGGGTGGAGGTAGGAAAGGTAAAAAGTGTAAGGCTAGACCAGAGGTATGAGGCAGTAGTTGGCTTGACAATTCAGCAAGGGATCAAGGTTCAGGAAGATGCCATTGCGTCGGTGAAGACGAAAGGCCTCATCGGTGAAAAGTATATACAGATCACCCCTGGCGGATCAGAAAAGTTCATTGCTGATGGTGGCAAAATAAGAGAGACGGAATCTGCTCTTGACATCGAAGAGTTAATCTCAAAATATGTCTTTGGAAAAGTGTAGGAGGTGGTCTTATGAATCAGAATGTCGTCAGAGCGGTTGTTTTAAGTCTTTTCCTGCCTGTATTCCTTCTGCCCGCTTACGGGCAGGAAGAACAGCCGAAGGGGGGTCAGAAAATGGTCCTTACCCTTGAACAGTGCGTAAAAAAGGCGGTCGAAGTAAGCCCTGAGATCGGGGAAACGCGCTATGAAACAGAGGTTTACAAATCTAAACAACTACAAGCGGATTCCGCGGTATACCCCAGAATAGAGGTGCTCGCTCTTGGGTCGGTATCTCCAGAGGCAAAAAGTGATCAACTCTTTGTCACTGACTACACTCTCAAGTTAAATGGAATATTTGGTAACGCAACTGCGACTGTTATACAACCTATCTACACCTTTGGGAAGATAGATAGTTACAGAGAAGCCGCTTCGAGCGGAGTAAAGGTGGCTCAGGCGGGAGTCAGCAAAAAAACCTCAGATATTGTGCTCAGAACAAAAGAACTTTACTATAGCCTCCTCTTGGCGAAGGATCTTAGGAATCTCGTGCTGGAGATTCAGGATGATCTTCTGCAATCGGTCGACAAGGCAGAAAAACAGATCAAGGAAGGCTCTCCATGGGCAGATGAGCTCAATCTCTTTAAGTTGAGGGCATTCTTAGGTGAGGTCGAAAAAAATCTCCACGAGACAGAAAAGGGTATTGCGATCGCAAAAGATGCGCTCATGACCAGTATGGGCTTACCGAAAGGCAGCGACTTTGAAATCGCGGACGCGACACTATCGCCTGAGGAGAGGATCCCAGACGCGTATAGCGTTTCTCTCACTAATGCCATGGAGCTGAGGCCAGAACTCATTCAGCTGAGAGAAGGAATAAACGCAAGACAGGCTTTGGTAGAGGCCGAAAAGAGTGAATATTATCCGAAAGTTTTCCTCGCTGCCGGTGGATCGCTTGCAGGGGCTACGAACCGGGAGAGGGTAAATAATCCTTATATTAACGACTTTTACGATCACGCCTATGGGTTCGCTTTTATTGGTGTGAGCTGGTCCTATGACTTTGGCATCACCAAAGGAAAGGTGAGAGAGGCGGTTGCTGAGCACGACAAACTGATCGAGAAAAAGAGGTTCGCGGATGAGGCAATACCGCTACAGATCAGAAAGGCATACCTTGACCTCGATGAGGCTACAAAGAACATTGAAGAGACCCAGAAAGGTTACACAAATGCCAGGAAGTGGCTTGTCTCGGCGATTGCAAATTTTGATATGGGAGTTGGTGAAGCAAAGGACATAGGTGATGCAGCGGTTGTCTATGCCAAGCTCAAGGCAGATAATCTCCGTTATAAATATAATCAGCGGCTTTCCTACGCAAACCTTATGTCCGCGACAGGTCTGGATCTCAGGGAAATCAAGTGAGAGGGGATATCGCATGAAGAATATGAAATTGTTGTATGTGTTTATCGTTTTCGTCATATTTCTTGCAGCCAGTTCGGCCAACCTATACGCGGGAGAGCCGACAAATCAGGTAAAGGGCAGCGTTGACAAGGTCATCGATGTCTTAAAGGATAAGGAGCTCAAGAAACCGTCCAAAGCTGAGCAACGAAGGGCTGCAATTCGCGAGGTCGTGGGGGAGCGCTTCGATTTTGAGGAGATGTCAAAGCGCACTCTCGCTTTAAACTGGCAGAAAAGGACAGCCGAAGAGAGGACAGAATTTGTATCCCTTTTCAGTGATCTCCTTGAACGGTCATATATTAATAAGATCGAAAGTTATACGGATGAGAAGATCATTTATGGCGACGAAAGTGTTGACGCCGATTATGCGACGGTCAAGTCCAAGATAATCACAAAGAGAAATGTGGATGTCCCCATAGAGTATAAGCTAATCAAGAAAGGCGCTCAATGGAAGGTGTACGATGTAGTAATAGAAGGCGTCAGCCTTGTCAATAATTACAGAAACCAGTTCAATATGATTATTCGGACAAAGTCTTACCAGGAGCTCGTAAACAGGTTAAAGAATAAACAAGAACAAGCTCTCTTTGAGGATAAATCCAAGTGAAAGCCATCTGGTTAATGAGGTAAACGCGGACTGCTGGAACTTGCTCCTGTCTTATAGGCCGACCTACAGGACAGTAACTCAGGGCCGGTTAAGACGGTGGTTGCCCGGTAAAACAGAGTTCTTCTGATATAGCATCCATCTTTCTTATTTCACAGTTCAATAATCATCTGTGAGGGGATGCACGGCGTTGAGGTATGCTCCTGGAAAGTTTCTATGAAGGTTCCAGTTTCTTGGAAGTGAGTAGAGACATAGAAGAACATAGGAGGTTTGTGTGTTCAAGAAGATGTGCATAGCTTTTGACGGCTCGGAGAATGCTTACAGGGCATTCGACTTCGCCCTTGAGCTTCCCAAACTCTGCTCAGGCGCGAGCCCCGAGATGTCTGTCGTCTCTCTGTTGTTGTACCCCCTGATATAGCCAACGTGGAAGCAGACGTTGACGTCACGGCCTTATTGACACAACAGCTGCAAGAGAAGTTCACGGGATTAAAGGAAAGGGCAAAGGATATACATATTACAGTTAATATAATGGTTGGTCATGCGGCTGAACAAATCATGAAATATGTGAGTGACAATAATTGCGATATGCTGGTCATGGGCCAGGTTGGCATTTCGGCGATTGAGGCATTTCTTTTGGGATCTGTGGCATCCAGGGTTGCCACGAATGCCCCATGCACAGTCACCCTTGTGAAATAGTCCTCGATTACGAGAACCGCCATTCAGGGAGGGCCATGTTTGTCTCCTTTGGCAATGACGCCGCCGCTTGCCTTTGGCAATCTCACACTAAGACTCTGTCGCCAGGTGTGTCCTTATCGGGGGGGATTGCAGCGTTTCGATGATTTCCATCGGGCCCCTTTATTACCTGTGGCTTCGCCGCAAGAGACTCGGCTGCATTTCCAATCCAGGGCTAACGCCCCAGACTCGGGACTTCGGCAAGATGAGTGATTTTTTGTGAGAAAATATATAATTGTACTTTAGTGAGCAAGATAATGGCAGCAGCGAGAGCTGACAATCAAGGTTGATCCCGCTGTTTTTCAAATTGAACAAGGAGTGTCAATATGACTAAATACAGATGCACCGTCTGTCAATACGTGTATGACCCCGCCTTAGGAGACCCTGACAGTGGGATAGCGCCGGGTACAAGGTTTGAGGATCTGCCAGATGATTGGGAATGTCCCGTCTGCGGGGCATTGAAGAGTGAGTTTGAGAAAATGGACTGAAAGGGGAAAAAATTGGAAAAAACCAAAACAGAGATCATCAGATTGGCTGACCTGGTATCCTACCAAAAAGGAGCTGTGGTGAGCAGGGAGATAATGAACAAGAAAACAGGCACGGTGACACTATTTGCCTTTGATGAAGGAGAGGGATTAAGCGAGCATTCAGCACCTTTTGATGCCATGGCTTATATCATCGATGGTCAGGCAAAAGTCACTATTTCTGGCAATGGATACCTCCTGAAGGAAGGTGATTTTGTTATAATGCCTGCTGACGAAGCGCATTCTCTCAAGGCTGTCAAAGCGTTCAAGATGGTCTTGACGATGATACGGTCTTAATACGTATCGGCCAGATAACCGGGCGCATAGGCACTCGGGATTTTGTATAATATTTGCATTGGCTACAATGCCGGAGCACAAGGGATGAAGACATCAAGACATCCCTGATCTCGACTTGACATTCTTTAGAAATAAGGTTAGCTTATTTAACTTATATTTTATTTGAGCACAGGAGGAATTTATGAAGATTGAACTTGAAGGGACCCTTATTAAGATGACGCCTGAGAATGAGAGGGAGAAGACGGAGCTTAATCAGCTGTGGACTATCATAATAGACTGTGTCAGCCAGAATCGAAAACTGGTCCCTGTCGGCCAATACATTCCGGGAATAAAGGAAGTCGCGGTATTTAATATAGAGGAGTAAGCTCTCAGTACATTTTCTGAAGTGAATCTGCCCAAGGGCGGACAAAAGAACGTTAAGAACTGGGGCTTGGTGAAAAAGAAGCGGACGGTGAAGAGGTAGCGAGACCGATTGGCCTCAGTTTGTCATCATTCTCCATGGCGATATAGGGCAACGATTGACGAGCTACTTTGGCTGCTCTCATAAGACGGACGGGATGAAAAAGACGCCTGGGCGTGCTGGAAATCCTGTGGTCTTCATGAACGCATAATAAAATAGATCATCCGCTGAACGTCCGTGACGCGCTGGACTGATAATTCTTATCCGACCGGGCAACACGCATAATGATCACGTCAGTGTCTTTTCTTACGGTGACCAACATTATCTTCTGCCTCTTTTGAGACACGTAGTTTGTCATTTACTTGCC
>JBKQMP010000050.1:0-20382 GCA_052146665.1 Dissulfurispiraceae bacterium
TGTCACGGTAAGCATTTAAAGCTAAGAGGATTGACGCTCTCTGAAAAAATCAGATTGACAATACACGGATAGCGTAAGTGAAGCTCTATACTAAACTGCAGATATCGCTTATAGTATGAAAAAGCAGTATTAGTCCATTTGCTAGTATGTTCTGCGGAATGCGGGGGGGGGCGAGCAGGTATTAAGAATGCCTTCAGTAAGAAAGATCGTGAAAGACAAGCTGTTCTCTGGTTTGACATTCTTGGAATGGTCGCCGACGATCCCGCCAAGCCATATTGCAAGTAAAGGGGCTGAAAGAGTCACGGTTAACGGTGCAGTGAAAGGTGGGTATGATACAGCATAGCGGGAGGGTAGTCAAATGGCCGATGTTGGATACCGCAGTGCGTGGCTTTTCAAAAAAAGCGTTCAAATCATTGCAGTTTTTGATCACAGATTCATTGTCTTAATGGTTGTTGGACGCCTTCTTAATTGAGGAAGTTAAATGTCAATAAACCAAGCACATGATTTCTTTATACAATGGCACCTAACGGAGAAGTGCAATTTACGGTGTAAGCACTGTTATCAAGAAGGCCGGAAGATGGAAGAGATGTCTTTTGTTGATGTGAAGGCAATAGTCGGAGAGGTCTCTCATATGATATCGAGCTGGGAGGAGGCTTATTCTATCAAGTTTTCACGAAGCTTCAATGTAACGGGAGGTGAGCCTTTCCTAAGGCGCGATATTTTTTACATACTTGAGGAGATGGCCAGTTACGGATTTGACCTCTATTTACTTTCTAACGGCACACTGATCACTGAAGAGATATCTCAAACGTTGGTTGCGTTAGGAGTCAAGGGAGTCCAGGTGAGCATCGAGGGTCCGGAATCGGTTCATGATGAGATACGAGGCAGGGGCAGCTTCTCCTCATCGCTTAATGGCATCAGGAGTCTTCTTGACACTGGTGTGCCGGTGTCACTGAACACCACAGTCTCAAAGATAAATGCGGGATATTTTATGCAGATGGTTGATCTTGCAGCGTCACTCGGAGTTTATAAACTAGGCTTTGCGAGACTTGTTCCTTCGGGCAGGGGTTCTGGGTTGCTGGATAAGATGCTCACGAGTATGGAAATGAAAGAACTCTATGAGAGGGTAAGCTCATTGAAAACGCCCTGTCTTGACATCGTAACCGGCGATCCAATCGCTTCTCAACTATCACCACTCAGTGAGGATGATGACGCGGGATCCGTTGCTTTAAGCGGATGCGCAGCCGGTGTTTCGGGGCTTACTATTTTGCCCGATGGGACTATTACTCCCTGTCGAAGACTCAACATTCCCTTAGGTAACGCAAGAAAGGATGCGATAAGGGAAATATGGTCGACCTCACCTATTCTGGAAGCCATCAGAGACAGGAGTAAATATGGGGGGAGATGCGGCACTTGCCGAAAATGGGCTCTCTGCAGAGGCTGCAGGGCTATAGCCTTTGCCTATTCAAAATCAACCGGAGAGAACACTTTTCTCGCTGAAGACCCACAGTGTTTTATTGACAGAGGTTAATTAAAACATTTCTTTAAGTCTACACTAGCGGGTCTAAAGCATCTTTTGAAAGCATTATAGGTCGGGTTTAGTGGAGACAGTCTGGTAAAGAAATAAAAATGAGGGCAAGGTCCGTGACATCCCAGGCAGCCAGAGTACGCGCATGACGGCAGTTTGAGATTATAGGTCTTTTCTGGTTATATTGCCCCTTGACGCGGTCAGTACTTTTTTATGCAGATGATCTTCAGACGGTGCCACGCTGCGCATCGCATGCTTTTTATGGGGGCATGCTCGTTGTCAGCCACGGGATTTTTTTGGTAATCTGTTGAGGTTATATTTACATTGTAAGTTTTTTGTGGAAGTGCAATCCCTCAACTCCTTTTGTCAACTAACTGTAACTTGAATGTCGTAACGCAGAAGGCAATACAAGAAGCGAGGAGCCAGCTTGCACCTCGGGGTCATAGACCTTAAGGGCTCCCGCGGGAAATCCCAGAGGGTTCGATTGTGCCACATGACGGACTAATGGATGAAAAAGCCTTGGGACCAGAAATGGGATCGTTAATGAGGGCCCGGCTCCACATAAGGGGAGGCAAAAGAAGGCTTAGACAAGGGAAGATTGCGGCCGGTATCGTGACTCTTTATGACGCTCTAGAGGGCGCAATGCAATGGTACATGTCATCACCTGAACGCAGGGGCGGGCTCCTTATCAAGGATTCTGACAATCTGAACGATGAAAAATCTGTTTATAGCATCTTACATCGGTCGGGAAGAATTGACGGTAGCTTTGACTATGAAGAATTCGACTTATTGGTCGAAAGGGCTCTTTCCGAAGAGATATTTGACTATGATTATTCGCAGGTTCTCAAGGAGTTCGAGACTTTAATGACGCAACTAGGAGTGATGCCTTTTGATGAGCAGGAGCTTCCAAAGGAAGACCCCGCGACATATTGACGCTTAAGGCACGGGTGTAGCTAAGGATGATTAAAACTTGCGACACAGGTTCTTGCGGGGTAGGTTTTGTTTGTGACATAAATGGTAAAAAAAGCCATGACATTGTCACCATGGGGGTTGAGGCTGTTAAAAATCTCACTCACAGGGGCGCTGTCGGCGCTGATGGCAAGACTGGCGACGGGGCAGGTATTCTTATGCAGCTGCCTACGAGGTTTTTCCTCAGAGAAGTTGAGAAGACAGGACATGAACTCTCTGATATCAATGACCTCGCGGTAGGCTTCTTTTTTCTCTACGGACAGGTGGAATCAAGGGTCCAGGACATTATAGAGAGCTATGGGCTTAAAGCCCTAGGCTGGCGGGATGTACCCACTAACGATGAAGCATTGGGACAGGCAGCCTTTTCGACAAAGCCGAGAATAAGGCAACTTCTGATTGACACCAAATCTCTTCATCAAGAGAAAACAGAGACAAGGCTCTTTTTAGCGAGGAAGGCTATTGAGAAGATGTGTGGCAAAGAGGCATATACACCCTCACTATCCACAAAGACGATTGTATATAAAGGAATGTTGGTGGCAACGCAGCTAGACACTTTTTATCCAGACCTTAAGAATATAGAGTTTGAATCCGCCTTCTGCATTTTTCATCAGAGATTCTCGACAAATACCTCCCCTGACTGGACGATGTCACAGCCACTGAGGGTCATAGCACATAACGGAGAAATAAATACCATTCAGGGAAACAGGAACTGGATAGCCTCTATCGAGCATGACATTTGTAGCGATGTCTTTGGAGATGATGGGGGATTACTGAGGCCGTTAGTATCTACGGAAGAGAGCGATTCGGCATCTCTTGATAGAGTTCTTGAACTCCTTATGCTCGCAGGATTTTCTCCAGAGGAGGCCATGAATAGTTGCATACCTCCCGTATGGGAATGTTGCGATTACTCCTATGAGGGGGTACGCGATGGGCTAAAGAGTCTATTTGAGTACCTTTCATTCCTCATGGCACCATGGGATGGACCCGCAGCCGTGACCTTCACAGACGGGACTACTATAGGTGCTCACCTTGACAGGAATGGCCTTAGGCCTCTGAGATACACGGTGACCGAGGAAGGGATTATGTTACTGGGCTCAGAAACAGGGATGCTAAACTTTGAGGGCGGGACAATAAAGGAACAAGGTAGGTTAGGACCCGGTGATACTATTGCAGTGAATCTGGCAACGGGTAAGGTAAGGACATCGCATCAAATCATCGCTGAGTTCGCAGGACAGAAACCTTATGGAGATTGGATTGACAAATTCCTTCTGAGGTGTAAAAACGGTGATGCCAAAGATGACCCACCAGATGCGGAAATAATCAGAAAGCAGATCGCGTTTGGCTATACGCTGGAAGAGATGCAGACTTCCATGAGAGAGATGGCTGAAACAGCAAGAGAAATGACCTATTCAATGGGTGATGACACCCCCCTTCCATCCCTTTCCATAAAACCGCAGCTTCTCTTCAGATACTTCAAGCAGAGATTTGCGCAGGTGACTAATCCCTCTATTGATCCGATAAGGGAGAAAATGGTGATGTCCCTGAAGATGAATCTTGGATGGAGGAGAAATTTTTTATATCAAACGCCTGAGCATGCCAGAAAGCTTCAATTGGATTCTCCTATTCTGAGTGGCGATCAGATGCAGGCTATAATCAAACAGGATGTTTTCCGTGTTGAAAAGATATATATTACATATTCGACAGGACATCTAGGACTTTCTACTGCGATAACAAACCTCCAAGAAAAGGTAATTGAAGCTGTTAAGAGGGGCAACGAAATAATTATTCTCTCTGACAGAGATATTTCAAAGGAGAGAGTTGCGATCCCGAGCCTTCTTGCTGTCTCTGCGTCTTTTAAGTCTCTCCACAAAAATTGTCTTGCAAATAGGGTAAGTCTCACGATTGAGACTGGAGAAGCGAGGGATGTACATCATATGGCATGCCTAATAGGTTATGGAGCTTCTGCAATTTATCCTTATCTTGCCTTCCAGACCGTAAAAGATATGCACAGTCGGGATCAGATAACACTGTCATGTGGGAAGGCCTCCATGAACTATAAAATCGCACTTGAGGACGGTCTTTTTAAGGTCATCGCGCGAATGGGAATTTCTGTACTTGACTCATACCATGGTGCTCAGTTATTTGACACAGTGTGTCTTAACAAGAATTTAATTAATGAGTACTTTGGAGGAACGCCTGTGGGCATCGAGTCCGATGGACTTGCAGAGATAGAGGAATCACTTATGAGCAGGCATGATCTTGCTTTTAGTCACTTGGAACCCACCCTTGATTATGGCGGTGCTCTAAAACATAGAAAAGAAGGAGAACGACACGCTTGGTCACCTCCCTCTGTAATCGCATTGAACAAGTTTATAAGAAGTTCAGCCGATGCGGACTACGCAGCATTTTCTATGATAGCTAATGAACATTTCGTGTATATGAGACATCTCCTTGATTATAAAAGAGGTAAGCCGATACCCATTGAAAAGGTGGAGACAGAGGATCGCATACTCAAGAGGTTTGTCTCAGGGGCAATGTCTGTCGGTGCACTGTCTCCCGAGGCACACGAAGCTATTGCAGAGGCATGCAATAGGCTCGGTATGAGGAGTAATAGCGGTGAGGGTGGAGAAGACCCGTCGCGATATTGGAGCATTAAGAACAGTGCCATAAAGCAAGTGGCGTCAGGAAGATTCGGTGTAACGCCAACATATTTGGCCTCAGCTGCTGAGATCGAAATAAAAGTTGCCCAAGGAGCAAAACCAGGAGAGGGCGGGCATCTTCCCGCAGCTAAAGTCACCGAATATATTGCCAAGTTACGACATTGCAATCCCAATACTCTACTCATTTCCCCTCCTCCTCATCACGATATTTACTCCATTGAAGATCTTGCGCAGTTGATCAATGATCTCAAGCAGGCAAATCCTGAGGCAAGAGTCTGTGTGAAACTCGTGTCGGAGTTAGGGGTTGGTACTATCGCCGCAGGCGTAGCGAAGGCATATGCGGATATTGTCCAGATAAGTGGCTATGAGGGTGGGACAGGTGCAGCTCCGATTACCTCTATAAAGAATGTCGGCAACTACTGGGAAGTGGGACTGGCAGAAACTCAGCGTGTTTTGATGGAAAATGGATTAAGAGACAGGATAAGGATGAGGGTTGACGGTGGCTTGAGAACCGGTAGGGATGTCGTTATCGCAGCGCTGCTCGGTGCCGAAGAATTTGGGTTTGGCACTGCAACGATGATTGCCGCAGGATGCGTAATGGCGAGACAATGCCATCTCAACACTTGTCCTACAGGCATCGCGACACAGGATGAGCGCTTAAGAGCGAGATTTAGAGGTAAGGCTGAAGGGATTATGGCATATTTCAGGGCTCTCGCTCACGAGGTCAGGGCAATACTGGCTGAGATGGGCGTCAGCAGTCTTGATGAGATAACGGGAATGGTGGACCTTCTCACCGTGAGAACTTCTCACGCAGGAGAGCGAGTGAAGAGAATCCAATTCAAAGAACTTCTAAAGGATTACCCTAAAGGAGCGAGAAGGTGTTTGCGGAAGGCGAACAACAGTCCAGCTCTATCACTGAATGATAAACTCGTTGCCGATTTGATGCCCTTCATAGAGAGTGGGGAGTCTATAAAGAAAGAATACGAGATTAGAAATTTAGACAGGAGCATTCCGGTAAAGCTCAACTATTACATATCCCTCAAATATAGGGACGCCGGACTACCTTCTGACACATTGATATTAACCTTTAGAGGAACCGCGGGACAGAGCTTCGGGGCATTTAATCACAAGGGGATCTCACTCACATTGGTCGGCGATGCAAATGACTATGTGGGCAAGGGGATGTTTGGCGGAAGGGTGGTCATTAAACCATTGAACTTTAAGGAACCACATAAGCATGTGATTCTGGGAAACACGGTTTTATACGGTGCTACGGGTGGAGAGTTATATGCGTCTGGAAGAGCAGGTGAGAGATTTGCCGTGAGAAACAGCGGAGCAATTGCGGTGGTTGAAGGTGCGAGCCAGCATCTTTGCGAATACATGACAAAAGGGGTGGTAGTTGTCATCGGAGCTGTGGGGTATAATGTGGGAGCGGGCATGACAGGCGGGGTCATCTATCTTTTTGATGAATTTGATGTGCAAAAACACAGGCTTAATAGTTCATATGTTAAGGCACTGGATCTCGAAGACGACCAAGATGTCGCGACACTTAGATCACTCATTGAGGAGCATCATAAATGCACTCAAAGCCCAAGGGCAGCTGAAATACTGAGGTCTTTTAACGGTCTAACGAGCTGTTTTAAAAAGATAGTCCCAATTTGATCCCGTGGCTTACGTCTGTCGTGTGAGACCGCAAAAATCTCGCTCTTGCTTAAAGGGACTGCGATCCGTTCTCTGACAATGCTAATAGTTCCAATGGATTGAAATTAAAAAGGAAATGGTTTTACGTGGGAGTCATGCTGCCGAGGCGATAAGCTCAGGCCGCATGAGAAAAGCAGATATGTGGCGATTGTTCTCTCGTGCCGTCTGCTGTATAATGATATAAGGCACTATTGGCAAATTCATTGGCTTGCTAATAATGCGGTGCTTGTCATTGAGCAACCACAATTTCAGAGGGAGGTGGATGTATGGGTATCGAACTGACTCCCGAGGAAAAAGAAGTTCTGAAGCATGCCCTAGAGGTCTATTTGTCGGATTTGCGCGAGGAGATTTACAAGACGGAAAGTCATGATTCCAAGCCGCCTTTGAAAAGAGAGGAGGAGGTGCTGAAAAGTATTTTAGCAAAATTGTAGCGCTCAGAGATCATTGCGAGCGGCATGAGGAAGTTTCAAATGAAGAGTCACTTCAACAATGTCTGCTCGCGATGATATCGATTATATTTGCTTAAAGACATTACGGCGGCACTTGTTCGTTTGCTGCCTTCGATCACTTGATGGAATGTAATGAGAGGAAGGAATAAGGAACATGAAATTACAGGAAAAGACACTGGAAATTGTCAGGAGATTGAAAGAACAATATCCGGACCCGGGGACAGCTTTGAATTTCAAGACCCCCTTCGAACTTCTTGTAGCCACGATCCTTTCTGCACAGACGACTGATGTTCTCGTGAACAAAGTGACCGGCAGTCTTTTCAAGAAATATAAGTCAGGCAAAGATTTTGCCTCTGTTAGTCCGGAGATCCTTGAAAGTGATATACGCTCAATAAATTTTTACAGAACTAAGGCAAAAAATATTCAAGGAGCGGCAAAGCTTATTCTTGAGAAGTTTAAAGGTGAAGTTCCAAGGACCATGGAAGATCTTACAAGTTTGCCAGGGGTGGCACGAAAGACGGCTAACATAATCCTATTTAGCGCTTATGGGATGAACGAGGGTATCGCTGTGGACACGCATGTAAAGCGCCTTTCCGGGCGACTTGGACTGACAAAAAATGATGATCCGTCAAAAATAGAAGCTGACCTGATGTCGCTAGTCCCAAGAGGTGAATGGGGAACATTGACCCATCTCCTGATTTCTCATGGCAGGAAGATATGCCAGGCAAAAAAGCCGAAACACGAGGAATGCATCCTCTACGACATCTGCCCGTCCAGGCATATATGAGCTCTTGCGTTCTTGATTATGTGAAAGAATACCTCTGAAACTGTCATTGTCGCTCTGATGAACAATCATCGATAAGGATGCATTTCTGGGAAAAATTGGGGCACTTTCTTCTGGTATTGATTGTACTCATCGCCAAAACGCCTTAAAAGCTCCCTCTCTTCAAGAGGGATGATAAGGATTCTCACCAAAAGAAAATCAAGCATCGTGATGAGGCCAACGGCAATCACGCCAGTGAATAGAAATACCCCTGAAAACATTAGCGTATGAGCCAGATAGGTCGGATGTCTCACCACTGAGAAGGCACCCTTTGTCGCAAGATGACCTTTTACCTTATGGTAAATTTCTGGCACCCCTATGATTCCAAGGAAACTGAGAAGCCGTCCAGACCACATGTGCAGAAGGGTTCCCAACGCGAGAAGTATCGCACCTGAGACCTTAATTGCTAATGGAAGATCAATCCTCATCTGGAGCAGTATATCCTTATATTGAAAAATGAGAAATGCTATAGGCAGCCAGGTAATAGATAACAAAGCATAGGTAAGGAGACCAAGCTGTCTGAAAATATTTGTGGCATAGTGCACTGGTATCCAAAATACGGGGATGAGAACCCAGAATATAACGGTCAAGAGTGCAAGTACCTGTGTCATAGTAAAAAATACTAACTTTTTGTTGACTCACTTAGCAAATTTTGTCGTATTGTCAGTAGAGAGGGTGGTCTGCCGAGAAAGTATATTATTCTGTTATGTCACCGGATGTTTACAAATAGGAGGTGAGGGCAACAATTTCCTTTTTTTAGTTGTGGAATAAGATTTTTGTGCGAATTTGCAGGCTTATATTATGGATTCCTCAGCGAGAGTCAATCGCTGAAAAGTTTGTCTGAGACGCTATGTATTCTTGAGGCTCTTCTATCATCGACAGGGGAATGTGGAGTTAGGTCACCAAATGACGCACCCGTGAAGAAAAGGCGATGCAGTGTAAACATTGCCTCTGATCCCAGAAGAGTCGTGCGAGACGAGACACTATTGATTGAAGTACCTAAGAAGGATCCTTAATATGAAGAAGGTAATGAGTAAGTTCACATTCAAAATGGCCACTGAGGGTATCAGTACCGATCAAATTCTTGACAACATTCAGATTCAGGAATTTGACAGCATCAATTTCCTCCTTGTTAAATGAGAAGGGACCATTATGGACGCAGGAAAAAGTATATACCATCTCAGTCTCATAACCTGTTGAATAAATATAGGAATAAAGGAATGTTAATTCCGTGGAGATTAAGCCAAGTTCTTCATGCATCTCCCTTTTTGCAGCATTATGAATATCCTCAGCGGGACAGACGTGTCCGCCAACTGAGGTGTCCCATTTCTCGGGAGCGATGTCCTTGCTTGCCGAGCGCTTTTGAAGCAGGAGTTCTCCATGTTCATTGAAGACAAGAATATGGACTACTTTATGAATCATCGAGGGATTACGGTGGATTTCGGACCTCGGTGCACAACCAATTGTTGTGCCATTTTTGTTGACTATCTCTAATCGCTCATCCATGTCTAAAGATAACAGAGCGCTATGCTTCAGGTAAAGTACTTCGGTACTCTTTCTTGATTTATATTCACATCGGCTAGTTGTTATTGAGGTTGCCTAAATCATTTGAGACCGCGCCAATGTGTTAAGCATGGAAATGGTCACGGAAAGCTTGCAACGGCCGTCAATAAAAGTGTGAGGGTAGGTTACCCAGGCTCTTATTGTGATAGAATAGAAAAATAATGAGGAATATTTATGTAAGTGTTTCTAGAATTCTTGCTACCCTTTTTTTTATTGGTTATATCCCATTTGCACCGGGAACCCTCGGTAGTCTTTTCGGAGCTTTAGCGGTCTGGGTTTTCAAGTTAGACTCGCGGCAACTTGTCATAATCATATTTACAGGATTTACTGTTGGTGTGCTGGCTTCGCATAGTGCCGAAAAATCATACGGGGAAAAGGACTGCAGTTTTATCGTGATAGATGAATTTATTGGTTATTTTGTGTCAGTTGTTTTTCTTCCCTTAACGCTTGGTTATATTGTCTCAGCCTTTTTTTTATTCAGATTTTTCGATATACTAAAACCGCCGCCCATAAGGCAGATAGAAAAAGCCGTAAGTGGTGGGATGGGCATTATGCTCGATGATGTGCTGGCAGGGATGGTTTCAAACCTGATACTGCAGGTGTGGAGAGTCTTATAGCTAACTTACAGCCTGACAGAGGTTAAGCATGAGGTGTTTTATTGCAATAGATATATCTGATGAGGTTAGGGCGACAATTGATAAGGTTATTCAACAAGTGGGGGGTGCATCAAAAGGCATAAAGTGGGTGGTGCCCTGGAACATCCACTTGACCTTAAAGTTTCTCGGTGAAATCGATAACGTGGGAATAACATTAGTAGACGACTGGCTTTCTACCTTCGGTACTAGGTACAATCCCTTCAACATTCGTATTCGCGGCACCGGTATCTTTCCGAGCCTCAGACATCCCAACGTCTTATGGGTGGGGATTGATGCGTCAGATGACTTGAAGCGTCTTGCTAACGATATTGATGACGCTATGGTGCAACAGGGCTTTAAAAAAGAGGACAGGAAATTTTCACCTCACCTTACCGTGGGGAGAGTGAAAAATGGTAAGGTCATAGATTCAACGGTCAGAGAGTTCCTTAACTTCCAGGAAATCTTTTTTGGTAGTGTAGAAGTGGAGGAATTTATGCTTATGAAAAGCATCTTAAGACCTTCTGGAGCGGAGTATTCACGCCTAGCGACATTCAAGCTGGGCAAATTGTGACGCACAATATCTAAAAACAATTTTTACGATAAAGTAAGGAGGAAAGTGAATGGACAAGGATAAAGTTAAGGCATTAGAAATGGCTATTTCTCAGATCGAGAAAAGCTTTGGAAAGGGTTCAATAATGCGTCTTGGAGCCGGAGAGGTTAGCGAGGGTATTCAAGTTATCCCAACGGGTTCCCTGTCTCTAGATATTGCTACAGGGATTGGCGGAGTTCCCAGAGGAAGGGTTGTTGAGGTATTCGGTCCTGAGTCTTCTGGAAAGACAACCCTTGCATTAAACATGTTAGCACAGGCTCAAAAAATGGGAGGAAATGTCGCATTCATAGATGCAGAGCACGCCCTTGATGTCACGTATGCGACGCGTCTTGGTGTGAACCTTGAAGATCTCCTGGTATCGCAACCTGATACTGGGGAGCAGGCGCTTGAAGTTGCGGAAACCCTGGTCAGGAGCGGAGCTCTCGATATCATAGTGATTGATTCAGTTGCCGCCCTGGTACCAAAGGCAGAAATAGAGGGCGACATGGGCGACTCCTTGCCGGGACTTCAGGCAAGACTGATGAGCCAGGCGTTAAGAAAGCTTACCGCTGCTATATCAAAGTCGCTTACTACAGTAGTCTTTATTAACCAGATGAGGATGAAAATAGGTGTAATGTTTGGCAATCCCGAGACCACCACCGGCGGGACGGCCCTCAAGTTTTACGCCTCCATGAGACTTGATATCAGGAGGATAGAAAACCTTAAGGAGGGACAGGAAACGGTTGGAGGTCGAGTGAGAGTGAAAGTCGTCAAGAACAAAGTGGCCCCTCCATTCAAACAGGCTGAATTTGATATTTATTTTAATGAGGGGATCTCAAGGGTTGGAGAACTCATTGACCTTGGCGTCGATAAAGGGATTATAGAAAAGGCCGGAGCTTGGTACAGTTATAGCGGAAACAGGATTGGGCAGGGCAGAGAGAATGTAAGGGAATATCTTAAGAAGAATCAAGACATTGCCTCGGAAATAGAGGGAAAGATACTGGACGCATACGGGTTGCATAGGACGCAAAGCGCAAAATAGAAACGAGCTAGTACAGCCTGGACAAGATGAGGCCCACAGTCGACATCACAAGATCTTAACTTGAAGAGCATTGAAGATTCATGGAGCAGTGCATTAAGATATGCCATCAGACTGCTCAGCTATAGAGACAGAAGTATGAAGGAGATAGTCGAAAAACTGACATCTAAAGGAATTTCAC
Organism: Dissulfurispiraceae bacterium; assembly: GCA_052146665.1. Lineage (GTDB taxonomy): Bacteria > Nitrospirota > Thermodesulfovibrionia > Thermodesulfovibrionales > Dissulfurispiraceae > JBKQMP01. Next base: position 12,138 of record JBKQMP010000050.1, read on the forward strand.
TTGACATTGCCGCTAAAGTGGCGGACTACCTCAAAGTGAAGAGCTTTATTGATGACGGGAGACTCGCCGAGAGCGTCAGAAGAGATTCCATGGAAAGGAAATGCCTTGGTAAGAGAGGGGTTAGAGAGCATTTGTTGAAGAGGGGTATACCGACCGAGATTGTGGATCGGGTTGTTGGCGAGGAAGAGGATTATTTGACCGCGGCAAAGAAGTTGGTTGAGAAGAAAATGAAGAGCATGCGGGATTTGGATGATGAATTGACCACAAAAAAACTCTGGGGAATACTCTCAAGGAGGGGTTTTTCTGCTGATATAATCAGAAGGGCGATCAAAACAAGAGAAGGCAAAGAATGAAAGGCGTCATAACGGGAAGGCATTCGCATGCTTATAAAACAGAAGGAGGAAAAATGATGAGGATTGGTAAGATTATTTTTATGGTTGCAGGCATAATGATGTTCTGGCTCAGCGGCTGCTCTCAATCGGTGAGATACACCCAGGAGGAGATAAAAGACTACCCTCCCGAAATACAGGAGAATATTGTTAAGGGCGATGTCATGCTTGGTATGACCCCCAAGCAGGTACGCTATGCTTGGGGTGCTCCAGATTCTGTGAAACAGCTTGAGCCTTTGTATGAGAAGTCAAGAGAGGAATGGGGATATAACAGACTGGGAGTCTTTCAGCAAAGAAGGCTGCTCTTTATTGATGGAAAGTTGACCTATATTATCCCTGAACCCCTGAGGCCTCAGGAAGTGACAGAACCGCAGAAGACGCAAAACACGACGGAGCAACAAAAGACACCGGAGCATTAGAAAAAATGAAGAGTACAGAAGTTCGCAAGTCATTTCTGGAATTTTTCAAATCTAAGGGGCACGAACTGGTCGCTAGTTCATCATTAATCCCGAAACATGACCCCACATTGTTATTCACCAACGCAGGTATGGTGCAGTTCAAGTCTGTCTTTCTTGGTGAAGAAAAGAAGTCTTATACGCGCGCGGCGTCATCCCAGAAATGCATGAGAGCTGGTGGCAAACACAGCGACCTTGAAAATGTTGGGCATACTGCGAGGCACCACACTTTTTTTGAAATGCTGGGTAACTTTTCATTCGGCGATTACTTTAAGAGGGACGCCATAGCCTATGCTTGGGAGCTTCTTACGGAATGGTATAAATTGCCCAAGCAAAAGCTCTGGGCATCGGTTTATGAAGACGATGATGAGGCAGAAGTCTTATGGCATGACCTAACAGACTTGCCACCAGAGAGGATAGTGAGGCTGGGAGCAAAGGATAACTTCTGGCAGATGGGAGATACTGGGCCCTGCGGTCCATGTTCAGAGATAATCATTGATCAAGGTGAGGATGTTGGTTGTGGCAGGACCGATTGTGGCGTTGGATGTGACTGTGACAGATACTTGGAGCTCTGGAATCTTGTGTTCATGCAATTCAATCGGGATGAACTGGGAACCCTAACACCTCTTCCAAGACCCAGTATAGATACAGGCATGGGGCTTGAGAGAATAACGGCAGTCTTGCAGGGGAAAAGAAATAACTTTGATACAGATCTCTTCACACCTATCATTTCAGCCATAGCAGCCCTATCTGGAATTTCGAGTGGAAAGAATCCGAAAAGCGACATCTCCATGCGGGTAATGGCCGATCATCTCAGGTCGATTTTCTTCCTGTTGGCTGAAGGATTAATGCCTTCCAATGAAGGGAGGGGTTATGTCTTAAGACGTATTATTAGAAGGGCCTCTCGTCATGCCATGTTAGTTGGGTTTGATGGGGCTATATTATACAAGTTGATGGATGCTGTTGTGGACACGCTTGGCTCGGTATATCCTGAGTTGATTCGCGAGCATCAGCGAGCGTCGAAGGTTCTGTTGTTCGAGGAGGAACGTTTTGCCAAGACCCTTGAGCAGGGCATGAGACTCCTTGATGAGGTAATCGATAATCTCAAGAAGACAGGGAACCAGGTGATCCCTGGTGAAACATTATTTAAGTTATATGATACCTATGGGTTCCCGCTCGACCTTGCAAGAGACATTGCGTCTGACAATCATCTGATCATCGCTGAGGATAGCTTCCACCAGGAAATGGAGATTCAAAGGGAGCGTGCGAGGGCTTCATGGGTTGGTGAAGATGAAGCCATTGCATCAATATATAAGGAGCTATTGACGGAGATAGGAGAAACTGTCTTCATCGGCTATGAATCTCTTGAGTCAGATTCGTTGATTAAGGCGATAGTAAAAGAGGGAAAGGTGGTCAAGGAAGCCTCTGAGGGAGAAGTGGTTGAGGTGTTCCTTGACAAAACCCCATTTTATGGAGAGTCTGGTGGACAGGTTGGTGATGTGGGAATGCTTGTTAGTGATAGTGTTCAGGCCGAGATAATTGACACAAAAAGAGAAGTGGGTCTTCATGCGCATATTGCAAGGGTTAAAAGAGGAGTATTGAAGGTCTGGGCAAATGTCAGGTGCAGTGTGGACAGGTCAAGGAGAATGGATATCGCGAGGAACCATACGGCAGCCCATCTCTTTCATGCGGCTCTAAGGATCGTTCTCGGAGAGCATGTGAAACAGGCTGGTTCACAGGTCTCTCCCGAAAGAATGCGCTTTGATTTTACTCATTTTTATCAGCTTGATAGAGACGAGATCGAAGCGATAGAGGACATAGTCAACGAGAAGATCCGTGAGGACATCAAGTTGGAGACGGAGACTAAAGATATAAAAGATGCTCTGCAGTCTGGTGTTATAGCCCTTTTTGGTGAAAAATATGGAGAAAGAGTCAGAATAGTGAGGACGCCTGGCTTTAGTGCAGAACTGTGTGGCGGTACCCATTGCGTTTCCACTGGCGAGATCGGTCTTTTTTGTATTGTTTCCGAAGGAAGTGTTGCTTCCGGGATTAGGAGGATCGAGGCTCTCACCGGCAAGATAGCCTTTGATCATTTGCGACAAAAGAGAGATGAACTTAAGAGGGTCTCGGACTTATTGAGAACAGACCGCCTTTACGAGAGGATCGAGGGTCTCATCGTCGAACTCAAGGAACGTGATAAAGAAATCTCTGCGCTGAAAGTTAATGCATCCTCACACAGCTCAAAGAGCCTTCTTGAAGGAGTCAGAGAAATCAGTGGAATCAGGGTACTATCCTGCCGAGTCGATAACATTGAACCGAAAGACCTGAGACTCCTGGCAGATAGCGTGAGGGACAGGCTTGGTTCTGGTGTGCTTGTCATGGCATCGGCAAAGGACGGTCAGGCATCGATGGTGGCAATGGTGACAAAGGATCTTACCAACCGTTTCAATGCAGGCAAAATACTCAAGGAAGTTGCGGCTCTGGCGGGGGGTAGGGGTGGTGGAAGAGCAGAGATGGCACAAGGAGGGGTATCCACTGTGGAGCAGGTTGAGAAGGTCGACGAGGCGCTAGCCGCAGTTTATGACATCGTGGGGGGGCAGCACTGAGGGGACAACTCAAAGTCGGCAGGAAGTATTCATATGAGAGATAGTGCTTTATTGCTATCCAGATAGTCATGGTGAGGGATGAGCTGATGGTGGACCCGTGGTTTGAATATTTTCTTGGTATCACAAAAAAGCTAAGCATTGGTAAGAAACAAAGAATCTGAGAGACTGTATACAATTTGACTGCCTTTCGTTTATACTATAGCCAGCTTTTCAAAGGAAAGTTACCCCAGAACTTTAAGAAGCTCTGGGGTTTAATTTTATGGAGGGGGTAACACATGGGAAAAAAGATTTACGTGGGGAACATATCGTTTAGTTCCACAGAGGGTGACCTCAGGGAACTTTTCGCGCAATTCGGAGAGGTTGAATCGGTAAAAATTATAACGGACGCGCAAACAGGGAGAGCTAAGGGTTTTGGCTTTATTGAGATGTCAACTGAAGAAGAGGCCAAAAAGGCTATAGGGACACTTAATGGCACGGTCTTTAAGGAGAGAAGTCTTTCAGTATCTGAGGCAAAACCCCAGCAACCAAGAGATAGGGGTAGTTTCGGACGGAGAGGTGATTTCGGCGGAGGCAGAGGCGGCTTTGGTGGCGGCGGAAGAGGCACCGGACGGGGTAGGAGATAGGTGTTGGATATAAAAGTATATGGAAATGATATTGAAAAGGCGCTGAAATCCCTTAAATTGAAGCTTCAGAAGGAAGGGCTTTTCAAGGAAATAAAAAATAGAAGATTTTATGAAAAGCCTTCTGTAAAGAGGAAACGGAAGCAGGCAGACGCGCGTAAAAAGAGGGTAAAGGCTCAGCGATCGAGAATAAGGTAAAAAAACCTGTTTTCGCGAGTGTTTTAATCACCTAGTGACAGCCATTTAAGAAAACGAGAGGTATGTCTTGAGAAGGGTTTGGATTAAATGTCCTCCTAACAGAATTAATCATCGAGTTCCTGATACAATAAAATTAATTGTAAGATCGAGCAGCGGTAAAAAAATTGATTGTTACTTTAAGCTGCTACGCTTCTTTGAGAGAGCAAGTCATTAGAGGATTTTAGTCAACTTAGATCTGAGTGTGTAAGCTATCATCTTGGTCTCCGGTGCGTGTCTTCCTCGAGTGGCGAACAGACATTGTGACTGGCGTGATCATGTCTTGTGACAGTCCTTTATGCTAATCAGGCTTTTCTCATCCCAAAAACGCCCATGTTAGATTCGACCTCCCTAAATGAGCCGTTACATAAAAAAAGCTTGACTTTTTTTAAAATAGGATTAACTTCGTCTTATTTAGGAAGCACGTGATCGAACATAGACAGCGTTAATCATTGTCAGAAGAAGGAGGGAAATATCATGGATGTAGTAACGTTAAGCAGATGGCAGTTTGCGGTGACTGCGGCCTTTCACTTCATATTTGTTCCTCTTACCCTTGGTCTGTCAATCCTGGTTGCGTATATGGAGACCCGCTATCTTTGTTCTAAGGATGAGATGTACCTGAAAATGACAAAGTTCTGGGGGAAGTTGTTCATCATCAATTTCACCCTCGGGGTTGTCACTGGTATCACCATGGAATTCCAGTTTGGCATGAACTGGGCAGAGTATTCAAAGTATGTCGGAGACATCTTCGGAGCACCACTGGCAGTGGAAGCGACAGTGGCTTTCTTTCTAGAGTCCACATTCATCGGGGTGTGGATTTTTGGATGGAATAAGATGTCAAAAAGGACGCATGCGCTTTCCATTTGGTTGGTCGCTATTGCCACTAATCTGTCCGCCTTGTGGATACTGCTGGCCAATGGCTGGATGCAGAGACCCGTTGGCTATGTATTGAGAAATGGCAGGGCTGAGATGGTCGACTTCATGGCATTGGTAACCAATGCCAATGGCTGGTTGAAGTTTTTTCACCAGATCGCTGCCGGTTATGTCGTCGCGGCATTTTTTGTGATGGGCGTATCAGCGTATCATATTTTGAAAAAGAAGAATCTTGTTTTATTTAAGACCTCCTTCAGGATGGCGGCTTCTTTTGGTTTGGTGGCAGGAATTCTGGTCGCATTGAGCGGGACTTTCCATGCGGAGCAAGTGGCGGCAACGCAGCCTGCTAAATTTGCAGCAATGGAGTCAGTATGGGAGACACAGAGAGGCGCCCCTTATAAAATCGTGATCGTGCCTGATCCGACAAATGAGAGAAATTCCGTTGAGGCAATAGAGATACCAAACTTTCTCAGTCTCCTTGCGTTTCACAGTCCAGATGCAGAGGTGAAAGGATTAAAAGATTTTTCAAGGGACGACAGACCTCCCGTCAGTGTCACATTTTACAGCTTTAGGGCTATGGTATGTCTTGGCTTTCTATTCATCCTAATCTCATTGATTGCATATATTTCGTCACGGAGGGACAGGCTGGAATTTAGCCCAGGCCTGCTCAGACTCTTGCTCTATCTCATTCCGGTGCCTTATTTGGCAAATCAGATAGGATGGATTGTGGCTGAAGTGGGAAGGCAGCCGTGGATTGTCTACGGACTGTTAAGGACATCGGATGCGGTATCGAAGTCTATCAGCACTTCACAGGTTGTATTTTCCCTTGCCGGGTTCACTCTCGTTTACGGCTTGCTGGGTATTATTGATATCTATCTACTGGCAAAGTATGCGAAGAAAGGGCCTGATGACGACTTATCATCAATTATTAAAACAGCCAGGATTTAGAGGAGGAGGTAAAAAATGGTGTTCAACATAATATGGTTCATTCTCTGGGGTGTCCTCTGGGCAGTTTATTTCATGGTAGACGGTTTTGACTTTGGAGTGGGAATGCTGCAAAGCTTTGTTGGGAAAAACGATGCTGAAAGGCGGGTGGTTATCAATAGCATAGGACCTGTATGGGATGGGAATGAGGTCTGGCTGATCACTGCTGGCGGAGCGACATTTGCCGCTTTCCCGACAACTTACGCACTAATGTTCAGCTATCTTTACAGCGCATTACTACTCATACTGTTTGCATTGATATTCAGAGGCGTCGCTTTTGAATTCAGAGGCAAAGCTGACAGTGAGGGATGGAAGAAAGGCTGGGATCTCGCAATCTTCCTGGGCAGCTTTCTCCCCTCATTACTGTTCGGCGTCGCTTTTGGAAATATTTTCCAGGGGTTACCTATGGATGCCTCTGGGTATCATGGGACGTTGTTCACTTTACTGAATCCTTATGGATTACTCACGGGAGTTCTCTTCGTGTTGCTCTTTGTGGAGCACGGGGCCCTCTATCTGTCTGTGAAGGCCTCAGGTGACGTGAGTGAACGAGCTGGCAGACTTGCAAACAAAATATGGGTGGTGCTCATCGGAGTCGCTGTGGCATTCTTGGTTTATACATATTTTGCTACGAATCTCTACGCAAACTTTCTTGGGAATCCCATATGGTTTGTCATTCCCATAATAGCTGTCATGGCTCTCTTTGGGATAAAATTCTTTGGATCGACGGGCAGATATCTGAAAGGCTTTTATTCCTCATGTGTCGCCATTGTCATGGTTATCTTTACAGGTGTTATAGGACTCTATCCTAACCTTATTCCCTCGAGTATCGATCCTAATTACAGCCTGACCATATTTAACTCGTCATCCAGTCAGTACACATTAAAAATTATGACCGCAGTGGCGCTCATTTTTGTCCCCATTGTCATTGCCTACCAGATATGGGTATACAGGGTATTCAGACAAAGGGTGACTGCCGATGAAGTTATAACAGACAAAGACGCATATTAGGTTACCTTGAAGGTGCCGTTCTGAACTTCTTGAGATGGAAGTGATGCCGGATCATGTCCATCTTCCGGTGGGAGTGGATCCATAGTTGGGCATATACATATGGGGTCATCAAAGTCATTAGGGGACACACGTTCAGGGGGCTGTATTTGCGAGCGTGCTCCGCATAGAGTTGCAGAAATCTTAAATTGTGGTGTAGAAGAAGAAAACTTGTGGATAGCTCCATCTTTTTTCAGGTTGTTTTTTTTGTCCCATACTTCTTACCGCCTTTTTGCTTGGTCCACCCGACCACTGTTCAAGAACCTAGTGCTCATCAGAATAAGGGGTACCGACAGAAACTTGTAAAATCAGGGTTCTCAATTTCTACTTGAAGTGCGTAGTTTTGGAGTCACGCAACTGTAAACAGGGTGCGACCCTAATTACTCGCCCCTCACTTGCGAACTCCCTCTAATACATATTAGAACTGTGCTGCAATAAGAACACTTGTAGCAGTATTCTGTTAAGGAGGCTGACCCGAAAAATGCGGACCTCGATCCGCAGATCTAGAATACAGCCGTGCTGAAAAAAGCGTGGAGTCTTCAAAGAAATCTAGAAATCACCCTGGCGCTAAGGGCGTTTTGTTCGAAGGGCAACCAGTCCCGGTGCGACGGCTCCCGCTCGTGTCAGCAGGATCCAGCTTCCACAACTACCTGCTAATCAGAAGTCTGTCCATAAAGTCGCTTGTTGTCATTGTCTAGTCAAGCCGGACTTTTGAAATCATAATCACGAGGGACGATCCTGCCTTACGGAATCAGCCCGCCCAGGATGCCGAAAAATGCAGCCAGCGCCCTGGAATCGGCAGGAAGTTCGATCAGCGGCTTGCCGTGCAAATCGTACTCAAAAATCAGATCGTCGGTGGGAACGAATCCTGCGAACTCCAACCCCTGCTGCTTAATTACCTGAAGGAGCGCGGAATCATCCTGCGTAGTGTCCTGAGCACGGTTTACGATCAGGACGGAGCGCTTGATGTTCAGGTCCAGTTCTTTGACCAGATCTTTGATGCGTCCGGTGGTCATCACCCCTCGTATGGAAGAGTCGCT
>JBKQMP010000051.1:0-27037 GCA_052146665.1 Dissulfurispiraceae bacterium
GTTTCAAATAAAAGCGGGGGCCACCAGACCCCCCATATAAAATCATGAACCAAATGTAATGCCCGAGCCTAACAGGAACCCTTGCATTTGCAAGTTGTTGCAGCCTTTTTGGACACCTTTTTTATAATCACTTCCTTCACCTCCATTTTTAGGGTTGACTGAGGTTTTCACCCCGGTTCTTAATTATACCATACGCATAACATTTATAGACGTCTCTTCCGCTTCCTTTAATTAGCTCATGAAGTTTCTCCCTACGAAGATTTTCTGGTGAAATAGAAGCCCTGTATCGACACCCTCCCCTGCACTCTTCAATGAAATTACACGCGAGATCGGCGCATTCTAGCTCAACCAATTTTAGCGGCCTCACTTTTTTCCATGAATCCAGAAGTCCATCGCCAAGAGTACCTGTCCGGTCTCTGCTAAAAAATCCGCACTTGCAAATGCTGCCATTCGCGGTGATGCACAGGAGATGAAAGCCACACGCAAAGGCTCCGTCCCCTCCGTGCATCCCGCCACCGAACCCATGGTTGAGATACTTTCCCGCAATCTCAGGTGGAACACAGAGAATTAAATTATCCATTAGATTTCCTGAAATCAACGGCACATCTACCGTCCAATCCTTTACACCCATTTTCCTAAAAAAGGATCCCATTTGATCAAATTCTTCAAGGTTATCACTATGGACCATTGTCGCAACGGAAACATCAAAGCCTTTAGCCATGGCATCTCCGGCTTTCTGTACCACCTTGTTATATGTCCCTTTCCCCCTTAGCGCATCATGTCCGTGTTCCATACCGTCAATGCTTAACTGTATTTCATCCACGTTGAGAGTATCAAAGATATCCGTGTTCAACAAAAGGCCATTTGTTAGAAGTACCTTTCTGAAGTGATACCGTGACAAGAGCGAGTTAATTTCCTTGAAATGTCTGTGCATTAATGGTTCCCCACCCGTGATAAGAAGACGTAATCCCTGCATTGCCTCAAACTCATCCAATACGCCCTTAATTTCATTAACAGAGAGTTCGTAGTTGCCAGGTCTCCCAATATAACAATGCCTGCATTGGAGGTTGCATCTGTCGGTAATTTGTAATTCGAGATATCTTAGGGATGGCCGAGGTGATTTCATTAGCGGCGGCCTCCTTACGATAACTGGCTCAGTGCTAAGCAGACCTTCTGAAATACAGTAGTCTAGGAATGCCTTATCCGTCTCATCCACGCATCCCTCCGGAGTAGCGCATTGCTTCAAGAACACAAAAGCAACGTCATCGAGCTCATAGAGTTCATCCTTCTTCACATCATACACTGAGGGGATTTCAAGCCACTTAAGGGCGGCTGTCTCCGAAAGAAAATATCTCATTTTCTCATTATACCCAAAGTAAGCACCTCAAGAGAATTCGGTGTGCTGGTCTACTGCATATCAGAATAAGCATGGAGGGCCTGTCATTCTGTTTGTCATTAACCACTCCTGTCGTCACATGCATCTTGAGAAGAGTCCATCATATTGTCTCTAGTTAAAAAATTTGCTAAACTGCCTTTATGAGCAACAGCGCAATCTTTCCCTCTCCCGAAAGAATAGCCTACCAGCTTGTCATAAGCAGGCTCGACGGAAATAGAATCCTGGAAAATGCGTATCGGGACAGCATCATAGACCTCACAATCAAGGGCATCGGTGGCTTTATCGTCTTTGGTGGACAAAAAAATGAAGTGAGAAGTTTCATTCATCAACTGCAGTCTTTTGCAGACACACCTCTGTTTATCGCCTCTGATATCGAAAGGGGCGTTGGACAGCAAGTAAAGAATGCAACCATATTCCCCACTCAAATGGCTGTTGCAGCAGCCATAAATAAATACAGACCTCAAGATGTGGCTCTTCTTGAACAGATGCTCAAAGCCCTTTCCAATGAGGCAAAGGATGTGGGGATCAACATGCCCCTGACTCCCGTCCTCGATGTCAATCAAAATCCTGACAATCCCATTATCTGCACAAGGGCGTTCTCCGACGATCCAGAGGTTGTAAAATGGTTTGGTACACAGTACATCAGAGTCCTCGAGGCAGAGGGCCTCGTAAGCTGTGCAAAACACTTTCCCGGGCATGGCGATACATCAGTGGATTCGCATATTTCCCTTCCAGTTCTCACCAAGTCACTGAAATCGCTAATGGCTGTTGATATCATGCCCTTTGAACACGCCATCAGGACAGGCGTCAGCAGTATCATGATCGGACACCTTAGTATTCCCTCAATCGATGCGAGACCTGCCAGTGTATCAAAAGAGATAATAACCGCTTTGCTGAGAATCCGACTCGGGTTTCATGGCCTTGTTATCACAGATGCCCTTAATATGAGTGCCCTCAGGGAATTAAAAGATCTCTCCTCTGAATGCATAAATGCGGGAGCCGATATATTGCTACATCCGGTTGACGTTGAAATAACGGTAAAGGAATTGTCTTCAGCCCTGAGGGCAGGAAAAATTGACAGACATGCGCTCGATGTGTCTTTAAACCGCATACTGAAAATCAAAAAAAGGCTCATCCGCAACACAATAACCGAAGTTGACCACGTCGAGCATCAGCGACTTTCAGCTCGGATATTTGAAAAATCAATAACTATGGTGAAGAACACGGAAGGCATTCTTCCCATTAGCGCGAGTAACCAGCCTCAATTAATTTTTGCAGGCGATGACAAATACTTTGAGGCGTCTCCCTTAAAAAAATATTTTAAAAATGCCTCTCCGATTTCTAAAGAAATAAGCGTTCAGAATAAGTTGGCGGTTTTTTCAGTCTTTACGAGCATTTCTGCCTGGAGGGGCAGTTCAGGCATAGAGGATACTGAAAAACGCCGGATCCACTCCTTGATCAGACAAGCCAAGCATTCCGTTGTGCTATCGTTCGGAAGCCCTTACTTACTAAATGACTTTCAACATGCTGATGTGCTCATCGCCGCTTATGATGTGGCGGAGGAGGCGCAAAATGCAGCGATTAGATGTCTAAGGGGTGAGGTTGACTTTAATGGCCACGTTCCCGTAACGCTGCTGATTGAGTCATAGCAATAATCAATATCGACACCTGCCGCATCAGTAATCATGATATGAAAAAAGCCTCCATTGAACATGTTCCTCCGAAAGTTGGCATATAAGGAGCTTTCGAGCTTCCACAAAAGTCTTGACGATATACTCCATGTTCGTATAGAAAATGCAAGAATGTATGCTATGTTATCAAGAACGTCGCACCACTATCACATTTCACCGAGGTCACTCTCAATAATAATAAGCGATGCCGGCTTAGCCTATGGGTTCAGAATCCTTCTAGGTATTTTATTGAAATTGCTTTTTTATGCATATTCTCAGCTATATGTGCTATATGCGTGATGTTAGGATCGATCAATAATCGCCAGCCGTTAAACTAGGCAAGGTATTTCAGCTCTCCGTTAATCAGTCTGTTTGAGAGTGATGAAGTCGCCTTCCTTTATATGGTGTGCGCCGCAGAAGCCTGAATTCACTTCGACTACGTACATCGCCTCCTTGAGTGAAGGGATGGGCTCTTCTGAAAGAGGTATCGTTTTTTTTTGTATCGTCACTATTTGCCAGTGCTCGCTGACAAAAATTATATCCAGCGGAATAAGGGTGTTTTTCATCCAGAATGTCCGGAGTTTGGACGTATGAAAGATGAAAAGCATGCCCGCGTTCTGAGGCAGGAAGGACCTGCGCATTAATCCTTGGACCATTTTCAAGGGAGTATCAGAGATTTCAATATCAATTTGTGCGATCTTCTTGGAGTCTGTTTGTCTGAAAAAGATCATTTCGCCATTTTTTTTGAATTGTTCTTCCTCTGCAAGCACATCGCAAAGCGGACACATGATTTTCACTATTAGAAAAACAAGTGTATAAAGAGCGAAAATTCTTGGAACCCTAAGCCCACGCATTTTTGCAATGTAAGTGGGATGAAAGTAGCATTTCATCAGTATCTCTGCTTTGTATTAGCACCCGATCCGTTCCAGACTGACAGACCTAAAAACGACCTTAAATCCAGTGAGTTCGGAACGTAAAAAATGTGTTCTTTAATGACCATCCGCTCAATCCACCTTCCCTTTCACTCTATAGTGAGCCTGGATTTGATTATTCAGACACCCCTTTCCCAGGATCCGTATATATATTTATGGATCTGCAGATTAAGTCTTACAGGCAGCCTGTCCTCTATGATCCACCGAGATAGATCTCGTGGTGAAAGCACGCCGAAAACAGGTGAGAGCAGGATTTTACAGCTGTCCACTAAGTCGTGATCTGCCATGAAGACCCGCACCCACTCATAATCCTCCCTGTCACTTATCACAAATTTTAATTCATCATCTGCCCTCAAAAGACCGAGGTTGTCAGGATCCATAGCTCCAAGCATTCCGCTTTTAGGAGTCTTGAAGTCCATAATGATCACCGTCCTCTTATCAACCTCCCCGATGGAAATACTCCCGTTTGTCTCGAGCAGGACCTTGCACCCCTTGTCGTGCAGTCTGTTAATCAGGCCAAGCGTCTCATCTTTCTGCAAAAGGGGTTCACCCCCGGTAACCTCGACAAGATTAATTCCATACCCAATTAAAGCTGCCACAACGTCATCCCCTGACATTTCAGTGCCCTCGTGATACGCATAAACCGTGTCACAATATAGACATCTGAGATTGCACCCAGACATCCTTAAAAAGACACAAGGCAACCCGGCATAGGTCGATTCACCCTGAATACCGGCAAATATTTCGCATATCTTCATATTTCTTGACTACTTTATCACGTAGTAATTTCTGCGGTCAAAGTGTGATAAACTATATATTATGGATTTACATCAACTTAGGGTATTTGTTTACGTATTTAAAAACAAGAGTTTTTCCAAGGCTTCAGAGGAGCTTCACCTGACACAACCAACCATTAGTGACCATATTAGATTACTTGAGACAGAATTTGATTGCAAATTATTTGACAGATTGGGAAGAACCATTGTGCCAACCAGAGAGGCCAAGGTGTTGTACAACCACGCAGTGGAAATTCTCGAGAAAGCCACTGCTATAAAAGAGTCAGTCGGTCAATTCAAGAAAAAAGTCAGTGGTGAATTGCTTATAGGAGCCAGCACCATACCGGGTACCTACCTCGTACCCCCTCTCATGGCGGGCTTTCAACAAACATATCCTGCAATCTCATTTAATGTAACAGTTGCGGATTCAAAGGAGATCGTCGATAGGATGCTAGCGCATGAGCTGCTTGTTGGCATTGTGGGTTCAGAACTCCCTCACCTTCAACTCAACTATATGCCATTAATTGATGACGAGTTAATAGTGGTAGCATCACCCTCTCTCGCAATCTCTGACGCGATAACACTCAAGGACTTGATAAAAATTCCCATGGTGTTGAGAGAAGTGGGATCGGGAACGCGGAGAGAAACGGAAAAAATACTAGAATATAGCGGCTTTAGCCTAAAAGATGTCCGGATAGCCGGTATCTTTGGTGCGACCGATGCGGTAAAACAGGCGGTAAAGGCAGGACTCGGCACCGCAATATTATCGAAACTCTCAGTGCTTGACGAGCTAAGATATCAAATACTCAGAGAAATAAGGCTCAAAGGCACCCACATGAAGCGGAAGTTTTATCTTGTAACGCATAAAAAAAGAACTCTCCCTCTTGCTTACACAAAATTTCTGGACCACGTCAAGGCTGCAGTTAAAACTTCTGGTACATAGCAGATGGTGGAATTTCGCATATAGTAATAATCAGGAAACATTGACATCCTCACCGGCCTGAAGGCCGATGATTCCCTGGGGAAACAGCAGCAAGCTCATTGAGCTCATCTATACTGTCTCTGGTAGGTTCCTGCTTCAAGGAGGCGCTTTGAAAGCCGCACTCTCGACAGGCTTCAATTCGGGGCTGCCCGCCCCTACTACATGGAGTTTTAGTTTCTTTAGGTCAGGTAAAGTATCCAACGGTATTGCTTGGTTTTCGCTTACCGCAGGAGAACACTCCAACAAAACACCTGACTATGTTGGTATCGATTTTATGTTGCCAACCGTGACTGGCAACAACCGCATACCGATTGTCAAAGAGCATTTGTATTATTGTAATCGAACTGTTTCACGAAAGTCCACCAACGGCACGCCTTATATCTCCGCCCTGAAGGACGGAGTTTTACGGCGTTTTTATGATAAAAAGAGTACCACATGAAGAGAGCGGATACCTTAAAAACAGTCAGGATGCCGCTTCTGATAATTTTACTGATAATTATTGACGTATGGAGTAGCTCCTGTAGCTTCGGTACCTATGCCAGGACAGAGAGTGCCAGCGAAAGTGAGATTGCGGGAACCTACACGCTGTTTCTCTATGGCGGCACATATTTAACCGATCTCGAGACAGTCGCCATTCTGAGTAAAGAGGGACTGCCCTACGTCTTTGACATATATGCCCCCGATTTCAATTATCAGATACTGCGCAAGATGCCTGCCAAGGATGCCATTGAGAAGACGGCTGTTTTTGTGAGCCGTCATCCCGATTTTCAGAATGTCATAGTGAGCAAGATCATAGATGGCAAAGGCAATATTTTGGGATATGAAATCAAACCCCTTTATCGAGCCTTCACCTATGGGACTTCCGATGTACTTGATGTCGATTACAGCATCAAGGGAAACAGGGTGGTTGTGTATATAAAGCTTAAGCCGTCCATTGAAAACATGTTTATGGGAGGGGGTGGCAGGGATGGCGGCGCGTCAGGCCATTAGCCGACAGCGACTTCAATAACCTCCCCTGATAAAGTTGATACCTCTTTTGTATGTATATCAAATTTAGCGATTACAGAGTCAACAATAATTGCCTAACCAAGTGTGCGCCCGATCATAATCAGGCGCACATGGAGCACTCCAGATTAAGACTGGAAAAATCGGTCAGATGCATTCTGTCGCGGGCCTCTCGCCGGCGGTAACTCAGACCCCGCGGGAATTGGCTTATGCGAGTATCTGCTGAGAGGGCTGGCGGCCAGCCTAGCACATGCCTGCGGTGTGGTAGCTCAGAGAGACCTCTTGTCCGCGTTCCTGGCAAGAAGCGCAGAGCGGCATGGAGACAAGTATTTTGTCGACACAACCGGTGGCCTTAAAAGGCTCTGGGTTGGGGCGGAACCTCTCATAGTGCAGGCGGTGTCTAGGATGTTGCATGAATCCGCAAAAGGGAACCCGTTGCTTACCAGCTTCGGGCTCTCTTTCAAGGGGGCCCGAAGACAAAGTGGATCGTCTCAAGATCTCACGCTTCTGGTCGGAACAAGAGGAAGGATGGCTGCCGAGGCCGGAACTACTGTAACCGCATGCTCTTAAAGATGCGGTGAGAGTTCCGGAAAAGTAGCTGTTTCCGTGGGAACCCCCTAGCTTTCGTTAAGGGGTGGTTCAGATTTTGAGCGTTACTCTAAATGCCTGGATACAAATGATAGGCTGCGTCGCCTTCTTGATTGTGTCACTTCTAAAAACGCCATTATGACAACAGAGGAAATTCGAATTATCTGAGAACCATATAGTTCAATGGTCTTTTTGCGGATCAATTAGTTGACCAAATTTGTCTCAGCTCTTAATTATTTGGATCTGACTAGATGAGTCCCCCTCAGCAAACTAATTGCTCGGAGATAGACAAATTTTAGAGCAGGGGACAAACATTATGTACACTGAGTAAGCCATTTGCTCTTCTTAATATGGTGTCTGCCACCTGCTAAATTGGTTGCCTGAAATAGTCCGAATCGTTATCCAAAAATGAAGCAGTCGTATTAGCAAAAAAAGAAGATGCTCTGACAGTCTCTTAGGCAATTTGCAAGGGCAAAATCCCGGGCCTTGCCCTATTTATTTCATTATTCGTTTCCGCATACGTCTGAAGGGAAAGGGAGCGAGGACAATGACGACAACGCCAAACCAGATAATATCCGACACCGAGGCGTTAATCTGGCCCAACGCAAACGATCTGCATATATTCACAAGGTGATAGAGAGGCATGAAGAAGGCGATCTTAGCGACGATAGGTGGCAGACTGTCCAGAGGGAAAAAAATACCGGAAAAAAGAAACATCGGCGTCATTAATAAAGTATAAAAGTAGTTGAAAGAGTCGATGCCGGGTACAATCGAGACGAATATCAGAGATATTTCAGCAAAGATGAGTCCGCTAATAAAAAGAAGTGGAATTGCCAGAACGATAAGAAACGAGTTGACCAATTGGAAGGCCGAAATCACAATCATGATAATCGTACCATAAAGCACACTCTTCGTCGCGCCCCACATTAGCTCACCCGCGATCAGGTCATCAATGTTAATCGGAGTGGCAAGGATAGCGTCAAATGTCTTCTGAAATGTCATCCTCACATATGTTCCATAGGTACATTCATAGATAGTCGCAAACATCGAAGAGGAAGCAATGATTCCTGGTGCAATAAATTTAACATAAGGAACACCATTAATCTCCTTAATGAATATTCCAAGACCTAGACCCATTGCAGCCAGATAGAGGATCGGCTCCACAAAGTTGAGCGCGAGACTCGAAAGATAAAGCTTGGTGTAAACCGTAAAATTCCTCTGCCAGACTCTAAAAGCTCTTTTGAGATTAAAAGATATCATCATGCGTTAATAAGGGCCTCGCCGGTCAATTTGAGATACACATCTTCGAGGTTTCCCCCATATATCTGCATCAGAGATGAGGGCGCATCAATAATCACAACCTTGCCTCTGTCCATAATAGCGACTCTGTCACAAAGTTTTTCCGCCTCTTCCATGTAATGCGTGGTAAGGATTAAAGTCGTAGACTTTTCCTTGAGCTGGTTCAGCTTGTCCCAAACGGAACGCCTGCTGTGAGGGTCAAGACCGGTAGTCGGCTCGTCAAGAATCAGCAACTCTGGATTGTTTATCAATGCCCTTGCGAGGACAAGCTTTCGCTTCATCCCGCCGGAAAGATCACCTATCTTTGCCTTAGCCTTTGTGTCAAGCCCGACGAATTGGAGGAGTTCCAATGCCGAACGAAGCGCGTCTCTCCTGGGGATGTCGAAATACCGCGCATAGACCAACAGGTTTTCCAAGACATTCAGATCAGGATCAAGATTGTCCTCCTGAGGCATCACCCCGATCTTCGCCTTAATTTTAGCAAGATCCTGGGTGACATCAATGTCAAAAACTCTTACATCCCCCGAGGATGGAAGCATGAAACAGTAAATAACTCGCATTACTGTCGTCTTCCCGGCTCCGTTTGGACCAAGAAATCCAAAGACCTCACCTCTAAGGATTTCGAAGTCGATAGCATCCACT
Source organism: Dissulfurispiraceae bacterium (assembly GCA_052146665.1). Lineage (GTDB taxonomy): Bacteria > Nitrospirota > Thermodesulfovibrionia > Thermodesulfovibrionales > Dissulfurispiraceae > JBKQMP01. The sequence continues at coordinate 9,291 of JBKQMP010000051.1, forward strand.
GCCCTGAAGGAACCATAGTCCTTAGTCAAAGCTCTGGCACTTACAATTTTCATGGCAACATTATAGTTCAGCTTTATCGCATTGTAAAAGTTTCATGATGGCATCACTAGGTCAGTAATACGACCTTTGGTCTGTTCAACTTACAAGGCTCAGCAGCACGGAAATAAAGATAATAACAACTCGCGCTTGCACTTTATTCATGCCACAGCGGCATAATCCAGCATTTAGATGTCTTTACGAGTCAGTCCTTGATAAAGCCAATTTTTAAGAACTACGACAAAAAATGAAAAAACCTTCCTCGAGCTTTTTCCTATTGCCTTCTTTATCAAATGGTTAACTATCGCAATGCCTCATGATGCATACAATCTGTTGTTGTGTCGCCTGCGGCCATTTGGTTAAACAAGGCAAAGATATTAGCCGTTTAAAAAATGCGGGGTACTTTCGATCCTTGGATCGCCCAGCGCCAAGGCAATGATGATGATCTTTCAACGCATTAGCCCAATCATTTCCCTAAATCGTCCAAAAAGATGTGCTGAATCGTTTGGTCCAGGTCCTGCCTCTGGATGGTGTTGTACAGAGAAAATCGGCAAGCCCACATGTTGCATGCCCTCTTCTGTCCCATCATAGAGATTTTTGTGCGTGAGGGTAGCCTGACCCCTGAGGCTATGTATGTCGACGCAATAATTGTGGTTCTGAGAAGTGATCTCTACCCTACCCGTGGACAGGTCCTTTACAGGGTGATTGCCACCATGATGCCCAAATTTGAGCTTATATGTCTTGCCTCCCATGGAAAGACCAAGTATCTGGTGACCGAGACATATTCCAAATATTGGCGTTTTGCCAATAAGTTTTTTCGTATTATTTATCGCATATGTAACGGTTTCAGGATCTCCAGGGCCGTTACTTAAGACAACTCCCGCCGGCTTCATTTCAAGTACGGCTTCAGCAGGCATCCCCGCCGGCACAACAGTGACATCGAAGCCTGCACCCACGAGATTCCTGAGGATATTAAACTTGACGCCGAAATCATACACAACGATCTTCAGTGCAGCCCTGCTTCCCTCAGTTGCATCCGACCTCCAACAACCCTCATTCCACGAATACAGCTCTGACGTAGTGACATGCTTTACAAGATCATCTGACGATATGCCAGGATGCGCCCTCACTTTCTCAAGTAGGCTTATGGGATTCAGATCGACGCTTGAGATTATTCCCATCTGTGCTCCGTAATTTCTTAGATGTCTTGTCAGTGCCCTTGTATCAATGTCTTCCATCCCGACTATATTATGGTCTCTCAGATACAGGCCAAGCGACATGGTTGAACGCCAGTTGCTAGGGAAATCAAGATGCTCCTTAACCACAAAGCCTTCCACTTTTGGCCCTCCCGCCGATTCCCTATCTTCGGTGTTAACTCCATAGTTTCCAATCTGAGTGTAGGTCATGGTCACTATCTGTCCCTTATAAGAAGGATCTGTCAAGATCTCCTGATAACCGGTCATAGAAGTATTGAAAACAACCTCTCCTATAGTTTCACCCTCGGAGCCAAAATTATTTCCCTCAAAAAAAGTGCCGTCCGATAATACGAGAATTGCCTTTCCCATCATCACTCCCAGGCAGTGTAAGTACCCTTCAGGCAATCGAAAATCCGACCCCTGCATATGGTTATAAGAGGTATCCCCTTAAGAACCCACCCTTCAAATGGGGTATTCTTGCCTTTTGATAAAAAACCATCAGGTTGAACGCAAAAATCTCTTGCGGTATCCACGATGACAACATCCGCTGTCGAACCAACCTTGAGGGAACCCTTTGAATCATTACTGGCTAACCCAAGAATTGTGGCAGGATTTAAGGCCATTTTCTCTACCAATTGGCTCATGGTGAGAATCCCCTCTTGCACAAGCTTAAGACTCAAACTGACCGCGGTCTCAAAGCCGGAGATGCCTGAAGGTGCCCTGTCAAATTCCTGTAGCTTTTCATCCCTATGGTGAGGTGCGTGATCAGTTGCTATGACATCAATTGTCCCATCCCTGAGCCCCGCTTTTATCGCATCAATATCCCTTTCCGTCCTCAATGGCGGATTGACCTTCGCATTAGTGTTGTATCCTTTAACAGAATTCTCAGTAATGGAGAAATAGTGTGGACATGTCTCGGCCGATATATAAACGCCGCTCTCCTTTGCATTTCTTATCAACCTAACCGAGCCTTCCGTTGAGACATGTGCAATATGAAGCCGGCCCCCTGTGAGTTTGGCAAGAATAATATCTCTTGCAACCATTATTTCTTCTGCCTCTCTGGGTACTCCTTTGAGACCAAGCATTGCGGAAATGGCACCCTCGTTCATAACTCCTTCATCTGAAAGATCCGTATCCTCACAATGTGAAACAATAGGCACATCGAAGACCCTTGAGTATTCCAGCGCCCTTCTCATCATAAGGCTATTCATAACGGGTCGTCCGTCATCTGAAAATGCCACGCATCCTGCCTCATGCATCAGACCCATTTCGGCAAGCTCTATCCCATGTTGTCCTTTTGTTATGGCACCTATTGGATGCACAGAGGAGAACCCTTCTTCTGCTGCCCTCCTCAATATATAGCCCGTAATAGACTGGTTGTCATTCACAGGGTTTGTGTTTGGCATTGCAGAGACAGCGGTAAATCCTCCACGAAGAGCAGCAAGTGTACCACTCTTAAGCGTTTCCTTGTGTTCAAACCCTGGTTCCCTGAGATGAGCATGCATATCAACAAGACCAGGCACTACATGGAAACCCGATGCATCAATAGTGTGGATACCAGAACCCTGTCCTCTTTCCTCTCCCCTCCTAGAAGAAAGAGCTTCAGCGGAGAACATAATAACTTTCTCGATTTTTCCATCGTCTATCACTAACTCTCCGATGCCGTCGATTTTTTGGAGAGGATCTATAATATGTCCATTCCTGATAAGTATCCTCATTTCCTATTCCCGCTCAGCAGATACAAAACCGCCATTCTCACAGCGAGACCATTTGTCACCTGGTCAAGTATGACCGCATGTTGAGAATCTGCTACATCAGAAGATATCTCAATGCCACGATTCATGGGCCCTGGATGCATTACAATGACATCCTGTTTAGCACCTTTAAGTCTATTCGCATCAAGTCCCCAGTATTTGAAATATTCGTTAGTGGAAGGGAAAAAACCTTTCCCCTGCCTTTCTGCCTGAATTCTGAGCATCATAATGACATCCACATCCTTAATGCCTTCATCTATGTTGTAAAAAACATCCATCCCCTCAGGAACAGCTGCCGGGAGAAGTGTCGGGGGGCCGACCAGCCGGACCTTTGCTCCAAGCCTTTCAAGGCAGTACATATTAGATTTTGCGACCCTGCTGTGAAGTATATCACCCACGATAGCAACTGTGAGATTCTGAAAACTACTTTTTTTCTCTTTTATAGTAAAGGCGTCAAGCAAGGCCTGAGTTGGATGCTCATTGATGCCATCACCTGCATTAATTACGGAGGCGCTCGTGTTTTTGGCGATGAAGTGCGGAGCCCCGCTTAACGGATGGCGAATCACGATAAAATCAACCCCGTAGGATTCTATCGTTTTAACGGTATCAAAGAGGCTTTCCCCCTTTACCACACTGCTGGTCAGTGTAGAAAAGTTAAGCACATCACTACTCAATCTTTTTTCAGCCAACTCAAAAGAGGTCTTCGTTCTTGTGGACGGCTCAAAAAAGAGATTGACAACAGTCTTGCCTCTCAGGACAGGAACCTTTTTTATGTCACGTTTTAGAACATCCTTAAAAGAAGACGCGGTAGTGAGGATTAGGTCGATATCCTCCTCGGAAAGATCTCTTGTGGACACTAAATCCTTAACCATTTGTGTCATTTTGTCGAGTGGAGTATTACACCATCTTCCACTCCGTCTTCTTCAAGTCTTACCTCGACATTTTCCGTACTTGACGTAGGTATATTTTTTCCGACAAAATCAGCCCTTATCGGTAATTCCCGATGTCCCCTGTCGATGAGAACCGCGAGTTGGATTTGGGCGGGTCTTCCCAAATCCATCAGGGCGTCCATTGCCGCTCTTATAGAACGTCCAGTAAACAGGACATCATCAACTAGGATTATCTTCATGTCAGTAATGTCAAAAGAGATATTCGTCCTTCTCACTATCGGATGTTCCTTCCTCAACCCAATGTCATCCCTATAAAGAGAAATGTCGAGAGATCCCACCGGGATATCAGCGTCATCAATGGCTTTTATTTTCGACGCAAGCCTTTGTGCGAGGTGCACTCCGCCGCGCTGGATGCCCACAAGGCACAAGCTCTCAGAACCCTTGTTCATCTCGATGATTTCGTGGGCTATCCTTGCGAGGATCCTGTCGATATCTTTCTTATTAAGGAACTCTTTCGTCATCAGGACATAAAAAAAAATGCCTTCCCCTCTTTCTGGGCAAGACATCTAGTCTGAATTAACTGCACCATGCGCACTCCCCACCTTTTAATCTCACCGGATTATCATTAAAGGTGCATCTATTCAAGCATAAATAAGTGAAATTGTCAAAATGTCATAGCGAGTAAACTTGATGGGTATCCTCGGATATCAGGTTTGACCCGGTCCGGTCGGAATCGCCGGACACTTGATGGCATCAAAAGCATGGAGGATTCTCTTCTCCCTCTCATGTTTATCATTGGGAAGTGGGGAAAAGATTACCTCCTGAACAATTTGTTGCGCTTTCTCCCTGGACGGGATCGTGTCAAGTCCCTCTGTCAGAAGTTGACCACTTAAAGCATCAAGCATTCTCGCCTGGTCACCATCTGTTATCACCGCATATGGAATCCGGTACTTGTCAACAACACGGCAAAAGGCCACTGAGTGCCTCTCCCACGAGTCAAGAGAATTGGCCGCGCATTTTATCACCAAGAATCTTTTTTCATCCACCTTCAGCACCACATCTGCCATCACGTCAAAAGAGATATCCCCAAGCTGGACTTTAAACTCCTTATTCACCTCAATGTTTTCCCGTGTATATCCTTTTTGAAGAATTAGGAACTCCAAAACTCTTCTCTGGATATGGGTGATCTCTAGATGAGAGACATAGTCTTCCATGGTGACCCTCTGTTCTATTAACCTTCTTCTTTCCTCGGGACTTTCGGGCATTTTACCCAGATCTACATACTGCGACATATCTTGATCCTCTTCTTAGAGTCCGACATGACCCGCATACAGAGTGGCGGCAATCGATGGCGCATCATCTCCCCTTAGAGTGGTATCTTTTTCTCGTTAACACGCCATGGATAATAGACAGAGAAACCTCAATATCTGGAACATGCGCGCTTCCTCAGACACCATCTGTGTTATGTTATTTAAATTGGGCCATATGAACAAGGTGTTATGTATCTGTAATATACCCTTTGACTTTAGCTCTTTATTCCCTCTATAAGACTGAGTCCGTATTTCTGATGTTCAAAAGGATGGATTTGAGGGAATTTTGCATAGAGCCATCCCTTGTATATGCTCTGTCCCTTCTCAAAAACCTCTATTCTCACTGCAGGATTGTTTGGCTCATTGCTTTTCGATGTAATGGTGTCATTGTCCATCGTGAAGTCGGGCAGAAATTGACCCACGGCCACTTTTAAACCGCTTCCAGGTATTTCAAGTTCAGATCCCAGTTTGACCGTATATTCCGTCTTCTTACCCGAACTTTTATCCTGAACAATGAGTTTGACCTTACTCCATTTGCCTTTAACCTCCTCAGGAACCACAATAGCCTTAGTGACCTTAGGCTTTAATTCTCCATGAGGTGAGGCTTGATTCATCGCTTCCTGAGGAGAGGCAGGTTTCATCTCACTTTGAGGCTGATTCTGAGTGAGCATGTTCGGATTGAACACGCGTGGACTTTCTGGAGCCGCCGGCAAAGGCTTTTCCTCTTTTTTCTTTTCACATGCGAAAGCGACCAGAGAGATCATAACACCTAGAACAACAAATAGTTTTAAACCCTTCATACTATCCTCCAGTTTTTGTGGCGGAGAGGCAGGGATTCGAACCCTGGGTGAGGTGTGACCCCCACAACCGCTTAGCAGGCGGCTGCCTTCGACCAGCTCGGCCACCTCTCCTTAATTAGCATTTAGCTTAAATGATATCAATTAAACTACACAATTGTAAAGGTTGATGGGTTAAGAGTTACCGTTAGAAACGTAGCAAACTTTTTTCTCTATCTCTCCTATCTTTTTGGTTGTCTCTTCCTTGACAAATAGTCTTTTTGCTTTCTATAATTCTACCTTAGCTCTTTTGATAGTTTATGAAAATAGTCGTATCGGACATACCTGAAGAGGGTGTAAAGGTTGAGATACAGGAGCATAGCCCGATTGCGTCAGTAAAAATGCTGTCGCCTTTACATGCCGTGATGAGTGTTGACAAACAAAACACACAGGTTCTCATTAAGGGTGTTGTCACTGGGGATGTTGAACTCGAGTGTAGTCGATGTCTCAAGGAATTTGGTATGAACATTAAATCAGAAATGGATGTTGTTTATCATCCGATCGAAGAAATCGGCAAAGATGACCACCATGAGTTAAAAGACGCGGAACTTGATGCGGGTTTTTACAGGAATGATGTAATTGATACGGATGACTTGTTCGTGGAACAATTGCTGTTAGGCATTCCCATGAAACCTCTTTGTTCTTCACAATGCAAGGGACTCTGCCCCAAATGCGGCATAGATTTGAACGTGAGACAATGTGGCTGTGAGCTTAAAGAGATACATCCACAATTTGAAATGCTCAAAGAACTATTAAAGAGAAAGGAGTAGGTGAATGGCAAATCCAACGCATCGGCACGCAAGGGCAAGGCGGGATAGAAGAAGAGCTCACTGGAAAGGGGAACTACCCTGTCTTGTTGAGTGTCCTGACTGCAAGCAATTGAAATCGCCTCACAGAGTGTGTATCAATTGTGGCTCTTATAATGGGAAAAAAATCATCGAAGTAGTAACTAAGTAACCATGAAAATTGCCCTCGACGCGATGGGGGGTGATTTTGCTCCTGAGCTGGTCATTGCAGGCGCAATAGATGCGGTGACCGAGTATGAGATTGACGTTATTCTTGTTGGAGATAAACAGAGAATAAGTCAATCGTTACAGAATAAACGGTTTCCTCCCGAGAAACTATCTATCGTTCATGCCTCTGAAGTCGTAGAGATGCATGAGTCTCCATCAATTGCGCTGAGAAGAAAAAAAGATTCTTCAATACGAAGGGCAATCGAACTGGTTAAGAGTCGACAAGCCGATGCGGCTGTCAGCGCCGGTAACTCAGGGGTCGTGATGGCCACCTCTCTATTCGTGTTAGGGAAGATACCCAATGTCGATAGACCTGCTATCGCCACCATAATGCCGGCTTTAACCGGATTCTTTGTTCTTCTTGATGCAGGAGCGACTGTCGATTGCAAGCCGGACAATTTACTGCAATTCGCTCAGATGGGAAACGCATACTTTAAGGCGGTCTTTAATGTTTCGACTCCTCGAATTGCCCTGCTGAGCATTGGGGAAGAGGATACCAAGGGTAATGAGTTAACACGCGAGACATTTAAATATCTGAAAAATGCCGATCTGCACTTTATTGGCAACATAGAAGGAAAAGATATCTTTACGGGGAGTGCCGATGTGATCGTCTGTGACGGCTTTATCGGCAACATTGTATTGAAAGTGAGTGAAGGTCTGGCCGAGACTATCCTGAAAATGCTCAAGATGGAAATAGCCAACATCACGACAGGTAGGATTGGCTACCTGATGATAAAGCCGGCTATTAGGAGCTTTAAAAAAAGAACAGACTATTCTGAATATGGCGGGGCACCACTTCTCGGAATTAACGGGACTTGCATAATAAGCCACGGCCGTTCTTCAGCAAGAGCCATAAAGAATGCTATCAGAGTTGCATCAGAAATGGCAGAAGAAAAGGTTCCCGAGATCATCACCGAAGTACTCAAAAAGGATTCCCTTGGTAAAAGCTAGGATCATTGCAACTGGCGCCTACGTGCCGGAGAAGGTACTCACCAACCACGACTTAGAAAAAATGATTGATACCTCCGACCAGTGGATTTTCGAGAGGACAGGCATAAGAGAAAGAAGGATTGCAAGGCAAGACCAGGCGACATCCGACCTCGCCCTTGAGGCTTCAAAAAAAGCTCTTAAAAGAGCGGGTATCAGGGCAAAAGATTTGGACATGATAATAGTTGCAACGGTATCTGGCGATATGCCCATGCCTTCAACTGCGTGCCACCTACAGAGCCGTCTCGACGCAAAACACATCGCCGCCTTTGATGTCAACGCTGCATGTTCAGGCTTCATTTACGCACTGTCCGTAGCAGACAGTTTTATTACATCTGGGAAAAATAAGAGGATACTTTTGGTGGGTGCGGAGGTCCTCAGTAAATTCACCGACTGGGAAGACAGGTCAACCTGTGTCCTATTTGGAGATGGAGCAGGTGCGGTTATTCTCGAAGCCACATCAGAAGAAAGGGGCATCCTGTCAACACATCTTTATGCCGACGGGAGTCTATGGGACATCCTCAATCTCCCCGGAGCAGGCTCAAAGAATCCACCTTCCAAGGAGACCCTGAAAAAGAAACTTCACTTTATAAAAATGAAAGGTAATGAGACATTCAAAGTGGCGGTGAAAGCACTCGAGAATCTGGTAATAGAAACTCTCCAGAAAAATGATATCTCTCCTCACCAGCTTTCGTTGCTTATTCCTCACCAGGCAAATTTAAGAATAATTGCCGCAACCGCAAAAAGACTAGGCTTATCCATGGACAAGGTTGTCGTAAACCTCGACAAATATGGTAACACCTCCGCCGCATCAGTTCCAATAGCCCTTGATGAGGCTGCTTGTACCGGAAGAATCAGAGAGGGTGATTACATCATGCTCGAAGCATTTGGCGGGGGGCTCACATGGGCATCAGCTCTTATTAAGTGGTAGCTGCATTTGCTTTTTTCCATGCAATTGAGGGAAAGACTGTCGTGCCATCCTCCCTCGACCCGAGTTCTTCAGGATCTTTTTGACTATATTTGTCAGTATGGTGACAGTAGTGGCCGTAGGTAACTGCCATGATTAAAAAATGAAATGATCTGAAAAACATGGGAAGGAAGGAAAGGCAATAAAACGATGAAAACGAACGATCTCACTGGCTGGTAATTCTGCCTCCCCTCTTTGCCTTTTGTCTCTTATAGCTCCTGATGTGCAGGATTCTGAATAACCTCTCGAGTTTGCCCCTGAAGACCATGGCAATCAGCACTACAACTATCGCAATTCCCGTGAGAGTAAAAAAACTGGCGTACTGCCCGTATCTAATATAGGTCCCACCAATGGTGAGCAGTATAGTGCCAAAGAGCCTCCCGACCCCTCCTATCAAAAGAAACTCGGACGTTGAGAGGTGACCCAGCCCGAGTATGTAGCAAAGATAATCCTTTGGTGATCCCGGTATGAGAAACAGTAGGAACACAAGGAACGCGCCCTTGTGGTGGAGGAGATAATCAAAACGGCGCATTATCACCTTACTGACAACTTTTTCCACAAAGGGTCTCCCCAAGGAACGCGCCATGACAAAGTCAACATAAGAACCAATAGTCAGTCCGATCGTTGATAACAAGACTCCGAGGAGTGGACCATACAGAAATCCACCAAGCAAACCTGTTACCTCTCCGGGGATTGGCGCTACAACTACCTGAACCACCTGCAACAGAATGAATCCAATAAATGCAGCTGGTCCGAGGGAATCAAGAAACTTGAGGATCTTCTCCTTGCTGATGAAAAAATGAAATAGGCCAGAGTTGTACGCTACAAAAGTCAGGCCACACACTATCACTATAAGCAGTAATGGCTTAACCCAAATATTAATTTTTACTCTAGTTCCTTCTCCCTTTGTATGGCTGCGCTGCACTCAGTGACCCTGCTGATTGAAAAACGTTTTCAATATTGATTCTATGCCACGCCACTTTCCCTATCCTTCGCAGATTTGTCAAGAAAGGGCTTTATTAAATCTATGGGTACCGGGAAAATTATTGTCGAGTTCTTTTCTGTTGCTATCTCCGTGAGGGTCTGAAGAAACCTGAGTTGCAGTGTTGCGGGCTCTGATGAAATAATTTTCGCCGCGTCCGCAAGCCGCTGTGCTGCCTGGAACTCGCCTTCCGCATGTATAACTTTCGCCCGCCTCTCACGCTCCGCTTCCGCCTGTCGCGCTATTGCCCTCAGCATCTCAGGAGGAAGGTCAACATTCTTGACTTCCACTGTCGAAACCTTTATGCCCCATGGTTCTGTCTGGGTATCGATTACTTTTTGGAGCGCCGCGTTGAGTTCCTCCCTCTTTGTGAGAAGTTCATCGAGCTGACTCTGCCCAAGGATACTTCTTAGGGTAGTCTGCGCTATCTGTGAGGTTGCATAATAAAAATCCTCGACCTCGGTGATCGCCAAGATCGGGTCAATTGGCCTAAAATAGACAACCGCGTTGACCTTTACTGTAATATTATCTCGCGTGATTATATCCTGAGGCGGAACGTCCATAGTGACGGTACGCAAACTGACTTTAACAAGCTTGTCAATTACTGGCCATATGAGAACAAGACCAGGTCCCCTCACAGGGATAATCCTGCCAAGTCGGAAAACCACTCCCCTTTCATACTCCTTTAGGATTTTAATGGCGCTGGAAAGAAAATAGAGAATTACAAATATGATGAACAAAAAAGTGATAAAGGACGGTCCCAGTATCATAAAAGCCTCCCGCAACTTCATATTTTTCGATCGATAAGCTTGCTATTCTATATTATACATCAACCATTAAGGCGTTGCACATTATATGCATACTAATTCTCAGTATTAATGGACACGAATGACCTTGTCTTGAAGGGTAAAAAAACTAATCAACAACATCTTATATGCTGAAAAGAGACGCTGTCATTGCTTAAGATCACCATGTCATTTCAGATTCTTCCCTCAGTCAAGCCTATGCTCAGCTCTGAGTTTATTGATTATACTCCTGATTCGAGGAAGCGCCTGAGTCGCGGCCTTTTCACCCTCAAGAACTGCTTCATGCCTCTTACTGAAGTCATCTGAAGCTATATAACCTACCCGTGGCTTTATCACCACGTCTGCTCTTGACAGTTGAATAGAGGCAAGTTTAGAATTCATGATATCGATGGACCTGAGTATAGTCTCTATCGTGCCTGTCGGCTGCCTGCCCTCAATGAATGTGGAGACATCAACGGCAATGACTATATCAGCGCCAAATCGTTTTGCAGCATCCACAGGGACAGGGCTGACCACCGAGCCATCAATATACATCCTGTCCGCTATCTGCACAGGTCTGAATATCCCGGGGATAGCACAACTCGCACGGACTGCGGCTCCGGTATTGCCCTTTCCAAAAACGACTTCCTCTCCATTCTGTATGTCAGTTGTCACTGCATAGAATGGAATCCTTAGTTTCTCGATCGGGCAATTCTTTAGTGTCACGTTAATGTAATCCTCAAGTTTCTCCCCTTTAATGAATCCATTGTCGGGAATTGTTAAATCAAATATGTCCCCTCTCTCGATCGAGAAAGACAGCTTCTGCAATTGAAAAGCATCAAATCCATATGCATATAGACTTCCCACAAAGCTTCCCACGCTGCTTCCAATTATCATGTGAACTGGGATGTTATTGGCCTCCAGGACCTTCAGAACCCCTATATGGGCAAAACCCTTTGAAGCTCCAGCTCCAAGTACTAGGGCAATTTTTGCCTGTTTAGGAGGGGGTTTGACCTCTTTGGGCGCACACGCGTCGATTAGTAGGAGTAATGAAAAAATAAGGCTGATTATTCTAGCGAGCCGATTAGCGTCGGTAACCATAAAATTGACTCCTTTGTTTTCAAAATCCTCATGACAAATATTTATATTTTCTCACACATGCATCGAACATCGTTGCATCATAGCGCACTGTGGCATAATTACCGACAGATAAGACTCTCTGAGAAGATACCTTCAGCTTTCTCAAAGGTTTCATCCTCTGACCAGAACACGGATGGCTTCAGAGATAGCGATTCTGAAGTCACAGCGGTTCATAAGCGCAGACTGGATATTCATGGCACATCTAACAAGTCCATACATTTCAGAGAGTTTGTGGTGCAGTCTACCTTTGTCATGCTGGTCAATGTTTCCCTGAGAAGTTGTAAGGATGCCTCTATATATTCATGGAGGTTAGTCTTGCCTTTAACCCTTCTTACGTAAGCCACCAATTGATATCAACAAGTTAAGGCATATTCTCTGAGTCTGTTTGACCTTTAACAGCGTGGGCACTATATAGGGGATCGTCGATAGGTCAATGCCTTGCATCGTATTTGGTGGCTTCTGAAGGAGAACTTTAGTAAGATCATTATCGCTTGACAATCTGTAAAAGACGTTAACCATAGTAATGTTATCTTTAGGTTCTCATCCCCCTTTGAGACAGCATGACCGGTGAACTATGCTGTTATAATAGGTTAACCTTAGTGCATTTGGCAAAAACGTTGCCCATTTTATTGTTTACTCTGGTCTCATGTAAGTCTAAGAGTAGCCTTGATTGTGCTTTTGCTTGGTTCTTGTCGGGAATGGGGACATTGTCCATTTTCTCGTAAATAGTAGTATATTAAAAGACGGATTGTTTTGGGGAGGAATAACGATGATCATAGGAAAACCATTTTTGACCGTTGAGCAAATCCACGGTAGAGTCGCTATCCTCGCTGAGAAAATATCCAGCGATTATATTGACAAGGAAGTCCTCGCAGTCGGCATCCTAAAGGGGTCCTTCATGTTTTTTGCTGACCTCATCCGGGCACTTAAGATTCCCGTCGCCATGGATTTCATCATTGCAACAAGCTACATTAAAGCCACATCTACTGGGGAAGTCAAAATACACTATGACATAAAGGAGGATGTTTCAGGCAAACACGTATTACTCATAGATGACATAATTGACACCGGAATCTCTCTCAATTATATAAGGGAGCGAATATTGTCAAAAGGCCCTTCAACTCTTAAGGTCTGCATACTGCTTGATAAAAGAGAGCGTAGGATAGTCGATGTCCCTCTGGACTATGTGGGATTCGAAATACCCGATAAGTTTGTCGTGGGCTACGGACTGGACTATGAGAACAGATACAGAAATCTTCCCTACATAGCCATTTTTAAAAAGGAAACGTGAAATGAGACACTGGCGGGGACGAGCAAGATGGTTCTCATGATTTGTCTGATTCTGACACCTTGCGCTTATTTCTCTTTTTTTGAGCCATCCTTAGGAGGGTTTTTATGTATGAATTAATGATCGAGACAGGTTTTGCTTCGGCACATCAATTACGAGGCTACAAAGGCAAATGTGAGAACATCCATGGTCACAACTGGAAAGTTCAGACCTATGTCACTGCCGAATATCTCAATGACATAGATTTAGCCATTGATTTTCATGAATTAAAGAAGATAACCAATGAAGTCATCGGCGTTCTTGACCATACTTGTCTCAATGACATCTTTCCCTTCACTGAGAAGAACCCGTCCTCCGAAAATATTGCAAAATGGATCTTCGATTCTTTAAAGAAAAAATTGGTGGGCTATGCGGTCAATGTGTCGGCCGTGACGGTCTGGGAATCGGAAACAGCCTCTGCAACATATCATGAGGACTAGGAAGCTAAGTAATGAAAGATTTATTGAAATGTCTTATAAGGATGGCCTTGCAGAAAGGCGCGGATGAAGCAGAAGGGTATCTCAGGAAAACGAAAAACCTCACCTTGGAGGTGAAGAGCCAGAAGGTGGACACCCTTGAGTCGTCAATAACCATGGGTTACTGCATTAGAATAATCAAAGACAAGCGACTTGGTTTTTCTTATTCAACCGACCCTGAAGAGATTGCCGTTGCAGTCGATTGTGCAATCGCGTCATCAGCTTTCTCGGAACCTGATGAATGTAATGGGCTACCTCAGCAGGCTGAGGTCCAAGAGGTGTGTATATATGACGACAGAATAGCCTCGCTACGTGAGAGCGATGCTACGTCCCATGTTATGAGCCTTGAGCGCGCAGCGTTCGCACAAGACAGGCGGATCAAAAAGATAAGGAAGGCCTCAGGAGGTTTCAGCACGACCGATACTTACATTATGAACTCTCATGATATTGACATTCATTACAGGTCTACCAGTTGCTCTGCGCATATAATGGCAATCGCTGAGGATGACCATGAAAGCCAAGTAGGCTGGGATTATGAAGGGAGCAGGTTTCTTAGTGAGGTGTCTTTTGAAGCAGTGGGCAAAAATGCCGCAAGGAAGGCCGTTAAACTACTTGGGGCAAAGAAGATCTCCCCTGTGAAGGGCCTCATCCTATTAGATAATGCTGTTGTCACAGAATTTCTGGATATTCTCTCAGCATCCCTCTCCTCTGAAGCCGTGCAGAAAAAAAAGTCCTTCTTTTCAGACAGGACAAATGAGCCAGTCGCGAGTAGACTTATCAATATTATAGATAGTGGTCTCATGGACGGAAAACTCGGCAGCCGTCCAGTTGACGATGAAGGTGTGCCCACGAAAACGAAGATATTAATTGAACAGGGCGTGTTAAGAGGGCTTTTATATAATACGTATACTGCAAGGAAAGACGGGAGGCAATCTACGGGTAACGCGATGCGGAGCGGAAGTGGTTCGCTTCCATCTGTTGGACCTACAAACATATATATTGAACCGGTGATAAAAGACCACACTACTGATCTGCGCGGACTGCAGAAGATCATTGATAAGGGACTCTACATCATCGAGACTATGGGGATGCACACGGCAAATCCCATATCCGGGGATTTCTCCGTTGGTGCATCAGGTTTATGGATAGAGCGAGGCGAGGTTCAGCATCCTGTCAAGGAAGTTATAATCTCTGGGAACATACTTGATCTATTCAAGAATATCATATTAGTGGGTGACGACTTGAAGTTTTATGGTAATATAGGCTCCCCTAGCTTGGTGATCGAGGGAATCGATATAAGTGGTTAATTATTTCTCAGAGACCCGAGTCACCGTGCTCACATTTACATTCACCTAACCTTAGGAGGGTATTTATGGATTACTTTTTAACAGAAGAACAACAGATGATCCGCGACTTGACTCGCCAGATAGCCCAGGAAAAAGTGATACCAGTGAGAGCGGAATTAGATGAAAAAGATGAGTTCCCATGGGAAGTCATGAAGATACTTGCTCAGTCTGACCTATTTGGAATCATCATACCGGAGGAATACGGAGGCCTTGGAAAGGGCAGTCTCGAACTATGTATTGCCGTAGAAGAACTCTCACGAGCGTGTCTGGGTGTGTCGACCTCTTATGCGGCCAATGCGTTAGGTACCTATCCACTGCTGCTATTCGGTTCAGAATTACAGAAAAGAAAGTACCTCCCTGACATTGCGGCAGGAAAGAGGCTTGTTGCCTTTGGACTCACGGAGCCCAATGCGGGCAGTGACGCGGGGGGCATCCAGACGACCGCAAGACTCGACGGTAATGAATATATTTTGAATGGCACGAAACAATGGATCACCAACGGCGGCGAAGCCGAGATTTATACAATCATCGCAATCACCGATAAATCCAAAGGCCCCAGGGGCGCTTCTGCCTTTGTAGTTGAGAAGGACACTCCAGGCTTCACGTTTGGCAAAAAGGAAAAGAAGATGGGAATAAGGGCATCTTCAACGAGAGAGCTTATTTTTGACAACTGCAGGATTTCAAAAGATAACCTCATCGGCAAGGAAGGAACGGGGTTTATTGTCGCCATGAAGACCCTTGACAGCTCAAGGACCGGTGTCGGAGCACAGGGAGTGGGAGTAGCACAGGGTGCCTTTGAAGAGGCAGTGAAATTTGCAAGGGAACGCGTACAGTTCGGTCATCCTGTGATCAGTTTTCAAGCGATTCAACACATGCTGGCCGATATGGCAATGCAGATAGAAGCCGCCAGGGCTCTCGTATACTCAGTGGCGCGTTTTGTAGACAGTGGTGCAAAAGAGGTCACAAAAGAATCTGCTATGGCAAAGACCTTTGCTACGGATATCGCCATGAAGGTAACAGTCGATGCGTTACAAATCATGGGAGGTTCGGGTTACATGAGAGAGTATCCAGTAGAGAAGATGATGCGGGACGCAAAGATACTCCAGATATACGAAGGCACGAACCAGATCCAGAGAAATGTGATCGGACAAGCTCTCATAAGGGAAGCAGCCAAAAACAAATAGCTAGTTGACGGGCAAGAACAAACGTCATGGGATAAAGCAAATATGCGCTGCAATGCCTTCTCCCTCAATTGTCCATCATCTCTGAGGGGCATCTCCCTGCAAGATACTCCAGGCGATGCAAAAAAACTGAACTCTGCCCCTACCTCTCTACCATTTGCCATCGCACAATCTCTATAAAGTGTTGACGCGCCTGAGATATGGCCTTGCAGAAGGTCTCTTTGTCCTGATTTTAAAAATCATAATTAAACGTAGGAAACCACACGGAACCGGCTTGATTTGCAAAGTATCGTATTGAGTCCAAATACAGCATTTCGTTGTCTTGCCTGCACAGGCTATTGTCATGGCAGCGTGCAATCAATGTTGAGACAGGTCATAATCAAACCCCTTTTGCCTTTCGGGATCTGAGGGCGAGCGAAGCGGCACGACTATAGCACAATAGTCTTGAACAGCCAGGCCCGCAGCATCCAAGCAATTCATTGAAAGGCGAACGGATACAGGACAAGAAGCCGGTATCGATGAATTCAGGGAATGTGCTTGGGTTACGGCCAAGGGGTCACATATGCCCGGCACAACCGCAAGGATGATCGCTTGCAAGATCAGGAAACTCGGGATGAGAAGACCACTTGAAATGAAAGCGTCTGAAGGAGAGCAGCCCGAGAGGAACGCACCGAGCTGTGGCATGGTAAGTTAAGCCAAAGCACTCTGGTTTCAGCAAGAAAACACTGGCGGTGATTCATGACACTGCAATGTAAACGCCCCACTCGATCAATACCTCCCTGACAGAGACGCCCTTCTCTTCGGCCCGTTTCTCATTTCTTTATGTCCTCACGTCTGTTTAATCCATTCCCCATATCTTCATAAACGCGCAAAATAAACCGCATATCGATGCGCCTTGCATGACATTTGTCGCCAAACTGCATACTGGCGACTTTCCCATTTCGTCCGAGCGACACAGGCTGCCTCCCATGAACATGACTGCGGCTAAAATCTCATCAAAGTTGAATCGTATTGTACAAATTTGTCGCGTTAATACAATATTGTCATCCATAGCGCACCTAGTTTATCAATAATGCCTTAAAAAACAATGACGTTTAAATTGGCACATTTTCTGCACTATCTGAATATTAGGAGGTTGACATGTCACTTAAAGATAAGGTCACAGAGATGGAACGCGCAGAAATCGTCAATGCCTTGAGGGAAAGCAATGGTATTATGGCCCGTGCAGCACGTCGGCTCGGCATAACCGAAAGGATGATCGGTTACAAGATCAAGAAGCTTGGCATCAGAAAGACATACGAAAAGGAAGCTGAAGTCAAATAGATAATGAGCTGATTGGAGCTAAACAAATCGGACTTTGAGTCCGACAGATAATCATAAGGGAGGATCTTGAAATGAAGCGCTTGATAGCACTCTTAACAGCAGTCTTTGCAGTTAGTTTTATCATTAATGCGTACGCCGAGGACCAGGTAGCGGCACCAGCTGCTGTGCCTGCTGCGGCTGCGGCACCGGCACCTGCGG
>JBKQMP010000052.1:0-38414 GCA_052146665.1 Dissulfurispiraceae bacterium
CGCTGTGAGAAGCAGGGGTTGGTTCAATATTGCAACCGGCGCCGGTGTCATCACTGATATCAGCTACAAACATTGCTCTGTGCTTCACAGAGCGGATGGATTTAACTACAAACAAGACATGGCGCTCGGCAAAACCGCTCATGCAGTCCGACATCTAAGAGCCCTGAAAAATCTCTTCATCAGCGTCGCACAGTCATCCTCCAGGACTCCCGGAACGATCTCCACCTGATGATTCAACCGCGCGTCGGAAAGCAGTTTATACAGACTCTGGACCGCGCCGCCTTTCGCATCCGAACATCCATATACAAGCCTTCCGAGGCGTGCATTGACCATAGCTCCTGCACACATTGCGCAGGGTTCCTTTGTGACATAAAGAGTTGCTTCCGTTAATCTCCAGTTCCTCGCCTTCCGCGCAGCCTCTCTGAGCACGATTACTTCTGCGTGCGCAGTCGGGTCAAAGGCAGACTCCCTCTTATTGTGTGCGGCTGCAATTACCTTATCGCCGATGACAAGGATAGCCCCGACTGGCACCTCGCCCTCACTAAATGCCTCTTCCGCCTCCCCAAGCGCATTCCTCATGAAATCTTCGTCAGAAGCCACTTAGCCCACTCTTCAATGCCTTCTCCTGTCTTGCACGAAACCTCAAATATCCCGATGGACGGATTCAGGGAGAGGGCATCCCTCCTGATCTTCTGCACATCAACAGTGAGAAGAGGTGCAAGGTCTATTTTATTGACAATAAGTGCCGAAGATTCCTGGAACATTAGAGGATACTTCAGTGGCTTATCATCGCCCTCAGTTAGGCTGAGGATCATTACCTTAATGTCCTCGCCGACCTTGAATTCGGCCGGGCAAACAAGATTGCCAACATTCTCTATAAAAAGTATCTTGAGGTCCTTCAGCGGGAGGTCCATCAACACCTCGTTAATCATGTTTGCATCAAGATGGCAGGCACCTCCCGTGTTGATCTGCACGACAGGAACGCCGAGGTTGTCAATCCGCCTCGCATCATCGGACCCTGTAATGTCTCCCTCTATGACACCGACTGCTACGGTGCCGCTAAGCTTCTGGATCGTCTTCTCAAGCAGCGATGTTTTACCGGCACCAGGAGAGCTCATCAGGTTAATGACATAAACGCCCGCATCCTTGAATGTCCGCTGATTCTCCTGTGCAATCCGTTCGTTGGCGTCGAGTATTTTAGATACGACTTTAAGCTTCATCTAAGAGACCTCCATTTCTGTTATATCCAGTTCACGGCCGGAATTGATGGTGAACGAAGCGCCTCTGCAATGAGGGCAGTCCAGGATGTAGCTCTCCTCCGTGGCGAAATCACTATCACAGAGACGGCAGTGTGCCGATAGAGGCACTTCTTCAATAATCAGGGCTGCGCCATCTGCAATGGTATCTATTTTTATTACGTCAAAAGCAAAAAGAAGGGCATCTGGCAAGATGCCAGATGCCTTACCGATGCGAACCTGTATGCTCTGTATGCTCACAAAGCCTTGGCCAATGCATTCCTTTACGGCGACGTCAAGCAGACCCTCCGCTATAGAAACTTCATGCATTGACCGCTATGCAGTTTCCTTATTCACTTCCTTATCATAGGCCTCTTTGCCTGCCTCAACAGCTGCCGCTACCGCGGACTTCTTGTCTTCAAAGAGGTTCTTGGCTTTCTCAACAGTCGCAGTAACACGCCCCTTTGCCTGGCTCACATAGGTACCCGCTTTTTCCTTTGCCTCGTCCAGATACTCCGATGTCCGCTCCGCTGTGTCCCCTGCGAACTCTCTTATCTTTCTCCTCGTATCAGGTCCAGACTGAGGCGCTAAAAGGAGAGCAAGACCAGCACCCACTAATCCGCCCAAGAGGAATGAAAGTAACACAGAGCCTGTACCGAAACTACAACATTCGTCGTTCTTCATAGTTATGACCTCCCTTCTTTCTTCTTGCTCATTAGAACATCCATGGCGGTCTTTATGCCCGCCCTCACACCCGCAACCCTCAAGGATAAGCCTCCTTGCAGTTCATTGATCAGGCAACTGAGTGCGCGG
This sequence comes from Dissulfurispiraceae bacterium, assembly GCA_052146665.1. Lineage (GTDB taxonomy): Bacteria > Nitrospirota > Thermodesulfovibrionia > Thermodesulfovibrionales > Dissulfurispiraceae > JBKQMP01. The sequence goes on from JBKQMP010000052.1 coordinate 2,049, forward strand.
ATAGTTGAAGATATCTCTATTAAGGCCTCTGAAACTTCTCTGACATTCTGAGTCACAGTCCCAAGATCGTCACCCACCTTTTTAATGCTTCCAAGGGTCTGTTGAGAGCTATCAATGACCGGCGCAAGCCTTTCTTCCATGCTTTTCAAGAAATCTCTTAAACTGACAGCCGCTTTCTTCATCTCAATGGAGGCAATAACTAGGAAGAAAATAACCGCTACGAATGTTAACGTCATGACAAAAAAACTGACGCTCAAAATTATTAACCATGCCTGGTTAATCATCTCGCCTCCTCCTGGTATAACTTTTACCTCACCGAATTAATCTAAGTATATATTATCAACCGCAAAGTTACAAGTCAAAACTACATTCATTTTACCGCTCTATAAACGTGCACTATCCTCTGTATCGCAGTAATATGGCCCAAAAAAAACAATACCAGCATGGCCTGTAATAACCAGCCGGTGAGGCAACCCAGGCAGAGGAGCACCACCCTTTCAGGTCTCTCTATCAAACCAACACGACAGTCAATGTCAAGCCCTTCAGAACGCGCCCTGACGTAGCTTATTAAGAAGGCGCCTACGAGGCTTCCCATGGTCAATAACGCGCCGAAGGCATTGCTTTTCCGCATAAAATACCAGGCAATAGCAAGAAAGATAAAGGAGTCCGCATATCGGTCAAGAGTCGAATCAAGAAGCGCGCCAAATTTGGTGCTTTTCTTGTTCATACGCGCTACAACACCGTCGAGCATATCAAATATGCCGCCAAGAAGGATCAACAAACCACCAACTCTTAAGTTAAAGGGGATGAAAATGGCTGCGGTGGCGGTAATCAGAAAGCCGCAGATGGTGAGAGTGTTTGGATCAAACGGTATGCGCTTCGCGATCGGGGTGAGAGGCCTGTCCAGAAAGTGTCCGAGCTTTGCACTTATCAACTACCTCTCCCTCTTATGAACAATGAACTCTTCTACCATCTCCCTGGCTTCTTCATCCGGGAACTGTTTGGCGGGATGTTTCATGAAATATGCCGATGGGGAGAGAAGAACCCCTCCCACACCCCTGTCCTTCGCAATTTTACAACACCTTATGGCATCTATTACCACCCCTGCGCTATTGGGAGAGTCCTCGACCGACAACCTCAATTCAAGATTCATCGGAACGTTACCAAAGCCAACACCCTCAATTCTGAGAAAACAGATCTTGTTGTCATTCAACCAGGGCACATAGTCCGAAGGGCCTATATGAACGTCCTCATCGGCCAATGCATAATCGATCTGGGACTGGACCGCCTCTGTCTTCGATATTTTCTTCAATTTGAGTCTGCTGCGGTTGAGCATGTTGAGAAAGTCAGTGTTTCCCCCCACGTTCATCTGATAGGTATGAATCATTTTTACTCCCCTGTCTAAAAATAACCGAGCAAGCGCTCTGTGAATGATCGTCGCTCCCATCTGCGACTTTACGTCATCGCCGATAAGGGGAAGACCCCTACTCTCAAAACGCCTTATCCATTCATCCTCTGAGGCGATGAATACAGGGATACAGTTAACAAAACCGACGCCAGCCTTAAGGCATTCTTCCGCATAATGTCTGGTTGCCTTTTCGGAGCCGACTGGAAGGTAGTTGATGAGCATATCCGCACCACTATCCTTGAGAACCTCTGCTATTTGACATGGCTTGTCATCTGCCACAATAAACCGTCTGTCATCGGGATATTCGGCAAAATGCGCAGAAACGCTGTCAAGAACATCTGCCATCATGACCTTTACTGGCAAGTCGCCAATCTCAGGATATAACGTCTTTGTGCAGTTGGGTTTGGCAAAAAGCGCTTCTCTCAAAGGCTTATTCACTTTTCTGACATCAATATCAAATGCCGCCACGACCTCTATGGTACCAGGCAAATATCCTCCGAGATCATAGTGCATCAAGCCAAGAGATTTATCAAGACTGTCTTGTTTTAATGATTTATAATATTCGATTCCTTGTATGAGAGAACTTGCGCAGTTACCAATCCCAGCGATTGCAATACGAATCTTACCCATCTTATCCCCATCTCCTCGACAATTATTAACCTATCCCGATATGTTTTGCCAACTCCTGCGCACTTTTTGGAATACGTATCTTCAAAATACCATCATGGAGCACTGCTTGGATGGCGCTTTGATTCACATCTTCAGGAAGGACAAAAGTCCTCGAAAAAACTCCATAGGATCTCTCGACCTGATAATAATTTCTTCCCTCTCTTTGCAGTCTCCTCTCTCCGCTAATCCTGAGGTTATTATCCTCTATCTGTATCGTGATATCTGATTCCTTTATTTCAGGTAATTCCGCATTGACGACAAACTCAGAGGGCGTCTCATAGATATCTATGACCGGCAACCACGTAGCGACCTCCTTCTTACCGGTACCTATCTGAGTATCTTCAAAGAGTTTATTCATCCTCTCTCTTAAGAAAAAAATGTCCGCAAATAGCTCTCTTTTCTTCATCTTTAATTGCCCTCTTCCTCAAACTACAAATAGAATTTTATAATTAAGTCATCCATTTATGTCAAGACAACGTTTCACAAAAGACGCGCTCATTCCCTTCGCTATGAGGACGAATAGATCCATGCCTCCTATTGGAGATTGCATTGCGTCCCCACGCTGCCCGTCCATGCCAGATAACTGATGGGAAGCTAGATGCATATCATGCCTTTAACTATGAACTTGCTGGCAGGCCGCAGCGTTGCATGTAAGACCGGGCACCTTCAGTGAGCCCGGTGTTTTTTTTCTGCCCCATTCAATAATCTGCTGCTATAAGATTTGAGTGGCCTCACAAGAATGTAGTTAATGTGGGAATTGATGACATGAGTGAGTTCCTTTAGCAGGTCTTCGGGGGGTCTTATCCTGCTCAAAGCCATGGCATGCCATGCCGCAAGGCTCTTATACACTTTGATGGCACTGTCGGAAAGCGATACGGACGCGTTCCCAATTTCGACACACCTATAACATAATATCGAACCCTGCGAAATATAAAAATTACGATGTCCCTTTCCAGAGGCAGTCCTCCCACATCTTCCACATACATCGAGTCTAGGAGAATAGCCTGCGATCTCTAGAAAGCGTATCTTGTAATAGAGGCAGCACAAGCCATGGTTGCAATTAGATTGAAGTTGTAACAGCGTAGCGAGCAACAGATCGAAAACGTCCACTTGAGCCTCTCCTGCCGGCAGAAAACTGAGGCATAGCTCGAGCAGTTCCGAGATGCCCACGAAACAGTTAAAGTCGGCCCTCAGTGAATGAAACGGAAGAATGATATCAGACTGCGTCAATCGCGGGAGATTGGCATCTTCCTTGCCAAAAAAAGATATAGTGGAATAACTGAGGGGCTCAAGACTGCTCCCAAACCTGCTCTTGACCTTTCTCGGGCTCTTTGCAAAGGTCTGGAGGACCCCAAAATCACGGGTCAAATGGGTAACGATAAGGTCAGCCTCTCCGAAGATAGTGTTTTTTAGAACGATTCCCTTGGTTCTTTTATACATGAAAACCATTAAGTGGTTGTTAAGACATTGGATGGCAATATGTTTTTAATGATCAGACGGCTTGACAAGCTCAATTACATGATATTCCCAAAGTCCTCCGGCTTCAGGTTCTTTAGCCACTCTTCAAGTTCATCAGCCTTCCTCACTTCGAGGATCCCATCCTCGACAAAAAGAGGGGCTTGCAGTCGGAGCGCAACGGCAACGGCGTCAGAGGGCCTTGAGTCTATGGCCACCTCTTTGCCCTCATTAGTCACATGTATCGATGCGTAATAGGTATTGTCAACTATTTCCGTAATCACTATCCTCGTCACTTTAACATCCAAGCCTTCAAAAATGTTCTTGATCAGGTCGTGGGTAAGAGGTCTCGGCGTAATTACCTTGCCAAGGGCAAGGGCGATAGCATCTGCCTCGGGTTTGCCTATCCATATCGGAAGTGTCTCATTACCATCCACCTGCCGCAAGAGCAGTATGTACATTCCACTCCTCGGGTCAAAAAGGAGACCTTCAACCTTCATATGTATCAGCATTACTTAAACCCCAAATCCTTCAGGATGCGCTCGTTGCTGCGCCAATCCCTCTTCACCTTCACCCACAATTCCAAATAAACCCTCGTTCCAAGCAACTTTTCGATCTCACTCCGTGCGCTGATTCCTACAGCCTTCAGCCGCGCCCCGTCTTTCCCTATTATTATACCCTTTTGTCCCTCCCTTTCAACATAAATATTTGCATAAATCCATATAATGCCGTCTTCTCTTTCAGACCAGTTGGCTATCTCTATCGCCACAGCGTACGGCACTTCATCTTCGGTATGTTCCATTAACTTTTCCCTGATAATTTCCGAAACCATAAACCGTTCGAGTTGATCAGTCACCAGATCATCTGGATAATATGGAGGACCCTCCGGGAGATATCGAACCAATGTTTCAAGAAGCGTTTCAACCCCATCACCTGAAAGGGCGGACAGAAGCAGTATCTCCTTGAATGGATAGAGTTGACCATATGCCTCAATGACAGGAAGTAAGGCAGGCTTTTTAACCGAGTCTATCTTATTTATGAGGAGAAAGACAGGTTTATTAAGGACCTTCAGAGCCTCTATAATGAATCGGTCTCCGCTACCAGGGCGTTCAGGTTCGACCATAAACGCAACTAAGTCCGCCTCGTTCATCAACTCTCTTGCCTCAGTCACCATTATCTTTCCAAGCATATGTTTTGGCTTATGAATCCCCGGCGTGTCAATAAGAATAATCTGAGCGTTTGCGATGTTTTTTATACCTATTATTCTGTTCCTCGTCGTCTGTGGCTTTGGCGTCACAATCGAGACCTTCTGACCAAGAATAGTGTTGAGAAGGGTCGATTTTCCAACATTTGGTCTTCCTGTTAGAGAAACATAACCCGAACGATACTCATTCACCCTTATTTATTGCTCCCGCCTTGAAAGTTTAACTGCCTGCCAGGGGCATCAAAAAGTTGCCGTCAGCATATTTTTCTCAAATTGCCCCGCCGCTTAAAAGGACTAAAAAAGAAGCTTGAAGAGCCAATCACACAACGACAACAGCTAAGATCCATCTTAAGTCAATTTTGATAACGATTCTTTTATTCTTACAAGACCCCTTTGAATGTTCTCCGTCGATAATGCGTATGAGATCCTTATGTACTGATCATCTCCAAACGCCTCTCCATGCACCAGGGCTACCCCCGCATCCTCCAGGAGATACAGGGCGAGGTCCAAAGAGGAGTTTACCCGGTAGGAACCAGAACCTTTTCCATAGAGTCTTGAAACATTGGGGAAGGAGTAAAAAGCGCCGGTCGGTTTAAGGCAGCTAACCCCGTCGATTGAATTGAGTCCGTCAACGATAACATGCCTCCTTCTATCAAACTCCGCGCACATCGCAGACACAAAATCCTGAGGTCCAGTTAGCGCAGCCACGGCCGCCTTCTGGGCAATGGAAGTGGGGTTAGACGTGGACTGACTCTGAATGTTGGTCATCGCCTTGACAATATCTTTTGGGCCAGCTGCGTAGCCGATCCTCCAGCCTGTCATCGCAAAGGACTTTGATAGTCCGTTTACCACGATCGTTCTGTCTTGCAGGTTACGGTGCACTGAGGCGATGCTTGTGTGCTGCAACCCGTCGTACATGAATTTTTCATATATTTCATCGGAGATCACGTAGATATCGTGTTTCAAGACTATTTCAGCAATGGCGTCGAGAATCTTTTTCGCATACGTTGATCCGGTGGGGTTAGATGGTGAATTAAGTATGAGCGCCCTTGTCCTGTTGGTTATCTTCGCTGCAACAGCAGCCGGATTCAGCATAAATCTGTCCTCTTCGGACGTCCTCACAAACACAGGTGTTGCGTCATTCAATAACACCTGATCCGGATAGGATACCCAGTAAGGGGAAGGGATGATCACTTCGTCCCCAGGCCCGAACAAGGCCTGTGCGATGTTATAGAGACTATGTTTTGCTCCGCAAGATACGATTACTTGATCTACTGAATACTCCAGACCATTATCTTTTTGAAGTTTTTCAATGACCGCTTCCTTAAGCTCGTCAATGCCACCCACAGGCGTGTATTTTGTGAAACCGTCTCTGATCGCCTTTATTGCAGCCTCCTTAACATGTTCCGGCGTATCAAAGTCCGGCTCACCAACACCAAAATTAATGATATCAATCCCCTGCGCCTTCATGGCCTTTGCCTTTGCATCCATCGATAACGTAGGTGATGGTTTAATCCTTCCTGCCCTGTCAGATAACATATGTATAGCCTCCTTTATGAGTAACCTCTTCCACAAACAGACCCCATTAAAGCATATCCTCCTCTATTGCTGAGCACCCCATCTCTATGCTTGATCAGATTGCGGGGACACAGTCGTCGTTCTGAAGAAGATATTTTCTACCATTTGTTATAATGAGATATCAAGAAAATCGCTCGTTTTTTTGTCTTTTTCGCGTAATGGAATAATGCGCTCTTTTTACTGCCGGATGCTACCGCACTTATTATAGCTTTTTTCCCTCTGATTCTTTAATTTTACTTAATGTATCGTGATAAATTTCCTTTGAAGGGTTCAATGCTAACGCCTTCATCGCTAAGACCTCCGCCTCTCCGAGATTTTCTCCCTTTGTATAGTAAAGCCATGCTAAATTATTATATGCGTCAGCAAGATCAGGGTTTTTTTCTATCGTTTTTTTATAATAGTGTTCAGCGTGATCAAACTCACCCTTTTGGAAGTATAGGTTGCCCAGATAAAGATAGCCAAGGGGAAGCCTTTTTGATGCCTCCTCGTATTCTTCCACGGCCTTTGCTGTTTCGCCCTTGCGTTCATAGGCTATACCAAGGTTAATATGTTCTTCCGGCGTAAGTGGGTCATCAAGAACAATGATCCTCGGCATTGAGCAGCAAGACAGAAAAAGAAAACAGAGAGCCAAGAGGATGCAAAGAAACGTGTCAACCCTGTTTTTTACTCTGCCACCGCAAGATCTGTCCAGACAATCCTTCATCACCATCGCCTATGCTTTCCTTATCCACAATGTCCAGAAATTTGTTTTCTTCCAGGCACTTAAAAAGGCGTCCTTGTCCATCAGCATCTGCTTCGCCCTCCCTGAATTCACAATTACGCCACTGTCACTATAGCCCACGACTACCATAAAATGGTTCGACTGATAAACTAGGAAACCAAAATCCACGAGAACGATGAGTGGATAGTGTCCTGTTATCTTGCTCTTCAGGTCGTCCCATCCTCCTGAGTACTGCAGCGCCTGAAGACCCTTTTGTATCGGGTAGAGAACCATATCCATGCTCAGTGTTCCCTTTATTGATTTCTTGTAAATATCCCTCGCTATATCCTCCGGGCTATTGTCCATGCCCCAATAATTCATGACGCCTGCAAGAGAAGACGGTCCACACTGATAGTCTTCCTGAGGATAAAATGGAACGTTCTCGATGATGACAGAACCGGGATCGGGTCGTTCTAGGACCGTTCCGCAAGAGAAGAAAACCGACATGACCGCCAACATTATCAGACAGAATGCCGCTCGGCCCCGGATTAAAACGGATTTTCGCATCATTGTAAACTTTATCATAGCAATTTATTGCATCGTTGTCTCATTTACGCCAGGCTTGGCGCCCTGCAGGCAAGGACACATGATCATTCTCACTTCAGCTCTCTTAGTACGGTGAAAAAAGCCTGTCACACGGAGCATTATGGGAAGTACTAGGTCGAGCTAGCTTCTGATATGGCATAAAGAGGTTATGAGAAAAATTGGCAGGGATGGGCCATCCCTGCCCTCAAATTAGGATCTACTTCGCAACCATAACCTTATGCCCCGTAAGGTAAAGAACTACGATGACAAGTATCACAATAATAAGAAGAACAACAACTACGCCAAGGGCGTCACCGCCAACTCTGAGATCATCCAGCTGTTGAGCAAACTGATGTATTTGATGGTCACTAAGTTGAGAGAGCCGGTGATAAATCTCATCCTCGCTGTACCCTAGCTTTACAAGCCGTTCTTTAATGACCTTTACTTCAAGGACCTTCTGAATCTTCTCGAGGTCAGCAGCTCGTTCAAGTGGTGAGCTGCCAATGATCTCTGACGGCGCGAAACCAGCTTCGACCCTCGGAACAACAGCTATGGCAAACATTGCAAAGACAAGATACCAGGTAACCTGTTTCATAAAAGGCATTCTCATTATTTAGTTCACCTCCTTTCTCACACTGCAGTATTGCTCTATATGATATGGCACCTCAGTTGCCAAATCTCACCCCGCCGCCCACATATGCGCCTCTCCTCTTGTCGCTCAAGATATCATCCGCACCACCCGAAACAAAAACGTGCTTAAACACAAAATAGTCCACACCCGCTCTCACATGAGGAGTCTTTGTATCGGGTTGATCACGGTTAAAATCCCATGCATCAACTGACATAACCAGCCTGTCATTGACTAAATACTGGTCGGCACCGACACCGAATTTATTCTGCATGAGGCCTGCCCTCAATGCCGTATCCTTGAAGACTGGGGAACCAGTGAAACGTCTCCCGTATTGAGCCGTATATTGTATTTGACGATTATTCTCCTCCTGGCTCGTGCTCACCCCATTAACCGTACTCTCCTGCGTAGTGACCTTCCCCACGGGATTACTAACGATGCCGAGAATGAAAGAATCCTCGGGTGTCGGTTGAAGGGTGACATTAAGATATCCCTCTCCCGCCGTGGGTCTGGAGAGATACTCCCCTTTTATTGTCACAAACACCCTGAATCTATCAAGAGCGCTCATGGTCTTGTTGACATTTTTTGCCGCGTCGTTGACTGAATTATAGAGTTCCTCATCATTGACCAGCTTCCCTAAAGTTCCTTGTCCACTCTCAATTTTCGTTGAAATCTTGTCAAAATTCTCGATGGTGTTTCTCAAGGCAGGCCTGTTCTCTTCAATAACTTCCCTTAAAGAGTTTGTTGCTTTATTGAGGTCACGGATGACGGTCGACCCGTCGTCTTTCAGAGTACCACTAAAATCCTTCATGTTAGCCACTGTGGCCGTAAAAGGTTCTTTGTTCGTTTTAATAAAATCGGCTAATGAGACCGAAAGATCGTTCAAATTGCTTAGGACCATCTTCAAGCTACGGTCATTATTAACGATGGCAGTATTAATATTTCTCGTTATGTCCTTGAGATTCATTATGGTCTCTTTCAGTGCCTCTTTTGATTCCGGAGGCCCGATGGCCTCGTTGAGGCTTGAAGAAAGTTCCGCTATCTGGAGGGACACCTTCGAGAGATTCTGAATCAGGCTATCCACATCCGTAGCCTCTATTTTATTGACAATCACATCTCCATCCTTCAGTAGAGGCAGCTTGGAGCCAGGCGTGATCGCCAGAAACTTGTCTCCGAGAAGACCCGTAAACTTTATGGTCGCTGTTGCATCGCTGTAAAGCTTAACGTGCTCAGCTATACGCACTTTCACCCTCACTTTGCCGTCTTCCAGAGCCACTCCTTCTATGAGGCCTGCGTCGACACCTGAAACCTGAACTCTCGTTTTTTTGTCCAATCCCGCAAGGTCGTTAAAGTAGACGTTGAGAATATAGCCTTTCTTCTTGAACAGATTGATTTCACCCACCCTGAATGTCATAAAGGTAAGGAGGACTAACACCACCAGTGCAAAAACTCCTACTTTAAGTTCTAAAGAAAGAGGCCTCACACGTGACCTCCGGTGATAGGGCCCGTGGAGCTCCCCGTAATGAATTGCCTTACGACGGCGTTCTCCGTATTCTTTATCTCGCTAGGGCTGCCGCTGCCTATGATCTGTCCCATGTAGAGCATCGCAATCCTATCAGCAATTTTATAAGCGCTGCGCATATCATGGGTAATCGCAACAGACGTAACAGACAATTTGCCATGCATCTCCACGATCAGATCGTTAATGGTGTCAGCCATTATCGGATCGAGTCCTGTCGTCGGCTCATCATAGAGCAGAATCCCTGGGTCATGGGCAATTGCGCGGGCAAGGCCCACACGTTTTTTCATCCCCCCCGAAAGTTCCGATGGCATCATCTCCTCAGCACCCAAAAGACCGACCATTTTCAATTTTTCTATTGCGATCTCTTTTGCCGCTTCCTTTTTCATCCCCTTTTCTCTGAGCAACACGAACCCCACATTCTCCCATACGGTCATAGAATCAAAGAGCGCCGCACTCTGGAATAGCATTCCAAACTTCCTCCTGACCTCATACAGTGATTTTTCATGGAGCTTCGTAATATCCATGTCATCCACTATGATCTTTCCACGGTCAGGCTTGAGTAACCCTATTATATGTTTGAGGAGCACACTTTTTCCAGAACCGCTACCCCCGATAATTACCATGCTCTCTCCCTTCCGAACCTGCAGGTTGACACCTCGAAGAACTGGGTTATTCCCAAAAGCTTTGTACACATCAATCACCTCTATCATTTGAAGAGCCAGGCGGATAGAAAGTAATCGGAGATAAGGATCGTCATTGAAGACAATACCACTGCCCCGGTCGTCGCCTTGCCGACCCCCTCTGCCCCTCCGCTTGAGAAGAACCCCTTGTCACAGCTAATCAGAGCCATGCATCCACCGAAGAAAAATGCCTTAATCAGGCCGAAGTAAATATCATCAAGCTCAAGGAATTCAAAGGTCCTTTTCCAGTAGATTACGGAGCTTGTCCTGAAGACGCCGACGGTTATCGCGTAGCCACCTATGATACCGACGAAGTCGGTAATCACCGCGAGACATGGAAGCATAACTAAGCCCGCTAAAAACCTGGGGACGATCAGATATTTAATCGGATTCGTGGCGAGCGTCTCAAGAGCGTCGATCTGTTCGGTAACCCTCATGGTCCCAAGTTCTGCTGCCATTGCCGCCCCGGCCCTGCCTGTAACCATGAGTCCTGTCAGGACGGGCCCTAACTCCCGCGTCATCGACATAGCCACAGCCGCACCGACCATCGCCTCAGCGCCAAACCTTCTGAAGCCGGTGTAAGACTGAAGTGCGAGTACCATGCCAGTGAAAACAGCCGTAATAAGTACGACGGGCAATGACCGGATGCCCACTTCAACCATCTGTTTGAGTATATTTTCCATCTCAAAGGGAAAAACAAACACTTGCCTGATAGTGGCAAAGAGGAGGACCAGCATTCTTCCGACCTCTTCGGTAAAAGAGATCACGTACCGCCCTAGTAGTTCTATGAATCTCATAATTTCGTGTAGATTCTCTTTGCCCTGTTTCCAAGGGAGGTCAATATTTCATAGGCAATCGTTTCAGCCTGGCGCGCAAGTTCCACGGCATCGATTGACTCGTTGCCCTGTTTCCCCATAATGACCACTTCATCGCTTTCAGATACGTCTTCAACATCTGTTACATCCACCATAGTCAGGTCCATGCATACCCGACCTATGATCGGAACCCGCCGGCCTCTGATAATGACCTGAGAGTTATTTGAAAAACGTATACTGAAACCGTCAGCATAGCCGGCCGATAACACGCCGATGACACTACTGCGTTTCGTAGTGAACGTCCTGCCATAGCTAATAGGGGTGCCGGATGAAACCCTTTTGACTGATACCAATCTTGCCTTGACCGTCATTGCCGGAGCCAATTCAGCTGGGTAGGAGGCCTTGATCTCCGCCTGCCGTAACGGTGAGTATCCATATAACATAAGGCCCGGTCTGACCGCGTCGAAATGGGATTCCGGAAAAGTGAGGACAGCGGCACTATTAGCCATATGAAAGAACGGGACTTCAAGCCCTTTTTCAGACAAAAGCTGTCGTGTAGCCTTCATCTTACTGATCTGATGTTGGGCAAAAGTAGAATCGGCAAGGTCTGCTTCAGAAAAATGGCTCATAACGCCATCGACGTGAATGCCCCCTAATTGGGCGATTTCAAGTATCTCTTTGACTGCGTCCCCTGTGATACCCATCCTCCCCATGCCGGTATCGACCTTAATGTGAACATGCACCGTCTGACGCAATTTTTCTGCTTTTCTTGCTATGGAAGCAGCTGTCTTGAGGTCATTGATAACAGGAGTCAGATTGTAACGAAAGATATCGTCAATATCAGGATCGAAAAGCACGAGGATCGGCACCTCTATCCCCGCGTTCCTCAATTCCTTTGCCTCATCGGTAAAAGCAACAGCCAGCATTGCCAGACCTTCTCCGGCCAACCTCTTTGAGACCTCCACCGCTCCGTGGCCATATGCATCGGCCTTCACAACAGCGATGATGGGCCTGTTCCGAGACAGGCTTTTGATGAGGCCGAGATTACCGGAAATGGCATTCAGGTCTATCTCAGCAGTAGTACCTCTGTTCACCTTTTTTAGTATATGATCCGATTTTAGTATATGGTCCTATGAGGACTTAGCTTTCTTTGCTTTGCGGTTCTTTGCCGATCGATTCTTTGCTGTTCTGGCCCGATTTATTAGGAGTCACATCAATTGCGTCAGGCTCCGAAGCCGCCTTTTTGAAGTTCCTGATTGCTTCTCCCACTCCTTTTCCAATCTGTGGCAGCCGTGATCCGCCAAACATTACCACCACTATTATCAATATAACAAGCAGTTCCTGCATTCCAAGACCAAACATATATGCCCTCCTTCAAGAGCAGGCAGCAAAGAGCCTTTGTTCATTAATGTATAGAAACTTATGAACACTTCACGCCCTCTTACAACCTATTATCTTCTGCGCATGACTTCTTCATAGTCTTCCACAGTATTTAGGTTGATGAATGACCTTCCCTCAGGATCGTGCATGCGGACTTCGGTCTCATCGACAAGATTTGTTTCTATTTCATCAAGAAATCTCCTCATCGATGTCTTGCCGCTCAGTATCCCTTTTTCGAGTTGAGGCAGGACTGTCTTAGCGTAGACCCCAAAGAGAGGTTGAGGCTGTCCGTTGAAGACAGGGACTGTGGCCCCAACTGGTTTTGAGTCCAGTATTTCCCGATGTTTCCCGCATAAAAAAAGAATAAGCTCTCCACTTATGAATGGCATATCGCATGCCACCGCAAACACATCCTCACCTTTCGAGTTAAAAAGAGCTGTATAAATGCCGGTCATCGGGCCACTGGCGGGCAACGCATCCCCCAATAGGGGCACGCCTAAATGAAAATAGACCTCGGGAGTGTTGGTACTGATGAAAACCTCGGTAAATACCTCTTGTAGAATGGAAAGATTTCTCGAAATGATTGCAACACCTTCAACCTTTATAAAACTCTTAATGAGGGGGAACCTCCGGTTCTTACCTCCGGCCAAAATGACGCCGGTATCCACACCCGAATTGTTTTTTTTAGCAGTTCCCACATTTTCCTCTGGCAGACTGTTCCCTACAGATGCCTCACGTTATCGTGACCCCCGCATACCCTACCACATGATCGTAGTCGCCGCTTACGTCACCCGAGGTGGCGTATTTGATCAGCCTGGCCTGCTGCGCACCCAGCGCCTTCGCTGCAAAAAGCATGATCGTAGCGGGAATAAAGCCGCACATCGAAATCCGCTCTTTCTGAACGGTGGTGTATAGCCCTTGAGGATGGAGATCAAGGATTTCATTGATGGCGAGGCCGTCAAGCTTTCTGGCACGCTCATCGGTAACATAATGGCTCATATCAGTGCTCGCCACAATAACGATATTATCGCTACCCTCCTTTATCGTCTCAGCGACGCTGAGTCCAATTTCTTCACACTCCTCCATGGACACCATCATCAGGGTGATCGGCACTATTTTTACTTTTGTCGAAAAATGAGCGATAAAGGGCAACTGAACCTCAATGGAGTGCTCAAAGAGATGTGCCTTACTGTCTTCAGATATACGAGGAGATTTTTGTAACAGCCTCCTGCTCAGATTTTCGTCAATGGAAAAAGAACCCGTCGGTATCTCCCATCGTCCCGAGGCCATCATTGATACCGGAGACCCCAGGCCGGTATGATTTGGCCCCAGAAGGATAAAGGTATGCGGGAATTGAATAGAAGAGTACACGGCGCCCGCCACGTGGCCTGAATACATCAACCCAGCATGGGGACAAAGGACGGCGATGACCTTTTCTTTCTCTTGTCCCTCAAGGATGTACTTTGAAACCTGACGGGATAATGCCGTTGAAGTCCCGCCATAAAACTGTCCTGCTACGGCCGGTTGCCTTTTCATCAATAGGCCCCTTCCTCATATCCGTGAGGCATGTTGGTAGAATCGACAAACCTAGTGCACTCAGCCAGGAAAGTGAGACTGATAGTACCTGTTGGCCCGTTTCTCTGTTTGGCAACAATTATCTCAGCTTTACCTTTATTGGCAGGATTGTTCGGGTTATAGAACTCGTCACGATAAAGAAATATGATCACATCCGCATCCTGCTCAATGGCCCCGGACTCCCTGAGGTCCGCAAGTGTCGGCTTTTTTTCATGTCGCTGCTCAACACCTCGATTCAACTGGCTGAGGGCTATCACCGGTACCTTCAGCTCCTTCGCAAGCGCTTTCAGTGACCTCGAGATCTCGGAGATCTCTTGCTCTCGCCGCTCAAAATTGCCTCTGCTCCTCATGAGTTGGAGGTAATCAACGACCACCAGGCTCAATGCTCCGTGTTCCATTTTCAGGCGCCTTGCTTTGGCTCGTATCTCCAACACAGTAATCGCGGAGGAATCATCGATGAATATTGACGCTTCTGCAAGCCTGCCAGCGGCGTTCGTCAGTTTCGGCCAGTCCTCCTTGCTTATAAAACCTTTCCTCACATGCGCGGAATTAACCATGCTCTCAGCGCAAAGCATTCTTAATGCCAGCTGTTCCTTTGCCATTTCAAGGCTGAAAACCGCTACCGGCTCTCTCCCGTCAATCGCCACATGCTGCGCGATATTAAGGGCAAAGGCGGTCTTACCCATCCCGGGCCTGCCACCGATAACAATAAGGTCTCCGGCCTGAAAACCCGAAGTTAATTCATCCAGATCCTTCATCCCCGAAGGGACACCCGTGACCGATTCTTTCTTATCATAGAGAAGTTCTATCATCTTAAAAGTATCCTTGATCACATCCTTGAGACTGATAAATGACGTCTTCGTCCTTTTGTCTGCAATATCAAAGATTTGCTTCTCCGCATAGTCCACCATCTCATCTGCATCAAGGTTATCTTCATAAACCCTGGTCGTGATGTGAGTAGCTGTCTTGATCAGCGATCGCAACAACGACTTCTCTCTTATTATCTTTGAATGATACTTAATGTTCGCAGAGGTGGGAATGCTGTTTGCGAGAAATGAGAGGTAGGAAAGACCCCCTATTGTGTCGAGTTCATTACTTCTTCTCAGATAATCAGTCAGGGTGATAATGTCTACTGGTTCGCTCTTTTCAAACAGATCCAGCATCACCCGATACAAACGTCTGTGTGCTTCCTTGTAGAAGTCGTCGGGCTTAAGATCCTCCACAACCCTTGGCAATGCATCGTTGTCAAGTATTATTGCACCAAGGATAGATTGCTCAGCCTCCAAGTTCTGAGGAGGCAGTCTATCGAGGGCAAACTCCCCTTCTATCAATGGCTCCCCCTGTGATTAATTTGCACTTGAGAGACACCCCGCAATAGCCTTATGGCCGAATCATTCACTTACTACCTGCACGGCGAGTTGTGCGGTAATCTCATGATGGATCTTCACATTCACTGTGTAGCTGCCAAGTCTCTTGATCGGCTCATCCAGAATAATCTTTTTCCTGTCAATTTCCAGACCCTCTTTCTTTAGTGCTTCAGCAATATCCATGGCTGTCACAGACCCGAAGAGTTTCTCTTCCTCTCCTGATTTTGCGCTGATGACAAGAGAGAGGGCGGAAATCCTTGAAGCGAGCGACTCAGAGCTCATCTTCACCTTTTTGGCGAGTGCTTGGATCTTCCTTTTCTCATGCTCCAATACCTTGACATTCTTCAAATTAGCCTCAGTAGCGAGTCCCTTTGGTAATAGGAAATTCCTTGCATATCCCTCTTTCACCGTAACTACTTCACCCATGGCGCCGAGGTCCTTCACATCTGTCTTTAGAATAATCTTCATACAATAATACTCCTTTCACCATTGCTATTTTTTGTACCAGATTAGTATAACTAATTGGAGTAAAAATTGTTAATCTTGCGGGACTCTTGCCTAAGCCGTGAACATCCGCTGTCGCACCGCCTCGTAGAGGCAGACAGAGGCGGCCGACGCAACGTTCAGGCTTTCGGCTCCACCAATTATCGGAATGCTTATCAAGCTTTTGACTTTGTCACGCAGCGCCTTGCTCACTCCCTGCGCTTCGTTTCCAAAAGCCAAAGCCACAGGCTCTCTAAGATCAACGCTGTATATAGAAATCGGTCCTCTCGTGTCTGTCGCGTAAAGGTCTATATGCCTGAAAGCAAGTGAATCGAACAGTTCAGTATATTCGGCGTATATAATTGGGATATTGAATAAGCTTCCCGCGCTGGCCCTTATGGCCTTTTGTGAAAATGCGTCACACGCCCCGGGCAACATCACCACGCAATCGGCGCCTGCGGCATCCGAAACACGGATTATTGAACCCAGATTCCCAGGTTCCTGAATGCCATCACATAGGACAAGTAACGGGACGCTGCTAAAGGTTATTTCATTTAAATTTATTGCCGTATAAGATATGACTGCAATAATCCCCTGCGGGGCTTCAGTGTCACTCAGCCGAGAGATGATCTGCTCCGGCACTTGTAAGAGGCGATAGGTCCCTGTTGACATCTTTTTTAAGAGCCGTTTCCCCTCCTCCTTACACGCGAAGGTCTCCGTGAAAAATACCTCTTCAATCTCGAGTCTCGAAGAAAGAGCCGCTTCTATGGGATGCGGTCCCTCAATAATAAATACGTTTTCTCTATCACGCCTTTGCCGTTTTTTAATGCGCAGGGCTTCCTTGATTAATGGATTATTCTGGCTGGTAATGATCTTGTAGGCCATTAATCAGATCCTTACACGCGAAGAGTCTGCCATGACGCGGACAGCCGCAATTAAAATACTCACTCTATCAACTTAAATGGTGACGGGATAAAGGTGACAATAAAGATTATGAAGGTGAGAAGGCCGATCCACCTCCTCTTCCGATCTAGGGGGACCTCCCAGTGGAGCACGGGAGGATGCTTTATACCCAAAACAAGCATCAAGATGGCCCACATCAACCAACCCTCCCATCCGGACATCCCCAATAAGGCCGATATTCCCAACACTGAGAGTATCGTTACAAGCACTATTGAAAGATACCGGTGCCTTTGTCCCAGAATCGCAAAAGCTATATGCCCTCCATCAAGCTGGCCGATAGGGATGAGGTTCAGAGAGGTGACAAAGAGTCCAATCCATCCCGCAAATGCCACTGGATGCAGGAGTATGTCATAATTTTCCGGAGTGGCACCAAGCACTATCCTTGACAACAGAGAGAACAACAGTGAATCACCGAGGCTTAAACCACCCTCTGTTCGGGATACGGCAACCACATGAGACATGCTGAGGCCAAGGACGCATGCTGCCACAGAAACAATGAAGCCGGCAATCGGCCCCGATGCGCCTATATCGACGAGTGCTTTCCTGGTGATGATAGGCGATTTCATTTTTATAAATGCCCCGAAAGTGCCTATTATCGATGGAGCCGGAATAAAATAAGGCAGCGTCGCCTTCGTATGATGCCGCTTTGAGGCGATATAATGGGACAACTCGTGACATAACAGTATAGTCATCAACGTAACAGCAAATGGCCATCCCTCCTTTATCCTGTGAGGTTCCGCTATAATGTTGATCCCTCTCTGGAGGGCACCCGCAACCAGTGTGGTGAGAAACGTTAAGATGAATAATCCTACATGCAGATAGGGGATTTTTTTCATTTTGTATGTCCGGTACGCAATCTGTGATTTATTTTAGCCTCTGCACTCCGAGGTCCGACATTGTCAATTATCTTGCCCTTTAGATCATAATCAAAGGCATCCGTAATTTCTACTCGGACTATCTCTCCTATTGAGTGCTCCTTGTGCCTGGCCCCTTCCCGTCGATTTATAATGACCATTCCGTCAATCTCAGGCGCATGGGAATATAACCGTGCAAGTACGACGTCATCATCAACCTCATCGATGACCGCAGGGTATGTCTTACCAATCAGGTCCCTATTCTTCTCCAGAGAAATTAGCGCCTGCCTCGTCATTATTTCATCAAGCCTCCTGTCTTTGACCTTTTCGGGTATCTGTCCCTTGAGTGTTGACGCGGGTGTCCCTTCCTCCCTGGAGTATTTGAAGACACCCAGCCTGTCAAATCTCATCTCCTCTATGAATTCGACGAGACCGTTGAAATCTTCTTCCGTCTCCGTGGGAAACCCGGCGATAAACGTTGTCCTAATGGCAACTCCGGGCACAGCGCGCCTTATGTTCCTCATCAATTTGTGATACTCCTTTTTTGTGCCGCGTCTGCCCATCAGCCTCAAGATCCTATCCTCAGAATGTTGCAGCGGGATGTCCAGATAGTTCACTATCTTATCTTCATTTGCCATGCATTCCAAGAGCTGATCATCAATCATTGTCGGATACAGATACAGGAGCCGTATATGGAAATCTCCCCTTATGGATATCATATCTTTGAGCAAAGAAACAAGTTTATACCCCCGCAATTCCTTCCCATAATTTGTAATGTCCTGCGCGACAAGTATTAACTCCCTCACCCCACTGTGGATATGGTATTCGGCCTCTTTCAATATCTCTTCCGGCTGGAGACTCCTGAATCTCCCCCTAATAGATGGTATCACGCAAAAGGTGCATCTCTTGTCACAACCCTCGGCAATCTTCAGATAGGCATAAGAGGTGGCAACAGATGACTGACTGCGGGCAGCCTGCGTCCTTATATTTTTCGCCGGCCAGAGTGCCGCGTCTTTCGTCAAATGATCTTTGCAATATTCTATAATACTGTCTTCTTCGCCGACCCCCCAGATGTTATCTATTTCTGGGATTTGACTCCGCAACTCCTCCAGATATCTTTTAGCGAGGCAACCTAGCACAAAAAGCTTCTTTTTCTGCCCTCTGCCTTTGTCCGTTCGCCTCTCTTTGATTTCCGCAAGCCTGAGTATCTCTTCAATAGATTCCTCCTTCGCCGCCTTGATGAAACCACAGGTATTGACAATGAGTAAATCTGCATCTTCCGGTTCATCGACGTGCAGAAGGCCTTCTTGCATCAACGACTTCTTCAGGTGTCCCGAATCCGCGACATTCTTGGGACAACCCAGAGTGGTTATATTTACTTTAATCATTTTTGTTCCTCAAGGCTGCCTTGTATATTATTACATAACCAATCCCTGCCGCGATGAAACCGCAAAGGGTTGTGCCAAAGATAAAAGGCCAGATGAGGGGCTCCATTTCTCGAAGGATATAAGAAAAACTGATAGCGCTCCGGTCAAGATCAGGGATTATGTGGTTCATCCCTAGAAGACGCGCTCCAATCCACGTCGCAAAGGTATAGATCGGTACGACGGTCCAGGGGTTCGTAATATACAGTCCGATAACTGTTACAAACTTATTCAATCTGAAAGCCCACGCGACAAAAATGCCTAGGACCGTATGAAGACCGAGCAGGGGGGACATCCCGATAAAGATACCGACGGAAAACGATAGGGCAATCTTTTTTGGAGAATCCTTTGTACTGAGAACTGCCCTTAATTTGTCACGAAGAGCCAAAGTGCTCGTAACCCTCCGATGTCAGGCGATCTGCGTTGCCCATCCTGTCAATGACTATCCTTTCTTTCTCTATAATTTCCCCTATACAGGTAACCTTCAGACCGCCCTTCACATCATCAGGTTCAGGAGCAAAATCAGGGGCTGTGAACAGGAGTTCATAATCCTCGCCACCCGAAGTTGCCATCGCGAGGGGATCTAACCCCATCGCGCCTGAAACATGCTCCAACTCTCTAGAAATCGGAATCCTGTCAAGGTAGACCCGCGCACCTACCTTGCTCTCATCACATATCCTTATTAAATCAATGAATAATCCATCGCTCACATCGATCATCGAGGTCGCACATCGGAGGTAAGGCTGTGAATCCCTTGCGACTGGCATCAGATGCCTCTCCACTAAAGGCTCGACGCTATCCCACCGAAGAGTTCTCAGCGATGATCGTCCAGCAAGATGCACCAATGTTTTGTCATCACCTTTCGTTTCTTTATTGTTGCCTGCGAGCTTCTTGTTTTTTATCATCTCCTTAGACTCCTGAGTGAGACGCCTAAGTAGCTCGAGGCCGCATGCAGAATCTCCAAGGGTTGAAGTGACATAGATTCTTTCACCGACAGATGCGCCACCCCTTGTGACAATAGTGTTTCCCACCCCGATTATTGTGGCAGATACAACCATATCATTATCGGCGGTGCAAAGATCTCCACCCAATAAACTTACCCCGTACTTATCCATCGCGGCAGCCATGCCATCATAAAGCTTCCAGAAAAAATCTTCGTCTGCATCCTTTCTTAGCGCGACGTTCAGAAAGAGATACCTTGATGTCCCTCCCATCGCCATGATATCACTCACGTTGACAGACACCAGTTTGAACCCTAACTGGTAAGGACCCGTATATGAGAGGTCAAAGTGAATCCCCTCGTTCATCATATCCGTGGTGACGATTATTCTGTCTTGTTGCGGGCAAATAACGGCGGCATCATCCCCGATACCAACGATAATGTCGCTGTCAACGGCGTTGAGATTGGCACTAAACTTTTCTCTTATTTTTCTTAGTAGGTTTAGTTCCCCTACTTGACGGAGTTGCATTTCTGATATTTGATGTTGCTATTCTCCTCATGTTGTTTTTGCTGTTCCTCCCTCTAGCCGGCGTAGATGCGGCTTTAGGGACTGATTTTAACGTCTTTACAACCTTGTCTGGCCTGACAAGGGCCGCCTTGAGAACGTCATCCATTGTTTCAGCAATGACAAACTCCATTCCCTCTTTCACATATTTTGGGAGGTCATCCAGATCCTTCCTGTTCCTTTTGGGCAAAATAACTTTTCTGATCCCCATCCTCTTAGCCGCAAGTGTTTTTTCCTTGAGACCTCCTATTGGCAGAACCCTCCCCCTTAATGTGACTTCGCCAGTCATGGCAGTATCCTTCTTAACCGCCTTACCCGTAAGTGCTGACGCTATGGCTGTTGCCATTGTGATCCCGGCTGACGGTCCATCCTTTGGAATCGCCCCTGCAGGAACATGGATATGCAGGTCAACCTTTGAAAAAATCTCATCACTTATGCCGAGTTCTTTTGATCTAGACCGAACGTAACTCAGCGCAGCCTGCGCGGATTCCTTCATTACATCCCCTAGTTGACCAGTAAGAGTAAGACTTCCCTTCCCCTTCATGATCGTTGCTTCCACGTATATTACATCACCCCCGGCCTCTGTCCACGCGAGACCTGTTGAAACGCCGACTTCGTCTTTTTTCATCTCTTCTTCGGGTAGATATTTGGGGACTCCGAGATATTTATGAATGTTCTGGGCGGTGGCCGTAAAGAGCCTTGCCTTATCCTCAGCGACCCTCTTGGCGACTTTCCTGCACAAATTGGCTATTTCCCTCTCGAGATTTCGGACTCCCGCCTCTCTTGTATAGTGAGATATCATCTGGCGGATGGAAGACTCGCTTATCCTTAAGATCTTTGTGCTGATCCCGTGTTCATCCAACTGTTTAGGAATCAGGTATTTTTTGGCTATCTGCAGTTTTTCTTCTTCAGTGTAGCCGGAGAGATAAAGGATTTCCATCCTGTCCCTCAACGGGCCAGGTATTGTATCGCCCTGATTTCCCGTCGTAATGAACATTACCTTTGACAGGTCAAAGGGCACCGCAAGGTAGTGGTCCATGAACGTATTGTTCTGTTCAGGATCAAGCACTTCGAGAAGGGCGGAAGACGGGTCGCCCCTAAAGTCCATCCCAATTTTGTCGATCTCATCTAGCATCATGACCGGGTTGTTGGTGCCTGCCGTCTTGATCCCCTGGATGATTCTCCCTGGAAGGGCCCCGACATACGTCCTTCTATGTCCTCTTATCTCTGCCTCGTCACGCACTCCTCCAAGTGACATCCGTATGAACTCCCGCCCGAGCGCTCTCGCTATTGAACGACCGAGTGATGTCTTTCCGACGCCAGGAGGACCAATAAAACACAGGATCGGCCCTTTCATCTTTTCCTTTAGTTTTCTCACACTGAGATATTCAAGGATTCGTTCCTTGACCTTTTCAAGATCATAGTGATCATCATTCAAGACTTTTTCCGCAGCTCTTATGTCTAAAAGATCCTGAGTCCCCTTTGACCAGGGAAGCTCAGTGAGCCATTCAAGATAGGTCCTTATTGTGGCAGCCTCCGCACTGTCAGGATGCATCTTTTCAATTCTTCGCAGTTGTTTTTCAGCCTCTTTCATCACCTTCTCCGGCATGCGTGCATCCTCTATCTTTTTCCTGAACTCTCTTACCTCTTCGGCACGCTCATCCATCTCACCCAGTTCCCTCTGTATCGCTTTAAGCTGTTCACGCAGAAAATACTCTCTCTGAGTCTTGTCTATTTCCCCCCTTGCCTCTGACTGGATCTTCTGCTGAATCGTCAGGAGCTCTATTTCTCGTGACAGTACGGTGCCAATCCGCTTCATTCGTTCAACCGGATCAGACATCTCCAATATCTCCTGGGCCTGTTCTGCCTTCAGCCCGAGATGTGAGGCGATGAGATCCGCGAGCCTCCCCGCATCGTCAATGTTCTCTATGACCACCATCACATCAGGTGTAATTGATTTCCCCAGAGATACGGCCTTGTCCAGCTGCTCTTTCACATTCCTCATCAGAGCCTCATCCTCGATTGTCTTCTCCGCCGGCTTGCCCTCAACGATTTTTTCTATGACCGCCATATAAAATGGTTCTTGTTGGGTAATCATGGCAATCTTCGCCTTGCTCAAGCCTTGAACAAGTATCTTAACCCGCCCATCCGGGAGTTTAAGCATGCGCATGATCATGCAGACGGTCCCTACCGAATAGAGATCTTCAGGCTTTGGTGTCTCAACATCAATATCTTTCTGTGTCAGTAGTAAGACCATTCTGTTTGTGTTAAGAGAATGGTCGATTGCCTTAATTGATATGTCTCTCCCAACAAAAAGAGGTATGATCATGTAAGGAAAAACGACAATATCCCTCACTGGCAAAACTGGTAGCGCATCGGGAATTTGTACTTCCTTGTCTTTATCTTCAGTGCTGTTGCTGATCTCGCTCATTTTCTCCTCCATAGTCCTCCCCTCTGTATCATACAGATGTCGCGTAATCCGCTCATAAAATGAATGTGCTGATAAACATTACAATGTGTCTTGTCCAAATGCCTGTTTTGACCGACTCGTTTTTTATAGCTTCTCAACAGAGATACGTATCAATTTACCCTTCAGTTTAGGAAATCTGATAGTTAGAACTCCGTTGCTGTAAACCGCCTTGCCTGCCGTGGTGTTCACAGAAATGGGTATCCTGACCATCCTTCTGAAGCTTTTTAGATTTCTCTCCATACATAAGAATCTCGTTCCCCTGATCGACGCCTCATCGTCTTCAATCGTTCTGACCCCCTGGATCACTAAGAGATCCTCATAAACCCTAATAGATACATTCGACAGTTCTATCCCAGGAACGTCAGCTTCAAACACGAGGAAATCGTCTGTCTCATAGAAGTCTATAAGCGGCTCCGAGCAGGTATCAACCTCATAGAGAAACAGACTTGTTAAGATCGTTTTCATTGAGCTACTTTAAGTCGTTCAATCAGGAAGCTCCTAAAATCCCTAGCCACTTCTTTATTCTTAAGCGCAAAATCGACAGTCGCCTCCAAATAACCCAACTTATCTCCCGCGTCGTACCGCTTCCCTTTTATCAAATACCCGTAAATGGGCGCTTTCTTCGCGTACGTTATCAGGGCATCGGTAAGTTGAATCTCGCCTCCGGCGCCAGCTTCCTGCCGTTCCAGTATTGAGAATATATCTGGGGTGAGGATATATCTCCCCAAGATCGCAAAGTTAGAGGGTGACTCTTCGGGTTTCGGTTTCTCGACCAGCGTATTAATCCTGATGAGATCTCCCTCCTGCGGTCCATCAACGATTCCGTAACGTTGCACTTGTGAGCGCAGCACCTCCTGCACAGCTATAACCGGACATTTCTTATCCTGATAGATATTGATCATCTCACTGAGCAGCGGATACTCCGGGTCCAGCACATCATCACTCAATATGACTGCAAAAGGCTCATCATCACCGACAAAAGGTTTTGCGCACAATATCGCATGGCCAAGGCCGAGGGGTGATTTCTGACGAATATAGGCAAGGTTAATATGGTTTAGTTTATTGATTTCTGCCAAAAGTTTTTTCTTCCCTGTTGCCCTCAGTCTCTCCTCCAGCCGATAAGCGGTGTCGAAATGATCTTCAATGGCTCTTTTGTTTTTTCCTGTGATTATAATGAAATCTTCTATGCCGCAACTAATGGCCTCTTCAACCGCATACTGGATCAATGGTTTATCCACAAGAGGCATCATCTCTTTTGGAGATGCCTTAGTGGCGGGCAAAAATCTCGTTCCAAGTCCGGCAGCAGGCAAGATCGCTTTTCTTATTTTTTGTCTCATATCCTCAGTGCTTTTATAATTCACGAGAGATCAGATTAGAGTCTAAACACTCTGCAGGTGCACTAGGTCTCTATCTAAAGTTAGACTGAGATCTTCATCCCTTTAACATGATAATTTAGAATGTAACGATGTTAAAAAGCAAGGTTGAGCGATGCGATTACCGAAGGACAAGATCAGATAATTCTCATTATTTGCAATTCCTTAGCACGCGATCTGAAGTATGATATTTCTTCAAACCAAGCGCACAACACGATACCCTGCGCCAATCCAATATCATGCGTGTCTTCAAAGAACTGCCAAAAACAAAGAAGCCAACGATGGGGCTTACGAGTTTCTACAGCTCTATCGTTTGCTTGGTCACATTGCAAGACTATCGCGAATTAACAAACCACAGGCGTTATTTTTCCAAGACTCTTGCTATGGGATAAAAAATAACGGATAATAAAAGAAGGATCAAGAATGAAGGCAGAATCAGAAGCCGAAAGGATGCTTTGCTGCAAAAGATAGCTCTTTAGAAAAAGGATGAGGGGCAACCAAACACTTCTGAACGGGGCACTCGTCTCTCGTGCTGCGCAGGTGATATGGATCACATCTTGGGGGATCCAATTTCTGTTGTAATGAAAGAAGAGATATGAGATGAAGAATCGGCGGAGTCACCCTAGGATTGATATTACAGTAAAGTTTAAACTCCGAGGCGAGACGAAGGGTTGGACAGAAGAGGTTTCCAATATAAGCGCAAGCGGGATGCGTTTTAAGACAGATAAGAAGTACAATCTCGATGACATTGTCACTATTGATATGCTCTATCATCAGGCGGGCATGACCAATTCTTATTTGATCATTTCTGGAAAAGTGGCAAGGGTAACAGAAATCCAAGGGGGGTATGAGACCTCTGTCGAATTTGCCGGTGTCGACGAGGAACGTAAGAGCTTACTTGATAAAATTGTGTCCATCAAAAGCTAAGCCAATCTAACTAAAGTGCACCTCCAAAACAGTCCACAGCCGGAGACTTTTTTTAAAATATCATCAGATCAGCCCATGTCATTATATTGGCCGGGATCCGTTATGATCCTGCTTTGAAAGGTTATCAAGAAGCGCCGTAAAACTCCGTCCTTCAGGGCGGAGATATAAGGCGTGCCGTTGGTAGACTTTTGTAAAACAATTCGCTTACAATAATACCAACGCTCTTTGACAATCGGTATGCGGTTGTTGCCAGTCATGGTTGGCAACGTAAAATCGATACCAAAATAGTCAGGTGTTTTGTTGGAGTGTTCTCCCGCGGTACGCGAAAACCAAGCAATACCGTTGGATACTTGGCCTGACCTAAAGAAAGTAAAACTCCATGTAGTAGGGGCGGGCAGCCCCGAATTGAAGCCTGTCGAGAGTGCGGCTTTCAAAGCGCCTCCTTGAAGCGGGAACCTACCAGAGACAGTATGGATGAGCTCAATGAGCTCGCTGCTGTTTCCCCAGGGAATCATCGGCCTTTAGGCCGGTGAGGATGTCAAATAGAAGCTAATCACAACATCGGACTCGGTCTTCCAAGATTAAGGACAGGCAACTTAAACCTTAGCATAGCTAAGCCCTAAGGGCTTTAAAGAGGGTCTCTGTGTTAACTCGTTAAGTCCTCGGAAATAAGCCGGTGAATGACGGTTTACACAACATCGGAAGAAAAGTGTTCAAAACCTCCTGACTCTGGAAAATAATGGTTCTGACCGTGCGAGCGTTAAATTGAGGCGATCAATGGGCTGCTAATAGAACTTGAGCACCCCCCGCCAAAAATCATCCTCTTTCTCTTGAAGCTCGCGTAGCTCGCTTGCTCTGATTGCCTCGGATTCATAAGTTTTTTTTATCCAATTAGCTTTTTTGGTGAACTCGTTGGGCTCATGTCGTGATTTCTTCATCACTTCCACTATATCGTCAGCATCTCCTTCAAGGCAGCCGTCAATCCTTATTTTCCTCGCGAATACGATCCTCCCATGTATACACACATAAGGCTCGATGATCTCCCTTGCATTGGGAAAGTTTCTCTTTGCATGTTCCACCAATTTATCCGCTTCAATATTATCCTTAACAAGATTGTTGTAATCGATAATTAGGCCCCAATTCTGTGATGGCAACAGGTATTTTTCAATCGTTCTCAGAGCATCCGCAATCCTTCTTAGAGAATAAGGATCATCATTCTCTGAATAAAATCTCCCTGGCATGAGGCCGTCGCATAGACATCTACCCACATACAGTACGATCTCGCAGTAATTACTCATAGAACTATGGTGGCATCCTCACCCATCGTCTATCTCAAAAGTGACCTCGGATGGAAATAGTGGACACGAAAGCTTTCAAGCTGCCAGCTGTCCCGCGTAGAATTTCTGTTCATATGCCACAGGAGAGAGATATCCCAGTCTTGCCTGTCGGCGCTGCCTGTTATAGAAGATCTCGATATATTCTGTAATCTCCTGTATTGCCTCTCCTCTGGTCCTGTAGCGCCTGTGATGAATAAGTTCCTGCTTCAGAGTGCCCCAGAAACTCTCCATCGGTGCATTGTCATAACAATTTCCCTTTCCGCTCATTGACGCTGTCATGCCGAACTGATCAAGGAGCTTCCGGTAATCATAGGCACAGTATTGGCTCCCACGATCCGAATGATGTAGCAATCCCTTTGCTGGACGCTTCGCTGCTACTGCCCGCAATAATGACTGACTTACAAGATTCTTTGTGAGCCGTTCTCCCATTGCATAGCCAACTATCTCACCGTTAAAAATATCTTTATGCGCAGCAAGATAGAGCCAGCCCTCTTCGGTAGCTATGTAGGTGATGTCGCTGAGCCATGCCGTATTGGGCCTGGATACCTTAAACTGCTGATCTATCAAATTCTCGGGCACCGGCAACGTATGCTTTGAATCAGTGGTAGTCTTGAATTTCTTCCCCTGTTTACAGCGTATGCCAAGCTTTTTCCTGAGTCGCTTGATCCAGCACACTCCCACTTCGATACCGTTTTCGTCCAAATCCTTCTGTAATCGCTCCGCACCGCATCGCCGGCGTGTCCTCTTATGTGCAGCCTTTATCTCAACCTCCAGCCGCACATCCTCCTGCGCTCGCTTTGATAGAGGCCTCGTTACGTATGCATAGTAGCCACTTGCCGATACCTCATACACACGACACATCATCGGCACTGGATAGTGAAGTCGCATCTCCTTCATGAGCGCGTACCGGGCAGCGACTCCCTCGCAAAGTACGCGGCCGCTTTTTTTAGCAGGTCCCGCTCCATCCTGGTCTCAGCCAGCTCCTTCTTTACCCTTGCCAGTTCCATTTCAATGTCTGTGAGTGGTCGCTGCGTCTTGCCAATATCACTGAGCTTGCCACCCTTATGTGCTTTTACCCATTGCCTCAAGGTAGATGGCGGCAACGATAATCGACGTGCTGCCTCCGGCAAGGATATGCCTCCATCTAACATCATCTTCACTGCTTCCTCACGAAATTCCTTCGTGTACCTCCCGTTTGGAATCCCTTTCATCTCCACACCTCCGTCTTTGCCTATTATCTGACTTCGGTGTCCACTTTTTCCATCTTAGCTGACCCTATTACATCATATACCGAAAGACATTTAACTTTACGCCTTATATCCTCGCCCTGAAGGACGGGGTCTTACGGCGCTTTCTGATAAATGCAAGTAACGAGAATCAGACATGGCCAACCCACTAAGGGTTTTAAGTCATCTCAGTCTCATCTTCCCCTCCTCTGCCTATTCGCTGTCATAAAATTATTTAGACTTCACGATGGGGTTGGAGCACGCTCAATGTTGACGGGAGTTGCAAGAATTGGAACAAATGAGAGCGCTTTGGTCACAAAAAAGGCACGACATCGGTATGCACCAAAAAAAAGCTTGTCGCCATCGCTGGTGTCAGTCATGACGCGATTCATAAGATGAAACCTGCGGGCAAAAGAATTGCACGCCGGTCTGAGAAGTGCTATCATTTTTTAGATAGGGATGAAAAAGAACCATTACATTAGAGTTTTAATTATTGCCATTTCTCTATTATCTCTCTTCGGTTGCGCTCCCAAGCAAGCAACAATGCCGCCGAGACTATTGGCCGCACTCAAAGCCAAAGTCAAGACTCCGATAATCTGTAATAATGATAGCGACTGCGACGAAATGTGGGGAAAGGCTATATACTGGGTATCAGTTAATAGTTATTGGAAGATCCAGACGCAAACACCCACCCATATTCTGACTTACGGCCCCGGCAGTGAATATTCCTACTTAGCTTTTGAGGTCAACAAAATTCCTCTGGAATCCGGCGGAAATAAAATTGTGATGAAAGCCTGGTGCGGCGATAATTTTGCCGCGTGCAAGGAAGACCCTCTTGTCGCTATGGCAAACTTTGTCGACTACCTGAATAGCAGCAAGAAACCCAAAGTCCCTATACCATCATCAGCGCCACAGCCAACCTTGGGCATAACTTACGCACCCGTCACCTCTACGATTGCCACCATATTAAAAATGACTGAGCCAAAGGGAGTTATAGTTATTAGTGTATCAGATGGAAGCTTAGCGGAGAAGGCCGCCATTCAAAAAGGAGACGTTATTCTCCAGTATGGAGACAGAACAATAATTGATAAGGCGGATCTAGAGTCCGCTATCGCAAATACTAGACCGGGCGCTACCATACCATTAGTTATTTGGCGGCACAGGGAAAAGATTACTCTTTCAGTCAGCTACTGAGGTCATACGCAAAAGCGGAAGACAATGGTAGGCGTAAGCCTGTTATTTGTGCCCAGGTAGTAATCCAATCCTGAGTCCTAACAATTTGCATTAAGGCGTCAACAAAAAATTTGCTGACAGTGACCCCGCATAAAGAGATTCGCACTTAACCAGAGATTCAAGATATGACGTAGAAGACATCACGGGATAGCGAAAACAGCTCTCTCTATGAGGTCACGAGGAGCTGTCAGCAAAACTCATTGGGAAATTCAACTATCCCTGCTATTAGAAGAAATGGTGGATATCCGTAGTGGTCTCTAGATGCTCTTTCTCGTATGTAAAAAGCGCTCACCGCCTTTGGCAGGTGAGCGCCTTTTTTGCATCTTATTTTTAGATCCAGACATTAGTTGCTTGCTTTCCTGTTCCTCCTTAACCCAAAAAGCCCTATCACTGCCAATCCTGTACCAAACAAGACAAGTGTACCAGGTTCAGGGACAACAGTTGACGGCGCCGGACCTTCAATCACATCGTTACCGCACTGCATCGTCCAGTCAAAAGCAAGATTCCCAGGAGTCAGAGGGCTGATGTCAAATGTCATTATCAGATCGTTCCCACTAATGGACCATGTGCCACCTGAACCCAGAGCAGATTGGGATGTCCCGGGCGTGTATCGATATAACTGATCTTCCTTCCACCTGGGATCCAAGCCAGCCCCCTTGATACCCGTTGTATTGGTCAGTATTATCCCGCTACTGAGGACGTTATACAGGGATCCACTGCCGCTCGTGGCATCTTTTTTGCCGTTTAATACGAAGGCGTATGCCCAGTTTGTCCCAGTATTAAGTGTAGTATCATTAGGATAAGTCGGCCCCGTTCCATAGGGCTGCCATCCCGTGGTGCTTAGAAACAGACTCCCCAGTTGCATGTTGTACACGTCGTTAAACGTATAGGCGTTGAAAAATGGCCCGTTGATATCCACAGTCAGCTGATTTCCGCTCTGAGTCACCGTCATGGTGTTGATACCAAACTGGGTGTAAGTGCCAATTACGTCGGCATCTGCACCACTAGAGGGTGTGCCACCCCAATAGGTATCATTAATGACATAAGCCTGCACGCTGACAGCAATGCAGAGGGATATTAAAAAGACAGTCGCTGTCGTAATGCGCGTTATTCGTTTCATGAACACCCTCCTTTCTTAAGTATAGTATAACAAGTTAAGTGCCAATTACCAAATACATGTATCGGCCTTTTTTTGCTCCTCAGAATGCCTGTTGCACCTCTTAAGGGGTGCGCTTGACCATGCTCCTGTTTCCCTCTTCCAGGTACTGATATATGTCGAGGTCCACTCCCCCCGGGAGTATAAGCTTGAGCCAATAGATCCCATCCTCGGGTATCGGGAGGATCTGCACAAAGAGACACCGCAGGAAGAGTGGGAACTCAAGAAACTTCTTTCAGTCCTTCCATCGCCTCTTCTTCGTGATCACCGGGAGAAAGACTCCGTTCTCTTATTTAATAGATCATTGGGCGCCACAAACTTACGCCTCGATCTAACGTTCACCGCGAACCAGCGCATTGCTAAAGCATTGCCTATGCCATCAAAAATGCAAGCTTCATACCAGATTGGTTTTTTGACGACCAGCGAGATCTCAAGTGAATAAAATTCAAGTCAAATAAGAGAGTTATTATTGAAATGGGCTCTAAACGGGAGCTATCGGTAGGATCGAAAGTGTGCTCAAAAGATACACTTGTACTGCTTTAGTTGTTTCCATTGGCTACAGTTCCTTCATCCGCTTGTAAAAATGCCTTCCGTTAAATCCTCAGCGGTTTTACGGCCATCGACTTACTGTTGTGACATTACTATAGAACGTCCTTTATTGCCTGCGCCTGTATTTCTTTTAATGTCCCCTCTCCTGGGGGCAACAACCGCTTTATCGTTTAGAGCTTTTGAGCTTTGAAAGATATGGTGTCGGAGACGAGACTCGAACTTGTACAATGCAAGCATCGAGGGATTTTAAGTCCGAAAAAGTAAAATTTCAGCAACTCTCATAAGCCCTTGATATTAAACTTATATTATTTAATATCAAGGGCTTTACCCTTTCTTTCTATTGTTGCGTACGGTTGCCCTTGATTGCTCATTGTTCGGTATGACGGGAGGTACAATAGTCATAGCCAATCTAATGTAGTTACTCTTTACAAGAATATGCTAACTGCCCTCGGCAACAATACTGGTAACATCTCTGCCTTTGACTGGATCACCCCGGGAGATTGTAATGGGCATTATCAGGGGCTGGTCACAGAAGTTCCAGAGCCTGGTACTCTTGCTCTCTTAGGCTCAGGCTTACTCGGTTTAGCGCTCTACGCTAGGCGGAGGGTGAAGAAGTAACCGTGGCTAAGGCACGTGGCTAGGCCGACGGGCTAAAGACGAATGTGAATGGCAGAGCTTGTTTTTACAAAGGGCTGTGTTGAACAGCACATCCCTTTTGGTTTCTTTCCAATGACACCATTGGAGGCCCTGGGAATCTCTGGGGCCTCTCTTTTTATTGCGATAGTTACCGTAAGTTTTGTTCTATCTCTTTTGCACATCATTTCACATACGAATTGCATAGTTACTGCACAGTCCGATGCGGAGCGTCCAGGAACCTGTGCGTTGCGCCTAGTAAAAACTGCCGATGAAATTGACAAGTCCGTCATTATGGCGTACTATTTACATTAAAAAAACCGAAAGCTGCGCCAGAATGGAAATCGGATGAAAATTACGAGGTGTGGCATCAAGAAAGGAAAATGAAAATACTGCAAGGATCAATCATAGCGTTATGTTTGCCGTTCGCATATCTTGACTTGCTTGGAGGCATAGTAGCTGGCATCTGGTTGGGCATCCTCGGCCGCTGGGGAACAATCGGAATTGGCCTTCTTTTCTATTTTACCGCTATTTTTTTAATTAATCGCGCTATGCGTCCCACAAGGCTACTTGCACCGCCGGTTGTTTACTGTGCAAAAAAAGGGAAGACATGCGAGTTGATTTTTTTTAGTGCACTCAGCAACCTCTTCGTCATCACAGTGATGACAGCGTGGTGTTGCGGTGTGCTTTTTATGTTTGTCAAGGATACTGCCGGCGGCAGTTTGATTCCACTACTCATCTGGTCTTATGGGGTTGCCACAGGCCCATGGGCGTACATGGCATCCATGGATCAGGACGCCGGGAGGGGTCCCGGCACGGTGATTACAACTTTCTTGGCACAGATTGCATATGTCATAATGTTTCTTATGGTCATTTTCTCCACTATAACTAGCATCCAAGCCCTCAAGGTGTTCGCTGGATTTATGCTTGTCGGCTGGGTCATCCAAATGGTCATAGTTTATCTAATGCCGAAAGCGTGCGTGTTGAGATGATCCAGGAGGAGATCGACAATGCGCTGAAGATTTTATCTCCAGCACTATGATGCAAGATAAGGCTCTACAAATCTCCAGGGCTCTTTCTTTGGGCGACTATAAGGTATGATTAAAAAAGAGAGCACTACAATTCAATCTGATTAAGAGCTTGAGGGGATAGCCAGTCCTATATACTACTTTACATCTGGACCTGTTCAAAGGGGTCAGGCCAGAGAAACGGCTATTTCATGACCTCAGCAGGACGGCTCTTAGAAATATGACCGGGGCAGGGATCTCGATGAAGATGGCACATGCCATATCGGGACATAAGACAAGGTCCGTTTTCGACCGATACAAGATCGTTAACGAGTCAGACTTGAAGTGGGCCTCTCAAAAAATTGCAAAGTTGCATGAGGACAAAAAAACCTTAATTGACAAGGCACAGGCGGGCACAATTCCGGGCACAGTGCCAATAAAAAGGGCTATCGGTGATGATCGTGGAAGGCAATAACCTATTGATTTTAAATGGTGCCGGAGACGAGACTCGAACTCGTACAATGCAAGCATCGAGGGATTTTAAGTCCCTTGCGTCTACCAATTCCGCCACTCCGGCTGGTGCTAATTCAATGGTTTATCAATAACTTCCGTGGTATTAATAAGTGACACTAAGTGATGAAAGGTGCTAAAACAGTGTGCAATTTGCACACTGTAGGGGTGATTCTGCACACCGTTTGCACACTGTTTTACAGCGTCGCCTCCGATAAAAACTATCACTTTTTCATATCTAATAATATACACAGTTCATCTATGGGTTGGCAACTCGAAAAAGCAACCGAAAATTGACCACCTGTGATAACCGAATTTTGACCACCCTGAGCGATTCATAATTCGAGATGATGAGGGGTGATCATCTCACCTATCCAACGATTCCCAATTTCTAATCGGTCTGAAAAAGCTCATTCCAAGGGATATCATGATATGGCTTGCCCTGGAAAAAGCGATTATACGGCTTCTGGTGAAGTCAATTGGTCCCACTATTCGTACTGGCGTCTCAGTTCCTTTGCTTTCTTCTGGTCATACCCTATATCAGCCCTTGATATATCAGGAACCCTGATTGGATAGTTGTAACTGTATTCACTGATCAGCATATCGCCTTCAAAATCCGTTATCTTAGAGATATCATTGCCATTCCTGCATTGGCTGAACCAGGTCGTATGGTCCTTAGTGAATTCTATGTTAATCGTTTCCAGTCTGCCTTTTTGTGGATTATACACTGTTGTTTGCATGGGTTATTTCTCCTTTCCTGCATGTTTTCTTTTTTCCTTAAGACTCTGCTTCAACCGATAGCTATCCCAGGGGCAGTTAATGATATGGGCTTTATGGGTCAGCCTGTCCAACAGAGCCGCAGTCATTACCTGATCGCCAAATATCTGGGTCCAGTCGGCGAACCCAAGGTTGGTTGTGATCATAACCGACCCTTTCTCGTGTCTTTCCGCCAGTACCTGAAAAAGCAGTTCCGATCCTTCCTTGGAAAAAGGTACATATCCGAGTTCGTCAAGGA
The DNA here is from genome assembly GCA_052146665.1 of Dissulfurispiraceae bacterium. GTDB lineage: Bacteria > Nitrospirota > Thermodesulfovibrionia > Thermodesulfovibrionales > Dissulfurispiraceae > JBKQMP01. The sequence continues at coordinate 36,280 of JBKQMP010000052.1, forward strand.
TGAGCAGATCATAGCGGATATACCTTTGGATAAGACGTTGCAACGTCCTCTCCTGTCTTGCTTCGATCAGTTCATTCACCAGGCCATAACACGTGACAAACCGGGTCCTAAAGTTATTTTTACAGGCTTCAATTCCCAAAGCTGTGGCCATATGGGTCTTGCCGGCGCCGGTTTTTCCAAGGAAAATGACGTTGCGATGTTCCTTGATATAACTTTCTCCTGTAAGCTCCCGAAAGAGCCGAAGGTCGAGCTCCGGTACGGCTGCGAGATCAAAGGTCTCCAGCGGCTTGATAAGTGGGAACTTTGCCTCCCTGATGCGGCGAGCCAACCTACTTTCTGATCTGCCTTGCAATTCGGCGACAGTCAGGTTCAATATAAACTCCTCATAGCCGATTCCTGTTTCCCGGGCTTCCCGTACTAACCCCTCTACGTTGGAAGCCATGGTCGATAGCTTAAGGGTCTTGAGATTCTCCTTCAGCTCCATCAATGCCCCGGCTTTCATTGGACACCTGCCAACTGAGCATAAACCGATAAATCAGGAGGTGGCAGCGTCGGCCATGACATTAACGGGGCTATGGGCATGTCGGTACCGCCAGTGTAAGTGAGAATGTGATGCACCCCATCACTGGTGCTGATGCTGTTTTCTAAGGCCAACTCAACTGCAGCTTCAATCTCGCCGGCCTTATAATCCCTGTAGAACATGAGTACGGTGATAAAGTCCTTGATCCCGTTTGTTTCGCCCTGTGAGCGGCAAAAACGCTCCAAAAGAAGGTGCAGGGACTGCGGCCAGCTCTTCCGCCATTGCTGGATAGGCCGGGCACTATTGAAAGCCAGCGGCCGTTGCTGGATTAGTTCAAGATAATGGTCCGGCTTGAGACTCCATTTGTTGTTACCATACAACCGCTCATGCGTTGTCAGCTTCTTAGTGCCTGTAAAGATCTCCACCCGATCAGCATGGAGCAGCACTTTCACTCTGAACCCAGCATACCTGCTCGGTACGGAATATCGGTTCTTGTCCACAATGACCGTGGCATATTTGTCGGCCCGGCTGCCTGATGTCTGTATATTGCTGAACACAGCTTCGGGAAGGGCAACAAGACGCTCTTTCTCCTCTTCGTATAATTCGTTCACGGTACGGTCACGACCAGCCATCTTGTGCTCCCCATAACTAAAGCACTTCCCAAGAACTTTATCGTTCAGCTCTTCCAAGCTGTCGGCCTCAGGAATAGGGACCATGTAATTGCGCCGTGCATAGCCCACTATGCCTTCAACTCCCCCTTTCTCATGACCGCTGTCGGGATTGCAATAACGGGCCTCAAAGCTGTAGTAGGCCCTGAATTTGCTGAAGCCTTCCTGCTCAATACGGTCCCTCCCGCGTAATACCTTTTGCACCGCTGTCGTTAAATTGTCATAGATGAGTACCGGAAATATTCCGCCATAGAAGGCAAATGCATGGATGTGAGCATCCAGAAATGCCTGCTGCCGTTCACAACGATATAAACGTACAAAGTGCTTGCCGGAATATTTGCTCCGCATGCAGAAAAACTTTAGCCGGTGCTCTTCCCCTGCTATGATTGCCGTCGCTGTACCCCAGTCGACTTCCGCTTCATTGCCAGACTCCGGGTTGCAGGGGATAAATGCTTGTGGGCTTTCTATGCCAAAAGTTATCTTGGCAAGTTTCACATAGCGCCGCACAGTGGATTCACAACCTTTATAGCCATGCTCATCCACCAACCGATTGTATATCCGGTGCGCCGTATGCCGCTGCTTCTTCGGTTTGTCCTTGTCACTTTTAATCCAGCTATCGATAGTCTCCATATAATTACCAAGAGCTGGGAACGGCTGATGGTTCCTTTCCTTGTAACCCCACGGCTCACCGCGTATGGCTTTCTTGATTGTGTTTCGTGCATGGCCCGTTAACCTTGATAGCTCACTGATGTTTTGGCCGTACACCCGATGAGCCGTCCTAACTAATTCATACTGATCCATCTTGAGCACTCCTTTCCTCCTCCGCGTAAAAATGGGGCGACTTTGAAACTTCGCCCCACCTTATCATGAGGAGATATGCCCGGGGTGATCAATTTTCGGTTATCAAAAACCCCTTTTGCTGGTCAATTTTAGGTTATCAAAACCAG
>JBKQMP010000053.1:0-7431 GCA_052146665.1 Dissulfurispiraceae bacterium
CGAGGCTTTGTCCCGACAGCGTCGTCGCCTGGGGCAAGAGGAAGGCCGAGGAATTCGGGGCTGTGGCGGCGCGGATCGCCGCGCTCGTGGCCCAAGCCGCGGTGCGCCATCCCCGGGTCGAAGAGCCCGGGGACCGGCTTTCGCGTCGCCGGGAAGGGCCAATGGCTGCATACCGCCTCGACCGCGGCCCTGACCTCGTATCGGGTGTCAGCCAAACGCGGCGGTTTGCCCAAGGGCCTTCGCGGCGGCGTCATCGTCCACGATCATTTCGCGCCCTATTACACGCTGCCTGCCGTCAGACACGCGCTGTGCAACGCCCATCACTTGCGTGAACTCAAGGCCCTGATCGACATCGACAAGGGTACACAATCAAAAGGCTCTCACTAGTTGTTAGTAAGAGCCTTTTGATTCTTTTACTATTTTTTCAACACCTTTGTGAACCGGCTAGGGCCTGCTTAGCTTCCGTTTCTTTCCATCCTTTTATGTTAGGCTGTCCGCGAGATCTTAGCTGGTACTTGCTTGGCCTTGACCTGTTTCCTCTATCCAGTCCATATTACTGGCCTTATTGAATGTGTTTGGGACTATTCTGCAACCTTTTGGAAGTGGTACTTCTATCACCCGTCAGGCATATGAATAGTTAGCAGCATTAGTGGTATTGCCCGTGTCGTTTCTTATAAGATTTAATGCAGCGACAGGCTTGGAAGACTGTCAAGACTTAAGCACCTTAGAAAAAATAAGAAGCAAAATGGGGTTGTTAAGAGATAAACTCCTCTTGCGGAGGCAGGGTCTTGATCTTTTTCAAAAGTGCCCATGCGTCACGTAATGGCAAGCAGCAAATGCCACCTTCAAATTTGGAATTGCGTTTTGTTTAAGGGAATAAACTTAGGAGGATATGATATCAACTACAATTCTTGAGCACTTCGTCAGAACCTATGGTTATTGGGCTCTGCTCATCGGTACGTTCCTAGAGGGAGAGACCATCCTAATGATCGGAGGGCTTACCGCACAATTGGGGTACTTAGAACTGCCTCTTGTTATGTTAATTGCCTTCATAGGAAGTTTTTCGGGAGATCAAGCTTATTTCTATATCGGACGATACAAAGGCAAATTTCTGCTCTCAAGACACCCTAATTGGCATAGGCGCGTTGATAGGGTTCACAGGCTTCTTGAACGGTACCATGATGCAATTATGCTCGGTTTCAGGTTTGTCTACGGTATTAGAATCATGACACCCTTTGTACTTGGCATGAATCATAGGATTAAAGCATTTCGTTTCCTAATTTTCAATGGAATTGGGGCCGTCATCTGGGCAGTCGTGGTCGCAGGAGGCGGCTATCTTTTTGGCCACGCATTTAAATCTGTTCTTAAGAATGTTGCGCACTATCAGATTCTTGGGATAGTTGGGGTGTCAGTCGTCGGCTTGGGGTTCTGGCTTGTTCGAAGGTATAGAAACAGGCAGGAATGAAAGTTCTAGTAAAAATCCTGTACTGATAAAATGCAGCTTCGTGAAAATAATATCACAAAGTCGGATAGCTTGGCTAGAAACAATTGCAAAAAGCTCAGCATTCGTCCAGTCGTTCAAACAGGACTCCACGGGGTTGCGATGAGCCCGCCTTGCAGTCTTCTCGGATACCTGTTCTCACTGACAGCCAAGTCACGTCGCACTTGTGTGAATCATTTGCAAACCCTTGCGGCTAATCCAGCAGCAGCACTGTACCGCTGCCGTCTGTCGGTAAAGAATATTTTGACATGGTTGTAAGAAGGGTATCAGCCTTCACAACTATCTCTAAGTTCAGAGACGTGTTAATTCCTGAACATCTCCGCACTCAACACATTTCGTGCGCAATCAAGATGATATGTACTGGATGGCAACTTCGTAGACAATATTTGAGTGGTCGGTGGAAGGATCGTTGCCTTCACAACTGAGATCTCCTTTTGCCACCTCCCTGTGGTTTCTGATCATCCCAGTGATAACCTGACTGAGATCAAAACCGCCGTCAACACATTCTCTGTTCAAACAATCCACCCTGAATAAAGCAGAACTGTTGGGATAGAAATTAACAGTCCGAGGTAAGGATTTTGCTATCCCCCTCTGATTATACATCATTCTAATGACGATGCTGGTAACCTCAGGGAAATGGGTTGCAACAGAGCCTGCATCAACTTTCCGCTGCTGCCTTTCTGTCCTCGAAGCCCTTCTCCTGCTGTTTATGCTGTTGTTCACGTGCCTCCCAAATGAAAAAGCTCCCTCCAATGGAGGAAGCCTTCTCCAGTTAATTACAGTTTGACGACATTGATCGCTTTGGGGCCTTTCGGACCTTTTTCAGTGTCAAAGCTGACCTTGTCACCCTCGGCAAGACTCTTAAAGCCGTTACCTTGGATGGATGAGTGGTGGACAAATGCTTCACTTCCGTCTTCATTTGTTATGAATCCAAAACCTTTGCTGTCATTAAACCATTTCACCGTTCCTTGTGCCATTTCCTTTTCCCTCCTTCTCTCTAGACTCAAATCTCAGAAGATCTCAACAAAAAAGGCCACAAAGTTAAAAGTCTTTGTGGCCTCATAAACAGCAAAAACTTCCAAAATTCTGTCAATAGGTTAGCATACCCATGTTTAATTATTCAAGTGGCACATAAGGGTGCCTTTTTTACGAAAATTCATTGTGATCTCTAATCCTCACCCCGCTGAGCCCTTCAACCTATAGCCCATCTTGGCGAAGGATGTCATGAGCACGTGCCAATGATCTCCTGGATTGCAGCGGATAAGTTCCTACCGATGCACAGCCTTGCATTTAATTCCTCGGGCAGCGCCTCCTTTCTTTTTGAAGAATCCGGATATTCCATATGAAGACAGCACACATTGAGATAAATGGTCATGGACCCTTCTAAAATCTGCTAACATGGTTCAAGCATAAGCCAACCAGCTATAAAAGCCTTGAGCGCAGTTTTAGGCTGTGTCATTACTTACCGCAAGAGGATAACATGTTACTTGATCTGGAAAGAATTGTCCCTTAGATCCCAGGATAGCTGCCAAATCATCGAACGTCGCGTATGAGAAGGCATCCATGCAAATCATTTGCTCATATGAAAGGCAATTGGCACCTGTACCCATTCTTCAATCGGCGAATCTCCTTGACGCGCCGGGATAAAACGCCATTTTTTTACTGCATCAACAGCAGTTTTATCAAATAGGTCATATCCGGAAGATTTGGCGATATCAATTTTGAGAGGATTGCCTTCACGGCTTACAAGCACCTTTAACATTACGGTTCCTTCCATTCCCATGCGCCTAGCAAAAGCAGGATAAACAGGTTTAGGGTTGTTTAAATAGGCAACCCCAAACTGAGGAGGTGTGATTGACGCCGGGGACACCGTGGATACGCTGGATCCTTTAACTGGCCGAGAAGTGTCCACGGACACTTTATTGTCATTAGCCACCTGTCCTGCCGATTCAGGTAATGATACCGCCCGAACGGTCGGAGTCGGCACTGAAGCTATAGCTTGGGCTACAGGTTGTATTTTTTGGGGAGATTCTGTTGCCGGTTGACGTGTCGGCTTGGGAATAGAAGGTTTGGGAATTGCGGCATGTTTGATGGGTGCTGGTATCTCAACCAGTTGTGCATCTATAGGGTTGAGCGGCATTGATTGCTCAGCCATATGGCCAAGAAACAACCCGACTCCCCACATCATCAAGCCCCATAGGACCAAAGATACAAGTAATACGAATGGAAAGCGTCGCCAGGGGTTATCAATATTCTCAAATTGAAGTAATGAATGATTTCTATTCATTATATTTCACAGCTATCAGAAAGTGCTCTGCTCCGGCAAGATGAGCCTGAAGCATCGCCTGGACCACCACACCCTGTGGTGCTGCGTTATCGGCTGCAACAACAATGTTGCCATTTGCACTTTTTAGCATAGGCTGCAAGGTCCCAGCCAGAGTTTCAAGGCTAACGGGCGTGCTGTTCAACAGGATTTCGCTGTTCTTCGTCACGGTCAATGTTAGAGAAGTCATAGACTGAAGTGGTTTGGCCTTTCCTTTGGGCAAATTGACGGGCAAGGAATGCAGATTTTGAAGAGACAGCGATGCGAGCATAAAGGTTGCCAGAAGAAAGAACATCACATCTATCATAGGTATGATTTCTATCCGCCCGCGTCGCGATTGGCGCGATCTACGAAGTTTCATGGAGCACAGCCTCCTGTTTATTCTGATCCATGCGCATATGATCTATAAGTCGTGTGCCAAGGCGTTCCATCTCATCCATTGTCTTTGATTGCAAATGAGAGAAGAAATTAAATGAAAACAAGGCCACGATGGCAATGATAAGACCAAAAGTAGTTGCAATTAAGGCCTGAGCCACGCCGCCAGTAATACCGGTAGGATTGACAAGACCACTGCCTCCAATCAACCTGAATGACTCCATCATCCCGATAATTGTGCCGACAAGCCCGAGCAACGGTGCCGCAGTAACGATGGTTTCCAATACCCATAGCCCTCTGTGCAACGCTTTTTCTATCAACTGTGCCTCATCAGCTGCCCGAGACTCTACCCACCACGCTGGGTTAACCCGGTTTGCAATAATCACCTGAAAGAAACGCCCGTAATAGTTTCCGGGTGAAAGAGACTTCATCTGTTCATCCAGGTCTGCCCATGCAAAACTATAGGTCTCAATCAGCAACAACAGGGGAACGGACATCCTGACGTAGCGCCGGTAGACAAAAGCTTTATCCAAGGAGATCGCCAATGTTGCTACCCCTAAGACGAAAAGTGGATAGACCGCCATCCCGCCAAATTGCAGAGTCTTTAATGCGTTAAGCAACGCTTGCATACTGCCTCTCCTTCATGTGTGTATTTTTTAGTAAGTTAGGTCGGCGCATCACCACAATTTGCCCTATTATATAACGATGATAGATACAAAAACTTTTTGAACAGTCTCTGATCACCCCTTTCTCTGTCATGATGGCGGCCTCTTTGAATCCGCTGGTGTTCATCAGCCCGAGCACAGCTAGTAACCCCTTGACTTCAGTACGCGTTAAAACCGAACTTATACGTATCGCATCACGTTTTTAAAATTGAGGTGCGCGCACCTCTGAAGAAGGTGGCAGCTTTTAACATCTGCCGCCTCACGGAGCTTTACAACAAGTGCATCCTTTTTAACATTCTGACTAAAAATAATATATAAGGCTTAGACGAGCGTTAATAGGCTCTACCGGCTTAAAGTGTATATCATTTACGCCCGACAAAGGCTCCCCCGGCAACCTGGATGTATAATAATAGGCAATGTCGCTGGCCTTGCTATTTGTTAGGTTAAGCCCTTCCAGCACCATCGTCACGTGCTTGGAGAATTTATACCCTATCTGTGCTTCCAGCAAAGTTGAGGACCCTTCACGTTGGCTGTTGTCCTCCGTAAGCGGGTATCCTCCAAGATAGCGTACCCTCAAGGATCCGAAATACGGACCTAAATCGTGTATTGATACACCCAAGGACCCAACACCCTGAACTGCGCCGGGTATGTAATTTCCGTAGATGATTTGAGTTCCATACGCTACTGGAACCTCCGCACCCTGAGAGCGTGCCTTGGTATATGCATAATCCAAGTCTATCGTTAGCCAAGGTGTGGGGGTATAATAGTTAGCAAATTCAAAGCCTGTCCTGAGACTGGGACGGCCTGGAGAGGTCTCACCACTATCTCCGTCCCACTCAAGTTCCGAGTCGAAATGCAACTGAAAAAATGTCAGAGAACTCTGTAGCCCAGGGACTATAACAGTACGTGCGCCGATATCATATCCCTTGGAGCGCACCAACGGGGCTACTGGTTGATTCGGGCCCGCCCATGGGTCGCTTAAGGGAACTGAGTTATCGATAGTACTGCGGGCGTCATTGCTGTGAAAGCCATATCCCATGTTGATAAAGAACTCTGTCTTGTACCATGGACCGAATATCATGTTTAACTTTGGACTTATAATGTTGGCCGATGTATTGCCCGAATTGGCTGTCACGGATTGGTCATTTATCTGCAAAAAGTCCCAGCGAACACCGGCTACGGTACGAAACTTGTCAAACCAGTGTAAAGTGTTTTGAAAATACGCCGCTTCGGTATCTTCATGTATGCGGTCGTCCCTCCAAACTTCAATAAGCTGCCGATCTGCGGTGTGGTTCAGACCGTTATGAATATTGAAAAATTCCAGTTGTATCCCTACCTCATTTTCCATCTCGCGTCCAAACAGGTTACTTGTCCAGGTATGGCTGGCATTAGCTGCAGCCGTTGTTCTCTTGTCCCATTGTTCAAACTGATCCCCATTGATAGGGTCATTGAGAAAATAGGTGAAATCTGAATATAACTGCATATACTTGTCGATGAAATAGATATTGGCTTTGTCAACAGAATCTCCGGTAGTGTGCTGCCAGGCCCCGGAGAGGCTGTAGCGGCGCGTGAAGGTGAAGTCACTTGGGTCAAGCGTCCCGAAACGCGAGATTAAACCTTCCTCTACGGCCCGTTCTGCAATCTGGTTAGTGGCAACTCCCTGGCTTGTATAAGCCATTGCAGCGAAGGTAAAATCACCCACAGTGTAGCGCAATACCCCATTGAACTTCCGAAAGTCCGCTGTATTAGTCCACGGGCCGTCGTCATGTACGTATTCCACAGCGCCGAGGAAGTTTCCTGCCCCCAGCTTTATCGAATCGGCCAGAAGTTGGCGTTCATAACCATAGAAGCCCACGGTTGTCTTGGAGATCCCCTGCGGCAGCGTATTCACATAATGGACGTCAATAGCGCCTACAGATGAGAAATCCCCGTAATCGGCATAGTAAGGCCCTTTCCGATATTGTATGTTGTCGATGAGTTCCGGTATCATGAAGTTCAGATCAGAATATCCCTGGCCGTGCGCATTGGTGGGTTCATTGACTAACATGCCATCGACGGTAATCCGCAGGTCCGTCCCATGATCAAGATTAACTCCTCTGAGAAAGTATTGGTTGGCCTTTCCTTCCCCACTGTGCTGGGTGACGATCAGTCCGGGAGTTACCTCCAATAATTCTCCAGGTCTGTAGTATGGACGGGATTGTACTTCCTCCCCGGGGGCGGTCCCTTCAGTTGCCGAATCGTTAATACCTATCGGATTTTCAGCGGACTCGGTCACGTCAACGACATCCAATGTCTGGATGCCTCCAGCGTAAGCTGGCGATGAAAGCAGCAACACTATAAATGACATGAGGCAATATTGAATCGCCTCCCTCAGCATACGCATATTGAACATTGTCACAATCCTCCTTACAAAAGATTTCTTCACCCTTAAAAAAGCTTTGGCGCATCTGGGTTCTTCATGGGTCTATACAATATATAGTGGTTTGAGTATCCTATGTTCATGGACGAAAAAGTGTTTTATACAAAGATATTGGGAATCAAGCTGCCCTGGTTTGTGAAACAGGTGA
>JBKQMP010000054.1:0-19879 GCA_052146665.1 Dissulfurispiraceae bacterium
GTACGCGGGCAAATACTGCGGGGCCTGCCACGACGGCAAGATGGCCTTCGCCTCCAATACCCAGTGCGCACGCTGCCACATCGGCTCAAAAGGCTTTAATAAACTCCAAAAAGCAGGGAAAACTTAAAGAACGTTGCGATTCAAATACACGAAACTATCTAATGAGAGCTTGTAGAAAGAAGTAAAGACCAAATGGGCGTAACGCCTTCCGTTGTGCCCCGTCTCCCCAAAAAAAAAGTAGCTGCCCTCTCGATGCGATTTGAAATGCCTTGATCCCTCCCTTTTTTCGGGAAGAAAATCTCTTCTCTCTTCGCCAAGCAAGAAATGCAGGAGTTTGTATACACCTTCGCGATTTCCGCATAACATCAATCCTCTTTTGTGAGCACTTCGAAAAGACGAGCGATGAGCGTACTGAAGAAACCACCCACCAAGGCGCCTACACTTGCAATGATGCCAATGATAAGTAAAACTCCCGTGATGACGATAATATTATTTGTGGAAAATTGCGTGTCGAGAAGATGATTGAGGTCATGAGCGACCGCCGCACTCCATCCTTCTCCAGACTTCTGTCCGAGGATGATATCCATTCCAAGTGTGACCACGACGCCTAGCATCCCTCCCACAATGGCACCAATGCGAAAAGACTTTGTCATTCAGGCTCAATTCCATATTTCTTGAATTTTCTGTAAAGGGTTGCCAGGTCTATTCCCAATATCTTGGCGGTTTCTTCTTTATTTTTGTTGTGCGCATTATAGGTTGAGAGCAAAAGATACTTTTCGTAAGTGCTGATGTACATTTTGAGTGAAGAGGATTCTTTTAAAAGACCCGCCTTCTGCAATTTTTCCGGCAGGTTAGCTGTGGTTATAAAAGGACTCTCCGCAAGGACAATCGACCGTTCGATTACATTCTTTAATTCTCTTACATTGCCGGGCCACGGATAATCAATCAATGACGAGAGAGCCTCCTGATCGATTCCTCTAATGTGCTTTTTGTGTTCTTCCGCAAATTTTTTTATGAAATGCTTAGTGATCATCTCTATATCGTCTATTCTTTCCCTAAGAGGGGGGATTTTTAGTTCTATCACATTCAATCGCCAGTAAAGATCCTCCCTGAACTTTCCTTCTTTGATCCTCTTGTCGAGATCTGCATTCGTCGCTGATATGATTCTTATATCCACTGTTTTAGACTTCGTGTCCCCGAGAGGATACACTTCACCGTCCTCCAAAACCTTCAGGAGTTTTGCCTGTAAATTAAGCGCCATGTCGCCTATTTCGTCCAGAAAGAGCGTACCCTGATCTGCCATGCTGATGAGACCTAGCTTGTCGCAAACCGCACCAGTGAACGCCCCCTTTTTATACCCAAAAAGCTCAGATTCGAGGAGTCCCTCTGGGATAGCAGAACAGTTTATGCAAATAAAAGGTTTATCGCGCCGGGGACTGTTACAATGGACGAGTTCAGCAAGAAGTCCCTTCCCGGTGCCACTTTCACCCAGGATGAGAATATTGCTCTTTGTAGGAATCACCTTTTCGAGTGTTTCGATGATCTTCATCATGGATGCAGAATTTGCGACAAATTCCTTGCATGCCTCGCGCTGCTGACTCACTTGCTGCTTCAGCGCGATATTCTCTGTCAGGAGGCGCTTTTGTTCCAGAATTTTTTTAATGGTAAGAGTTATCTCTTCATTGAGAAAGGGCTTCACTATATAGTCAACTGCCCCTCTCCTAATTGCCTCGATTGCGGACTCCAGCGAGGCGAAGGCGGTCATCATGATCACCGGAGTCTCGGGGCAGAGTTCTCTTGCCCTGTCAAGAACTGTGATTCCATCAACCTTTCCCATTTTGAGATCGGTGAGTACCACATCGAAGCTCTCTTTTTTCAGCCTTTCTATGGCGTCTTCACCACTGTTCACAGATGACACGTCGTAATCCTGTCTCTTGAGCAGAAATTCAAGTGCCTTGCATATATCCGGTTCGTCGTCAACGATAAGTATTTTCGGCTTCATTTTTCCTATTCCCCTCTATGCTCCTGTATTGGAATGGTAATAGTGAAGATAGATCCCTTGGATGGCTCGCTTTCGACAGTCAGAGAGCCATTCATTTTCTTCACAATACTGTAACTGACAGCGAGACCCAACCCGGTGCCCTTTTCCTTGGTCGTATAGAAAGGGTCAAATATTTTAATGAGATTCTCTTTCGGGATTCCGCTACCTGTATCCTCAAATTGTATGACAATATCACCTTCCCGGACAAAACTTTTCACCGAGAGGGTCCCCCCCGCCGGCATAGCGTCAAAAGCGTTGAGAATAAGATTAACAAAGATCTGCGAAAGCTGATTGCAGTCAATAAGAAGTTCGGGCAGAAATGGCGAAAATTCTTTTACGATCGAAATGTCCTTCGCTTTCTTGTCATACTGGATGAGGTTGATCGATGTCTCGATTATATCATTGATCTGGCATGTTTTCGGCTCGCCAATTGGCATCTTAGTGAAGCCAGACATCTGTTTTAATATTTCAGAAATCCTGTTTATGTGAAAGTAAATAGTTTGGAGGCTATCTTTCTTGAAGTCGTCCTCCTCAACTTCCCTTAATATCTGGACAAAGGAAAAGATGGAGGTGAGGGGATTTCCTATTTCATGAGCGATGCCTGCCGCGAGTCTGCCGATGGAGGCCAGTTTTTCTGAGTTCGTCATCTGCTCCTCCATCTTTTTTATCTCAGTGACGTCCTGAATTAGACGAATATATCCGTGCACCTGGCCGTCAACCCCTTCCACGGGAGCGGTGATAACCTGATAATATTTTCCCTTTTGTCCAAAGAGGTTAGTCATGAGTGTGGTCTCAACATTGTTTGTTGTGGAATGCGCGCCAGAAATATGCCACTCTTGACACAAATCTTCAAAATGCCTTCCGATGACATCAGTGCCCGCGATGTCCTTAAACATCTGGTTTGCCCACTGAATCGTTCCCTGTTCGTCAAACAGGAGTATGCCGCAACCTATGGCGCTTACGATTGTATTGAGCTTTTCCTTTTCGCTGACCAGTTCGGCCGTTCTCACATTTACCTTTTCCTCCAATTCAACGGCATATTTTTCCATCTCCTCTTGCCTTTTTTCTATCTCGGCCGCCTGGATCCTCTTCTTGTTAAAGAGAATGAGCAGTGCCGAGACCACTATGGTGGTTGACAATATGGAGATAATAAGATAGGAATAGAGCTTCATACTCTCCTTAGTTGTGTGGGTCACCTCGGTGTATTGCGCCGATATGGCGATAATCCAAGAGAGGACTCCCGGATCAGCAACAGAATAAGCGATAATCTTATCATCACCATAAGGAGCGATGTATCTACCGTGCGCTCCTTCCTGGCCCTCTACTATGCGCTTTTCGAGAGTAAAGCTCGTATGACATCTGAAACAGTGCGATTGAGCATTGTAGATGTTTCCGCCGGCCATTACCGTCTGGGGTGGATGGTGATACAAAAGGTTGCCTTTTTTGTCAAGAATCGAGGCATGTCCGGTGCTGCCGGAACTGACCTCTCCTATGAAATAATTTGCCACCTCATTGATGCTGAGCGAGAGAAACACTATATTCTTGAGCCGATTGCCTTCATAGATTGGCGACAGGACATACACAACAGAGGGCGTGGTGACCGTCTCGACCTTGCCAGCTTGAATCGCGGTGCCCTTCTGAAAAATCTCCGAGACGACGATGGTCGATTGATTTTCACTTTGGTCAGAAAAGACCATGTTACTCCTGTTATCTAGGATGCCAATATGTGTCTTAATGAGCCCTTTGTTCCTCACGACACCAGTTGTCAGCCAGTTAAAGTCTTTACCGCTCTTCATGTCTATTCTTGTCATCACTTGGCTTATGGCGAGGACTTCTACTCTCATTGAAGAAACATACGCACTTATACTTTCAGCGATTGATTTTGAAAGTATGAGCTGCTGTTTGTTGAATTGCTCTGCCATTTCTACCTGGAGGGACTGCTGGAAAAAAATGTTTAGAGTGATGAGGACAGAGACTATTACAATGAGGGAACCAACGATAACAAAGTAACCTTTCATAGGCTACTATAACAAGAAAGATGAGTTTATATAAACCGTTATGCCGCCTCAACAGGGCCAGGACTCAAACAACAATATCCGAAGAATGCTATCTTGATGGAATCAACTTCGAATGAGCTTCAGCAATGACGTCGCCGCTATCTTTGTCCATAAGTCGTGCGGAGGCCTCAATAAGCCTTGAAGTTTTTCTTGTTATCTCCGCTTCTATAAGTGTCTCCGTATTCACTGGCAAAGGTTTCTTGAAGCGTACGAATATCTCCGCTGTCACAGGCGATATCCCTGAAGAAATCGCAGCGTGGATCATCGCCTCATCAAGAAGGGCTGTTATTATACCGCCGTGGGTTATGTCTTTATATCCCTGGTGCATCTTTTGCGATGTGTACGTCGCGGTGATTTTACCATCGTCAGAAAGAAAGGACAGCTTTAATCCGCAGGGATTTTCCTTGCCACAGACGAAACAGTAATTGTCGACTTCAAAGTTCATTGTAAGTGTTTTGATGATTTCACATCTGATCCTGTGGAGAGACTTCTCTTGTTTCTCCGCGCAAAACAGAATTATCAGCGTAGTAACTATTTATTCATCATATCCAGAAACTCTTTGTTGGTTTTTGTCCCTTTCAATTTGCTCATTAAGAACTCCATGCTTTCCACTGTGCTCAGCGGGTTGAGCACCTTTCTGAGGATCCACATCTTGTTAAGCACATCGGCATCGACTAGGAGTTCCTCCTTTCTGGTACCTGAGGCATTAATATCGATGCTCGGGAAAATCCGCTTATCTACCAGTTTCCGGTCAAGATGAAGTTCCATATTACCTGTGCCCTTAAATTCCTCGAATATCACATCATCCATTCTGCTTCCCGTATCAACAAGCGCAGTTGCGATGATGGTAAGACTTCCACCCTCCTCTATATTTCTGGCAGTTCCGAAAAATCTCTTGGGTCTCTGAAGGGCATTGGCATCGAGTCCTCCTGAGAGCACCTTCCCGCTGGTGGGGGTTATCGTGTTGTATGCTCTGGCAAGCCTTGTAATGCTGTCCAGGAGAATGACGACATCTCTTTTTGCCTCTACCAGTCTCTTAGCTCTTTCAATGACCATTTCGGACACCTGGCAATGGCGTTGTGCGGGCTCGTCGAACGTCGAGCTGATGATCTCCGCGGTACTTACCTGTCTTCTCCAGTCCGTCACCTCTTCAGGCCGCTCGTCGATCAGGAGTATGATGAGGTGGATCTCCTTATGGTTCTTTTTTATTGCTTTTGCAATAGATTGATGAAGCATTGTTTTGCCTGTCCGGGGCGCCGCAACTATGAGCCCGCGCTGTCCCTTACCAATGGGTGCGATAAGATCCATAACGCGCATCGAATAATCTTGTGAAGTGTGTTCAAGCTTTATCTTCTCTGTAGGATAATAGGGTGTAAGATTGTCGAACAAAGGCCGGCTCACGTTCTCATCCGTGAGCTCATTATTGATACTTTCCACTTTTAGCAGTGCGAAGTATCGTTCATTCTCTTTTGGGGGCCTTATCTGTCCTGATATAAAGTCACCTGTCCTTAGGGTGAATCTCCGTATCTGTGAAGGAGAAACATAAATGTCATCAGGAGAAGGAAGATAACTATAATCAAGTGAACGCAGAAAGCCAAAACCGTCGGTGAGTATTTCCAGGACACCGGATCCGTAAACATTGCCTGCCTTTTCCGCGTGCGCCTGAAGAATGGCGAATATCAGATCCTGTTTCCTCATGCCTGTTGCGCCTTCAACATTCAAGCTCTTCGCGATATGAGTAAGTTCATCAAAGGTCTTTTGTTTCAATTCTGAGATTGCGATAAAATTGTTTTCCATGCGACGATTATACCTCTCTGGATTTTAAATGATAGGAGAAAAAATCAAGGGTTAATTTCCAAAAATCTAAACTAAGGAGCTCCTCACTCGTGAATTATCGCTTTCGGTTAACGTTTGGCTTATCCCTGTTCAGGGGGGATAGTTCTGAATATCTAGCCTTATCTTACTAAATGACTTAGCATTTGTCAATAGCTTCACTGTCTGGCGTGTCCGCTACCACTGAAGTTACAGCTGCGTCTCATAAAAGCACCGTAAAAAGTTGAATAAAATTGAAACGGGACCTTGGAATCTCGATGATCGATTTTGCGGCTGAGGGATCACCTATATTTTCAGCCCGACACATGATACAATCTACTCAGATTGGGAGGTGAGACATTTTAGAATTGATCCTATCAGAGCGGAGCAAATCATGAGAAAATTCTTTCCTGCTTCATTTTACAACCCTACCACCCTCGTAGGTGCAGTGATTGTGGCTGTGAGCGCAATCAACATGCTATTCCTTTTCTTGTTGGAGACATTTGCAGTGCATCAGAAGCCTTATATGGGGATTGTCGCATTCGTGATTTTGCCGGGTTTTCTCATTTTGGGCTTGCTGCTGATCGGCGGCGGAATCATTCGCGAGCATCGCAGAGAACAGCCGAAGGAACCCTCGGAACAGCGACTACCCACCATAGATCTTAACAATCGCCAGCAATTTGTGGCATTTATCGTTTTCTGCTTAGGGACACTCCTATTGCTGATGTTTACGGCCTTTGGAAGCTATAAGGCCTATGAGTATACAGAATCTGTAGGGTTCTGCGGTGAGGTCTGTCATAAGGTAATGGAACCTGAATACGCCGCGTATAAGTTTTCGCCACATGCTCGCGTTGCCTGTGTTGAATGTCACATTGGTTCAGGAGCAGACTGGTTTGTCCGCTCTAAGATATCCGGTTCCTATCAGACATACGCGACGATCTTCAAAACATACCCTCGACCGATCCCCACGCCTATTAAGAACTTGCGTCCGGCACAAGAGACATGCGAGCAGTGTCATTGGCCTGAGCATTTTTTTAGTGAAAAGTTGAAAGTGGGCAGCTACTTTCTGTCTGATGAACGTAACATTCGATGGACGCTCAGTATGCTGATGAAGATCGGCGGGGGAAATGTCGAGGCTGGCCCCACTTCAGGGATACATTGGCATATGAATATCGCCAATACGGTAACGTATGTGGCAGTCGATCCGATGCGATTGGTAATACCATGGGTCAGGACGAGAGGGATTGACGGACGAGAAAAAATCTATCGAAGCTCCGAGGTTGCCATCAGTGACAAAGACCTGAAGGATACGCCAAAGCGTGTTATGGACTGTATTGATTGTCACAATCGACCATCGCATATTTTTAATCCTCCCGCACGGTCAATAAACCATCTCATGACACTTGGATGGATAGATCCGCAGCTTCCTAACATCAAGGGTATTGGCGTTAAAGCCCTTGAAAATAAATATAATTCAAGGCAGGAAGGGCTTGATGGCATCAGGCGCATGATAGAGGAGTTCTATCGTCAGAGCTACCCGGCAATTGCCATATCAATGAAAGCTGAGATCCAACGGGCTATCACGGAATTACAAAAAACCTACAGTAGGAATTATTTTCCTTATATGAAAGTGAATTGGAAGAAGTTTCCGGATCATATTGGGCATCTTTACTCGCCCGGTTGTTTTCGTTGCCATGATGGCAAGCATGTGAGTGATGATGGGAAGGTGTTGTCAAAAGACTGCAATCTGTGTCATGTCATCCTTGCCCAAGAGTTTGAAAAAAACAAGATGCGCATCTCTCTCAGTGGTCTCGAATTTCGGCATCCGGGAGAAGTCGGCAATGCCTGGAAAGAAATGAACTGCTCTGAATGTCATGGCGGTCATTAAATGCTCCGGCCCAGCGCTATCTGGTGATTTGACCGCATGAAGAGGCTCGCAAGACTTAAGGGAGGAATTCTGGGCTATTTTAATTTAAATCGTCTTTGGAGTAAAATATCACTTACATTTCTATTGAAGTCATATGTGAGCATCTTTACTGATTCTTGTATCAACTTGGGGAGGAGGAACGTATGGGATTTGTGGACGGCCTTAAATGCAGGGAGTGTGGCAGGGAATATCCCGTTGAGCCGATATATGTCTGTGAATTCTGTTTCGGTCCTTTGGAAGTGGTGTATGACTATAAAAGGATAAAACGCATATTGACCAGAAAGAATATTGAGAAACGCGAGAAAAATCTCTGGCGGTATAAAGAACTTCTTCCTATAGATGGAGAACCCCAAGTGGGGTTAAGCTCAGGGTTTACGCCATTGATAAAGGCTAATAACCTCGCGAGAGAGTTTGGAGTAAAGGAATTATATATAAAAGACGATACAGTTGCCCACCCGACCCTTTCATTTAAAGACCGGGTTGTCGCGGTTGCCCTCACAAAGGCCAAGGAATTTGGGTTTGATACCGTTGCGTGTGCATCTACTGGAAACCTAGCCCATTCCGTGTCTGCTCATGGCGCTAAGGCTGGGTTTAGAAGGTTTGTCTTCATCCCTGCTAGTTTGGAGCCGAGCAAGATTGTTGCCTCCATCGTTTATGAACCAAACTTGGTAGCGGTCGATGGCAACTATGATGAAGTGAACAGGCTCTGTAGCGAGATAGCGAACAAATACAGGTGGGCCTTTGTAAATATCAATATAAGACCATTCTATGCCGAAGGTTCAAAGACCCATGGATTTGAAATTATAGAACAGTTAGGATGGAAGGCTCCTGATAACGTGGTGGTACCATGTGCTAGCGGTTCTCTTCTGACAAAGGTGTGGAAGTCCTTCAAAGAGTTTAAGGAGATAGGAATTTTGAAAGAAATTGATACAAGGGTCTTTGCTGCTCAGGCCTCAGGCTGTAATCCGATATCTGCTGCCATTAAACAGGGTACGGATGTGATAAGGCCGGTGAAGCCATCCACAATTGCCAAGTCACTGGCAATTGGCAATCCCGCGGACGGGTATTACGCGGTTCAGGTCGTCAAAGAGAGCGGCGGCTACGGATATGATGTCTCCGATGAGGAGATCATTGAGGGAATAAGAGTACTGGCAAAGACCGAGGGCGTCTTTGCAGAAACCGCGGGAGGGGTTACCGTTGCTACGGCAAGACAGTTGATTGAAAGGGGCGTGATTGGCAGGAATGAAACCACAGTCATCTGCATTACCGGCAATGGACTGAAGACTCAGGAAGCTCTCTCAGGCCACACTGCTGAAGTCCACAGTATAAAGCCCAACCTGGAGGCTTTCGAGGAGATTTTGAAGAAGACAGGATATAGCGAATAGTAAGAAGAGCCGGGCCAATATGAGACAGCTACAATGGCCCTGGGCATGGATTTCTTTAATGATTGCTTCGTCTTGAACAGGAGGTGAAAAAATGGCCGTAAAAGTGAGAATCCCTACACCACTTCAGAGACTTACACAGGGAAAAGAAGAAGTCGAGGGGAAACAGGGTACGATAATGGACTTGATTAATGACCTTGACGCGCGCTTCCCAGGAATTGCTGAGAGAATATCAGAAAGCGGCAAGGTCAGGAGGTTCGTGAACATTTACGTCAATGAGGAAGACATCAGATTTTTGCAAGCAGAGCTGACACAGGTAAAAGAGGGAGACGAAGTTTCCATTATTCCCGCAATCGCCGGGGGGATGCCTATCTGAGGACGCCTCAGGTAGTGGACACCGCCTACCGTCAAAGGAGGAGGGAAGTATGAAGAGAAGAGTGAAATTGACCTTTCCTCAGCATCTCATCAAAGAGCCGGTCCTTTTCATCATGGCAAAAAAATATGATGTGATGCCCAATATTAGGAGAGCAAGAGTGACAGATTCAGTTGGAGAAATGGTGCTTGAACTTGAGGGAGTTGAAGAGAATCTCACGAAGGGAATACAGTCTCTCAGGGAGCAGGGGATTGAAGTAGAGCTCATAGAGGGAGACATCATAGAGTGAATATGGGCAGGGAGGGACTGGCTCTGCCGAATGAACTTCTTCTAGAATCTGCCAGTGATCGTAATTACAAACGCTGGGGTGAGTGTGCCATGGGCCATACTCCTCATATTTTTTGCCTCCGATGCGAAGACCGGGGCGTTATGAAAAAAGGTGTTTCGAAAGGTTCCCATCTTTTGAAAGACAAAGTTCGGACGTTACCGCGCATAACGCAGGGCATAGTTTCTGATTTCAGGAGACTACGTTGGAGATAGGCGCATGCAAGAATTTGAAGATTGCCTGGAAGGGAATTGTTGAGGAATATCGGGAATTTTTTCCCGTGACAACCTCAACACCAATTGTAAGTCTATCAGAGGGCAATACACCTCTTCTGCGGGGAGACAATCTCGCTAGGAGGCTGAATCTGCATCTTGATATTTACCTGAAGTTTGACGGTGCCAATCCAACGGGTTCCTTTAAGGACAGGGGGATGACGCTCGCACTTTCGAAGGCCATGGAGAAGGGTGCTAAGGCGGTTATCTGTGCGTCAACTGGAAACACGTCCGCCTCTGCAGCGGCCTATGCGGCAAGAGCGGGCATCAAGGCCGTAGTTATTATCCCCGAAGGAAAGATTGCCTTGGGCAAGCTCGCACAGGCATTGGTTCACGGTGCTCATGTGTTGCAGATCCAGGGAAATTTTGATCAGGCATTAAGTATTGTGAAAGAGGTGGTGAAACAATATCCCATTACACTCGTGAACTCAATTAATCCCTTTAGGATAGAAGGGCAGAAATCGGCGTCATTTGAGGTCTGCGATCAGCTCGGTTTTGCACCAAACTATCATGCTTTGCCAGTGGGCAACGCTGGAAACATTACAG
This sequence comes from Dissulfurispiraceae bacterium, assembly GCA_052146665.1. Lineage (GTDB taxonomy): Bacteria > Nitrospirota > Thermodesulfovibrionia > Thermodesulfovibrionales > Dissulfurispiraceae > JBKQMP01. Next base: position 10,736 of record JBKQMP010000054.1, read on the forward strand.
CCAGCTGGAAGGGCTACAAGGAGTATTTCAATGCCGGCAAAGTGAATCGGCTGCCGATCATGTTAGGTTTCCAGGCAGCAGGGGCCGCGCCCTTGGTCCTTGGTCGTCCTGTCGAAAATCCTAGCACGATTGCATCAGCGATAAGGATAGGAAATCCGGCGAGCTGGGGGAACGCTGTTGCGGCTAGGGATGAGTCAGGAGGCCTCATTGACGCGGTTACCGATGAGGAGATACTCTCTGCATACAAACTTGTGGCATCAGAAGAAGGCCTTTTTTGCGAACCTGCGTCTGCCGCGTCAGTGGCGGGCGTCATAAAACTATGCAGCCAGGGTTATTTTGAGAAGGGCGGCACGGTGGTATGTACATTGACAGGCAACGGACTGAAGGATCCGGATACCGTTTTCAAGGTTGCTGATGAAGCGATGAGGGTTAAGGCGAATTATGATGCGGTAACGAAGATGATAGAGATGATACTTTGACCAACAATACAGTTGATGATAAATGAATGACAGAGCCCATAAAGACATGAAAAAATATATAGTCCTCATTGGAGATGGGATGGCGGGAAGGCCCATTGAAGAACTTGGTTTTTCAACTACCCTAAAATACGCTTTTACACCGCATATGGATAAGCTCGCCCAACGGGGAATGGTCGGTAAGGTCAGGACGATTCCAAAGGGTTTCCATCCAGGGTCAGACGTGGCCAACCTGAGTATCCTAGGGTACGACCCTGCACGGTATTACACTGGGCGGGCCCCGCTTGAGGCAGCAAGTATCGGGATAGGACTCTCTGAGGATGATGTTGCCTATAGATGTAATCTTGTGACACTGAGATTTAATAACGGCAGAAGCGAAGCTGTAATGGAGGATTATAGCAGTGGGCACATCTCAACGGAAGAGGCCAGAGAACTGATCGACACCATCAACGCCGAACTTAAGAGCGGTGATGTGGTGTTTCATCCGGGAGTCAGTTATAGACATTTGATGGTATGGAAAAAAGGGAGCCAGACCGTCAGCTGTATTCCTCCCCATGATATCCTGGGAAAGGCCATTGCCGACTATCTTCCGAGGGGACAGGGTGATCAGGTATTGCGAGACTTAATGAAACGTGCTACGGACCTGCTCGATGGTCATCCTGTGAACAGGAGGAGACTGCGGGAGGGCAAGAAGCCGGCCAATAGCATTTGGCTTTGGGGACAGGGGAAGAGACCGGAACTGCCCACATACCAGGAAAAATATGGCGTAAGAGGCGCCCTCATTTCCGCTGTTGACCTGACAAAGGGGCTGGGGATATACGCGGGCTTTCAAATACTAAAGGTGCCGGGAGCGACTGGATGGCTTGACACCAATTACACCGGCAAGGCTGAATACGCGCTGAAAGCGCTATCAGATGCCGACTTGGTATACGTCCACGTCGAATCTCCTGATGAGGCGGGACACTCGGGCAATTACAGGGACAAGATAAAGGCAATTGAGGATTTTGACGCCCTGGTTGTGGGCAATATTGTTAAAGGATTGGAAGAAGGATTCATGGATTATCGAGTCCTGCTCATGCCGGACCATGCGACTCCCGTAGAGATCAGGACCCATACCGATGAACCTGTGCCTTTTGTAATCTTTGACAGCCGGATAAGGAGAATGAGTGAAGGCATTAGCTATGATGAAACAATTTTGGAGGGAGCCGACCTAATAGCCTTTGAAGAAGGCTATAAACTTATGGACTTTTTTATCAGGGAAGGAGCGCAGTAGTGCTTATCGTTCAGAAATACGGCGGCACATCGGTCGCCGGTGCGGAACGAATCAAAGCTGTTGCGGAGCGCATTGTCAGGACCGCAAAAGAGGGCCATCAGGTTGTGGTAGTTGTTTCTGCCATGTCAGGAGAAACAGACAAGTTAATCAAACTCGCCCATCAGGTAGCTACTCATCCGAAGGAGCGGGAAATGGATTTGCTTCTTTCATCAGGCGAACGCATCACCACTGCCTTGACCGCCATGGCAATTGAAAATGTGGGACAGAAGGCAATTGCATTAACGGGGTGGCAAGCCGGGATAATCACGGATGCAGTCCATACGAAGGCAAAGATTGAGCGCATTGCAGGGGAGCGAATAAAAAAAGCACTGGCAAGTGGTCATGTTGTCGTCATTGCTGGCTTCCAAGGCATTTCTGGAGAAGAAGGGGATATTACCACCTTGGGAAGAGGGGGGTCTGACCTGTCCGCGGTTGCAGTGGCATTGGCATTAGAGGCTGACATGTGTGAAATCTATACGGACGTCGACGGCGTTTATACAACAGACCCCAACATCGTTGCCGACGCTAAAAAGTTGGACAAGATCTCATACGAAGAGATGATGGAGATGGCAAGTCTTGGAACAAAGGTGCTACAGACCAGGTCCGTGGAATTTGCCATGAAATATGAAGTTCCTGTTGTGGTGAGGTCGAGTTTTAACGATAATCCTGGCACACTTGTGACAAAGGAGGATGCGGATATGGAAAACGTTCTTGTATCAGGGATCACATACGATAAGAACCAAGCGAAAGTTACGATAATGGCAGTGCCCGACAGACCCGGTATTGCAGCAAAGCTGTTTAAGGATATCGCAAATGCGGGCATTATCGTCGATATGATTGTGCAGAATGTGAGCAGTGACGGCAAGTCAACTGACATATCTTTTACCGTGCCGAGGACGGAGAGTAAGAAGGCATTTAACCTGACGGAGGGAATATCAAAGGAGCTCGCGGCACGTGGTGTTAATTTCCGTGAGGATATTTCAAAGATATCAATAGTTGGAGTGGGGATGAGAACTCACCCAGGAGTCGCTGCCCAGATGTTCGAGACACTGGCGACACACGGGATAAACATGATGACGATAAGTACATCTGAAATCAAGGTTTCGTGCCTGATTGAAGAAAAATATACAGAGCTTGCAGTCAGGGTTTTGCACGATGCCCTTGGCCTTTCCGGCAGAGGACAACTAACAAGATGAGTAAGATTGAGATCTATGATACTACCATCAGGGATGGCGCTCAGGCCGAAGATATTTCTTTCTCTGTTGAGGACAAAATACGTATAACCGAGAAACTCGATGAACTGGGCATACATTATATTGAAGGCGGCTGGCCTGGCTCGAATCCGAAAGACGCTGATTACTTTAAGAAGGTCAGGAGGCTTTCTCTCACCAATGCCGAAGTGGTTGCTTTTGGGAGCACCTATAGGCCCAAAAATAAAGTTGAGGAAGATGCGAACATCAGATCCCTGATAGAAGCAAAGACTAGGGTCATTACCATTTTTGGAAAGACATGGGATTTTCATGTGAGGGAGGCTCTGAAGATAGTTCTTGAGGAGAACATAGACATCATTCACCGGTCTGTCTCATATCTAAAAAAACACGCTGAAAAAGTTTTTTTTGATGCCGAGCATTTTTTTGATGGGTATAAGGATAACCCTGGATTCGCCCTTCAATGTCTCCTTGCGGCAGAAGATGCAGGAGCAGACTGCCTTGTCTTATGCGACACCAATGGAGGAACTCCTCCCGGTTCGGTGAGGAGAATCGTTCAGGAGGTCAAGAAAACTGTGAAGAAACCTTTCGGCATCCATGCCCACAACGACTCGGATTGTGCCGTGGCGAATTCTCTCATTGCTGTCGAGCTTGGGGCGATTCAGGTGCAGGGAACCGTGAATGGGTTCGGTGAGCGTTGCGGCAATGCAAATCTATGCTCTGTGATTCCGAATCTCCAGTTAAAATTGGGGTTTAGGTGCCTGACAGATGACCAGCTAAAACGATTAAGAGAAGTGTCCCGGTTTGTGAATGAAATCGCGAACATCCGCCACTTTAAGCGTCAGCCGTTTGTGGGCGACAGCGCTTTTGCTCACAAAGGGGGCATCCACGTCAGTGCGGTAAGGCGGAGGCCTGATACCTATGAACATATTAAACCAGAACTCGTTGGTAATTCCCAGAGAATCCTTGTATCTGACCTTGCGGGTAAAAGCAATATCCTTAGAAAGGCCGAGGAATTTGCTATACATTTGGAATCAGAGTCTCCTGAAGTCCAAAAGATTCTCAACAAGTTGAAGGAACTTGAACATCAGGGGTTCCAGTTCGAAGGTGCGGAGGCTTCTTTTGAACTCCTTCTCAAGAAGGCGCTTGGCCTTTACCGGCGAGTATTTGATCTGTTGGGGTTCAGGGTCATTGTTGAAAAGAGACGAGACATGGAAGATCAGGTAAGCGAGGCAACTATCATGGTCAAGGTTGGGAAAAACATAGAACACACCGCTGCTATAGGCAGCGGCCCAATAAACGCCCTTGACAATGCACTGAGAAAGGCGCTGGAGAAGTTTTATCCTGAATTAAAAGGCGTAAAGCTTCATGATTATAAGGTTCGCGTGCTTACCGCTGGGAAAGGTACTTCTGCAAGAGTTCGTGTACTCGTTGAATCGGGTGATGATGAGACCCGGTGGGGAACTGTTGGTGTCTCTGAAAACATCATAGAAGCATCGTGGCAGGCCCTTGTCGACAGTATCGAATATAAGCTTCTAAAGGAAAAAGAATAGAGGATATGGTTTTACAATAAACAAGGAGATTGCCTTGACTGTTGGGCAAGGTAAGAATTATTGCGCAAGGTCGAGAATCTACTTTGGATTGAACAGGAGAAGCCGTCAACAGCCTGGCGACAAGGGCGCGGTGCATGTGTAACTGAATCTGATTCATGCTTTGGTTGTCAAGAAAGTATTAGTGATCGTGCAAAAATTAGAACGGGAAGTATTATACGACAAACCATGCCAGGTACATCAGGGACCGTACAGCGTCGTGTTGTCTTCAAAGAGCCGTGGGGATGGCGGAAGTCCAACAGGCTTTTTGACCTATCCCAACAAGCCTGACAGAGCAGCACTGCTAGGGGAGGGCGGAGAGCTTGAGCATGTCGGCACCATGACAAAATGTGGAGGAATGGCCCTTGACAGGATAGAAGCCAGAAGAGGGAGACGAACGATTACTGGGAGATGCTATGGAAGAAACTGGCGTTGTTAAAGAAATCATAGGTGAGAGGGCTAGGGTGACGGTAATAAAACAGGGCTCCTGTGATACGTGTCCTGCTGGGTCCCTTTGTAAGGCAGCGGGAGACGCTGCTGAGATAGAGGCAATCAACAAAGTAGATGCGCACATAGGTGATACCGTGAAAATTTTTTTCAAGCCCTATTCGTACCTTAAAGGTACTGCATTAATCTACGGAATCCCCGCCGTTTCGTTGATAATCGGAGCAATGATCGGCAAGGAGTTTATGAGCAAGTTTTTCCCGCATTTGGATCCTGAGATTGTATCGGCTATTTGTGCTTTTACTCTCTTCGGAGTCACCCTGATTGCAGTGAAGATTTTCACGATGCGGTACGAAGGGAAGAAACAGCACATGCCCGTTATTGAAGAGATAATTAAGTGTTAATATCAAGAGATAAGCGAAAGGCAAAACAATTATATATATAGGGGGGTAAATATGACCAGGCTGGACATCGGACAGATCAGGAATGTTGCTGTGATAGCTCATAGTGGTGCAGGCAAGACCTCATTAGCCGAGGCTATCTTGTTCAATGCGGGCGCCATAGACAGGATGGGAAATGTGGATGCCGGAAACACGACCACCGATTATGAACCAGAAGAGGTGGCGAGAAAAATCAGTGTGACGTCAGCCATTGCTTTTTGTCAATGGAAAGGAATACGGATAAACTTGATCGACACGCCTGGCTTTATCAATTTCATAGAAGATACGAGGGGCTGTCTCAGGGTAGCTGATGGAGCTGTAGTTATTGTCAGTGCAATCTCAGGCGTCAAGGCCGAAACAGAGAAGATCTGGAAGTATGCCTGCGAATTTGAGGTGCCGAGGATAGTTTTTATCAACAAGATGGACAAGGAGTCGGCAAACTTCTTTATGGCCCTAAGTGAACTTGAGAAGTCCTTTGATGCTGAAGCTATCCCCTTGTATTTACCCATTGGGGAAGGTGAAAATTTTAGAGGGATAGTTGATCTTCTTTACATGAAGGCTTATGCCTATGACGAGGGGAAAACGAGCGAGATTGAAATACCAGCAGAAATGAAGGGTGCCGTCAATGATTTCAGAAAGAAGCTCGTCGAGAAGATCGCGGAGTCTGATGATGCGCTTTTGGAAAAGTATCTTGAGGGTGGTGAATTAACGCAGGACGAACTGACCAAAGGTGTCAAGGAAGCTTCCCTGACGAGGAGATTTATCCCGGTAGTGTGCGGTTCCGCTACTCTGAACAAGGGGGTGGCACATCTTATCGATGCTATCTTGCTCTGCCTTCCATCTCCTGACGAGATGAGCCGGATCTCTCCCATTAAGGGCATGCATCCTAAAGAGGCGAAAGAAGTAATGAGGAAGCCGGTGCCAACAGACCCCCTTACTGCGTATGTCTTCAAAACAATAGCGGATCCATACGCAGGGAAGATGTCGATATTCAGGGTGTATTCAGGAGTTTTAAAGGCCGACTCCACTGTTTTAAACTCGGTTGCAGCAATTAAGGAGAGAGTGGGACAGGTCTTTTATCTTTTGGGAAAGAAGCATATTTCCGCGCAATCTGTCGGGCCAGGTGAAATTGCGGCAGTGGTGAAGTTAAAAGATACGAATGTGGGTGATACACTGTGCGAAGAGCATCATCCGATTATCCTCGAACAGGTCAAATTCGCCGAACCGATTATATCCTACGCCATAGAACCAAAAAGCAAAGGTGATGAAGACAAAGTGAGCACTGGCATTCAAAGGATCCTGGAAGAAGACCCCACGTTACGTTTCACGAGGGATGAAGAGTCTAGGGAAATGATACTCTCCGGGATGGGACAGGTTCATCTGGAAGTGGCTCTCGAGAGGCTTAAAAGAAAGTTTGGAGCGGAAGTCACCATGAAGACGCCGAAGATCGCCTACAGAGAAACTATTAAGGCGTCGTCAAACGCGCAGGGAAGATATAAGAAACAGTCCGGGGGAAGGGGACAGTATGGAGATTGCTGGATAGAGTTGGCGCCATTGCCGAGGGGCGGCGGGTTCGAATTTGTGGACAAGATTGTAGGAGGTGCAATTCCCAGGCAATACATACCGGCTGTGGAAAAGGGAATTGTTGAGACAATGCGTGAGGGGATCATTGCGGGGTACCCGATGGTCGACATAAGAGCTACCCTCTATGACGGCTCGTACCATTCAGTGGATTCATCAGAGATGGCATTCAAGATAGCTGGCTCAATGGGGCTCAAGAAGGCGGTGCAGGATGCCAAACCAGTGTTGCTTGAGCCAATAATGAGGATTGAAGTGACAGTCCCGGACGAGACGCTTGGCGGGGTCATAGGCGACCTCAACTCAAAACGAGGCAAGGTTCAAGGAGTCGAGCCCCAAGCAGGTGGCAACCAGAAGATACTCGCCCTTGTGCCGATGTCGGAGATGCTCGTATATGCAAATCAGCTTCAAAGTATGACTTCCGGAAGGGGCCTCTATTCGATGGAATTCTCCCATTACGAAGAGGTTCCTGGCCATCTTTTCCAGAAGATCATCGCAGACCGGCAGAAACAGAAGACGGACGAACAGCAATAATGACGAAAAAACCTTGGTCAGGTAGATTTACTGAAACTACCGCAAAAATCGTGGAGCACTATACTGAATCGATATCTTTCGACAGGAGGCTCTGGAAGTATGATATTGAGGGTAGTATCGCCCATGCCAAGATGCTCGCAAGGCAGGGGATCATTGCAGAGACCGATGCCGAGAAGATCGTGAAAGGACTTGAGGAAATCTACGGCGAGATACAGGAGGGGAAGTTTCAATACAGGGAAGAACTTGAGGATATTCACATGAATATAGAAACCGCTCTTATCAACCGCATTGGTGAAATTGGCGGCAAACTCCATACAGCCCGGTCGAGGAACGACCAGGTGGCACTGGATACGAGGCTTTATGTCCGGGCAGAGGTCAAAGAAATATGCGCTCTTCTCAAAGACCTCGAGGTCACATTTATTGGAATTGCCGAAGCCAATCTAGAGGTGATCATGCCTGGATATACGCACTTGCAGAGGGCGCAGCCGGTGCTGTTATCCCATCATTTTATGGCATATGCCCACATGTTCGACAGGGACAGAATGAGATTCGAGGAGCTATTAAAGCGCATCAATGTTCTGCCGCTGGGTTCCTGTGCCCTCGCGGGGACGTCGTTGTCGATAGACAGGCACTATGTGGCTGATCTCCTGAAATTCGACGCAATTTCAGAAAATAGTATGGACGCTGTGTCTGACAGGGACTTTGCCATTGAGTTTGTCTCCTGCGCGGCTCTTTGCATGATGCATATATCGAGGATCTCAGAAGAACTCATCTTGTGGTCTTCTGAAGAGTTTGCATTCATAGGGATGTCAGATGCTTTTACCACAGGATCAAGCATCATGCCGCAAAAGAAAAATCCTGATGTGGCAGAATTAATGCGTGGTAAAACGGGCAGGATTTATGGGAATCTCATGAGCCTGCTCACGATGATGAAGGGGCTACCCCTTACTTACAACAGAGACATGCAGGAGGATAAGGAGCCTCTCTTTGACACTGTCGATACTATAAAGACGACGATAAAAATACTTAATGAGCTGTTAAAGAGCATCAGTGTCAATAAAGACAAGATGGGCAGCAGTGCCGATGCTGGATACGCTACTGCCACCGATGTAGCTGAATATCTGGTTCGCAAGGGGGTTCCGTTCAGAACCGCTCACGAGAGGACTGGAAGGATAGTCCGTTACGGTCTTGAGAATCGGAAGAGATTGTCTGATCTGAGCATTGATGAGTACAAGTCATTTGCAGAGGTCATTGAGGAAGATATCTATTCTGTCATCGGGACTTCAGCATCCGTGGGCGCGAGAACAACTCATGGGGGAACGTCACCAGAAGCGGTGAAGCGGCAGATAGCACTTTTTAGAGACAGGCTCAGTCAACTACCCCGCCCTAAAGGGCGGAGCTTGTCAGAGCTCAGTTGACCAGGCTCAGAGAGGTTGGTATTAACCACTACGTTACCGGCGAATACATAGGCACCCCGGGATGCTCGCCAGTCCCGGGCTCTGCGGCGGACAGTTAAACAGGCGTAAGGGTATAAAGCCAGTGCTGTCCGCACACAAACCGCCG
>JBKQMP010000055.1:0-14230 GCA_052146665.1 Dissulfurispiraceae bacterium
GACATAGGAGGCATACCTCCTGCCATAGCCGGTCAGTTGTGTGAACTCATCCAGTATCACGCCTTTGTCTTTCTTCCTGGCTTTCTGATACCGCGCAGCCGTCACTGCAGTTGCCTTTTGCCTCTCTTTCATCGTCAACCTCATCTCTGCCTCCCATAGCTCTGCCTACAGAAGGCTATTTTCGATTATTTTTCGTATCGATTTCTTATTTGAGGCAACGATTCACTTTCGTATCGTTTTCTCTTTGATGCAATTCGCCTCCTTTCCAATCTGATGTGCCAATGCTCTATAATAGTTGCTTAGGAACGTAAATGCCAATCGTAAGTAATTGAAGATACTTGATGCAGAACTTTATAAAGTAACGGGTCTTCGTGAATTAACGAAAGCTCGCAAAAATGACTCGGATTTTAAGGGAGAGGGTATTGCGACAGTTAGCGGGTTTGATCCTACCTTCTCGCGGTACGCCCGTTGATCCCTCCCCCCCATTCTTCTTAACCGGGTGCTGTCCTGCCTTGGGCATGAGAGGTACGCCTATGTTCCCCTTCAAAGCTCAAGCTTACCTGCAGACTATGTTTGGAGGTAAGCTGAATAATGCGGCCAGGTTGCAGAGCTTATTTTTCATATCGCAGTTATCCCAAATCAAACAGTTCATAGATATTCAATTCGGTATCGAAATAAAGCAGCTTATGGCTGAGGGTTTCGCCCATACCGGTCAATACTTTAACGACTTCCTGGGCCTGAATTGCTGCCGCCAGAGCTGGTGTGGCAGCCGGATTGCCCAGTACGGTCTCAATTCCCTTTTCCGAACTGATAGTTGTTTTATAGAGCTTTTCCAGTCCCGGACCAGTGGGCAATATGGTTCCCACCTGACCGGTGAACCCGGCAATGGCGGCGTGAACCAGCGGAATTTTCAGCTTCTGGGCCATCCGGCAGAGCAGTAACCTGTAGTTGATTGAATCCAGGGCGTCGACAATGACATCCATGCCGGACAGCAATTTTACCGCATTGTCTTCATTGAACATCACCGGTACGGCGTGGGTCTCCACATCGGAATTAACCTTAGCAACCCTAGCTGTGGCAACGGCAGCCTTATTCATACCCATGGTCTGTTCAGTGGCTAATATCTGCCGGTTCAGGTTATGCGGCGTAAAACTGTCGCCGTCAATGATCCGCATGAAGCCCACCCCCTGCCGGGCCAGGAGTTCGATGATGGTTCCACCCAAACCGCCGGCGCCGACAATGGCGACGCGGGCCTTGAGCAAACGTTTCTGCCCGTCGATACCGATGGTCCCGATATTGCGTTGATATCTCTCCGGAATCTCACCCCTGGCCAACAATGCCAGAGAGTCTTCCCGAGCCATCTAACCACCGCCTATTGCCGGGAACAAGCCCAAGCGATCTCCTTCGGCGAGCACCTGATCGAGAGGGCTACTCACACCGTTGATCATCAATATATGGACTTCATCGGCATTGACCCCTAAGCTGGCGATCACATCAGCCGCCTTACCACCCTCAGGCACATCAACGTTAAGAACTCCCTCGGCGGCAGACAGGGCGTACCGTCTTAGCGTGGCGTATAAACGAACTTCTATTCGCATATAAACTGATCCTCATTACTGCAGACTACAGTGTCTCCCCAGCTTTGCATGAGCGATCACATCACTGTTGAAGCAGGGTCTGCCCGCTTAATCCAATTTTTTGAAACCGAGCAGCACACGGTACGTACCGGGCACCCCCGGCGGCACCAAAGCCACCCGATCTCCGCCGGTCAAAACCGCCATAGGCGGAGTGAAAGCTCTTCCGTTAACAAAAACAACCTCAACCTTTTCCGGCGGAATATCAAGCATGGCCAACAGTTGAGCCCCGGTTATTTCTCCCTGGATATCAACCTCCAGCGGGCTCGGCCAGTTCCGTTCCCGAAAAAGATCCGCGAGACCCATAAACGCGCGAAGCTCGATCATTGACGACGCTCGCGATCTCCCCAATCGAATTACTAATCACCTAGAAGTTCATTACTTCGTCGATTTCTTCACCTGTGAATTCCCAGGTAACGTTGTGCGGCGGACACTCTTCCTCGAAGAACTCCGGCAAACGGTCAGCGGCGTTGGTAAAGCCGGCCCGTTGATTAAATCCGCGCTCAATCTTGAGGATAGACTTGCCGAGAGCAGTAACATCGTCCCCAGTAAGGGAAAGGCCGTACTGAGCGTTGATCATATCAACCAGCGCATTGAAGCCATCGGGGATGTCCAGAATGGCGAAGGCGATAAACAGGCACATGCCGGTACTGTCGATACTAGCAGTGGCGATCTGCAGATTGCGGGAAAGCTCCACCTGACCTTCCTTCTTAAGCGGATCTACGAAGCCGCCAACCTTCAGGATATTGGTTGCAACCGCATAACCCGCAGTGTGGTCCGCACCCATCGCTGTCGTGGCGTAAGTCAGGCCTTCGCCCTTAACCGCACGCGGATCGTAAGCGGGAATTGCCTGGCCTTTCACTACAGGGACCCTTGAAAGACCGAACATGCGGCCAACGGCAGCAGCGCCGCAGCCAAGAATCCGGCCCAGGGGAGTTCCTTTACGGATTTCCTTGATGAGTTCCAGAGCAGCCTTGCCGTCGCCCCAGGGAATAATACCGGACTCCATGGCGAGACCGACTGCCACAGCACAATCGATGGAATCAACGCCGGCCTCATCGAATTCACGGTCGGCATGGGCAATTATGTCAAGGTCATTAATCTTGGCGTTGGCGCCAAGAGCCCAGATAGTCTCATACTCAAAACCCCCGGTGATATATTTGCCTTTCTTGTCAACATAGTGCTGAGAACACTGAATGACGCAACCAGCATGGCAACCGTGGGTGGGCTTACCGCCGCGGGCTTCCATGGTTGCGGTCATAGTTTCGCCGCCGATGTTGTTGGCCCATTCGTTCCGGCCGCGGCGGAAGTTTTCGGTGGGAAGGCCACCGGCTTCGTTCAGGATATTGACCAGAACGTTAGTACCGTACCTGCCCAGACCTTGACAGACCGGATGAGTTGTAAGGGCTTTGGCAAATCGCTTTGCAGCACTCTTGAAAGCTTCAGGATCGGCAATGGCAACACCGGGAGCGCCAGTATCATCAATAACAACTGCTTTTATCTTCTTGGAACCCATAACGGCACCCAGGCCGCCACGGCCGGCACTGCGGAGGTTGCTTTCACGATCGGCAAAGGAAATGTTGGCTGCCGAAAGCCTCATTTCTCCTGCCGGACCAATGATGGCCACTCCAACCTTTTCGCCGTACTTTTGTTGCAGCACTTTGATGGCGTCGTAGTTCCCCATGCCAACAGTTTCAGCGGGAGCTTCATCAATGGTCACACCATTCATCGTAACTTTGACGACGAAATATTTGTCTTCTGCCGGAATTCCCTCAAACACAATCGCCTTGATGCCCATTTTGGCCATCTTTTGGCTAAAGGTGCCGCCAGTATTACTTTCCTTGATACCGCCAGTCAGCGGGCTCTTGGCGCCACAGGAGAGCCGGCCGGAGTTGGCTGCGCCAGTACCGGTAAGAAAGCCGGGCGCAAAAATCAGTTTGTTGTTTTTCCCCAATGGATGACAAGTTGGCTTCACTTCGTCGGCGACGAAGTTGGAAGTAAGCCCACGGCCTGCAATGCCTGCGTACTTCTCGGGACACTCGCCTATCTTTACCTCTTTTGATGTCATGTCTACGCGGATAAATTTACCCATGAAAACACCTCCTTAATGAGTTGCTTTTACTGAAAGGTTGGCTTTACTTTCTGACCTACAATCGCGGAAGTCAACCCCCTTGCCCCAAGACCTTTCCCTTATTCCGGCACGGCTTCAGATGATGTACTGAGTGTTGTCATATTAATGCGATAGATTTTATCTGCCATAATCCAGCCCGCCGTGGTGAGTGTTAGTGCATCACGTTTTATTGATTCACTTCTAGTCTCATTACAACGGCCTCAAAAAATTTGTCAACTTCATGTACTCGTTCACTACATATGAGATTATTGTAAGGGATTAGGAAAGGAATTGCAAAGGGGTTTTATGACAAGTACAATAGGGGAAGCGTTCTTGCGGTCAACGCTTTTGAATATCGGAGCTGCCTGTGACAGTTTCCTCTACTAACCTGCAGAACGATCAGGACTCTTTGAAACCCCGACTTCTGTCAGTTCACATGAAACGTCCCACTTAAGAATGTTTATTTGTTATGCTCGATAAAGAACAGTTCCTGGAATCGGAAAATGTTGCGATGTACAGGAAGAAGCAAAAAAAATCATCAAACGCTTCTAACAGAACTTTTTCGGCTAAAGTGCGGGACAAAATTCTCATCTGCATGAAATTTATATAGGTCGCAACCTTTCTTCCTGGAATCCAGACTGTAGCATTTCCGCTACAGATGCAAGGTTTCTCTCGAAAATAATTGTGCGTGCAAGAGAGAGCGCTCAAGGTTACGTACAGTTATCCGCAGACAGCTGACTGAACTACCGGGGGCATTTAGGCTATGTGTAAGTGCTTAAAGCCAAGTCTTATGAACGGGCTTTCGCACTGGAATCCGCAGGTATTTTTCAGTCGGATATCCGATCACAAACGTTCCATAGGAAATATATCCTTCCGGTAGACCAAAAGACTCTATCAGTGGTGGGTATGCTTGACCAGCGGTGTTGATACCGCCGGTAAACGTGGTTTCCCAAACCGAGTGTAGGTGCCGCAAGTTGAATCTGGTCAATGGCAATCATGGCAGCTAGTGGTAAGCTTCCTCAGCGCCTTTGGATATCGGATCTTTTCTACCACCTCTGCACGATTCAGTGTCGTTGCATAATTTATGAGTGGTTGCAAGAATCGCCTTTTTATAAGGTAATATTACTTGATAATGTTATCCAGCATGACAACGCATGTTGTCATCAGATAAGAAAAGATGCCTCAGATACCTGTTGCCCCGTTTCGATATCTTGCCGAATTCTTTCGCGAAATTGACCCCTGGTTCAGAATGCTGCTCCACTTTTCTTTTCCGACTTGCTCACTTCGACGAGCGGTATCTTTCGCGCAAGTTCATAATTCTGCAATGCCTGAATCTTGCTTTCCAGCTGGTAGTAGCGAACTACCTTTTTCTCGGGCAAAACCTTGCGGAACTTCGGCAGGTAGGCTTGGCAAAGTTCCAACCGAAGCCCCTCAATAGTCATGTACTCGTCGAGAAGTGTTCTTGCGACATGGTCAGTCATATTCTCGTAGGCCTCGGCAAAGTCATTGATGAGTTTGATGCTGCGAGACTGGAGCAGGAAGAGTTCGTTCTGGTAATCCTCATAGACCGGCCAGAAGGACTTGGCCTCGGCCTCGGTTAGCTGCATATTTTCTGCGATCAACAGCTTCTTGTCTGCCTGGAGCTTAGCACGCAGGATACCCATGTTGTCTGCCGGTTTGTCTTGCGCCAGGCATAGAGAACAGGCGAACACCTGGATAACTATACTCACAAGAACTGCAACCAACTTTCGCTTGTCTGAACGTGTGTTCATTTTTTCTCCTCCTTTTTCATTTCTTATAATCCATGTTACAAAAAGTTTCGAACTAATCTCTCTCATGTGCTCCAAACACGCAAAAAGCTCTGTTTACTGCGGGGCAGAAATGTTCAGGAATCCAATGCAAAGCCATTGCCACTCCTCATATCTGCCATTATATCAGGGATTAAAGATGTTGTCCATGCGACCCTCTTTAGCATTGAATTCACCTCAAGGCTTAGAATCGAAGAAGAAGTTGATCTTCTCAGGTACGTTTCTTGGACATGGAAATTGTTCATCATTCCACCCGTTGATAAATAGCGCATAGTGGCTGTAACAAATGCACTCCGATCTTCAGCAGTGATGCGACTTTCTGGATGAAAATGTTACCGTCGTCTTTTAATAGCGAATGAGACCAATTCGACTTAGGGCGCCCTCCACGGGTAGAGTTGACTTCTGCATGAAGTCCGCAAGGAGTCGATCATCGCATCAACATTAGGTTTCCACGATAATTATTATCCTGGCAAAATGACGTCGGTGGAACCGGTACAAAACCCTGCCTCAAATGGTCCGTCGCTTTTTGGGATCTCGCAGATAGCATGTTACTACCAGTATTTCACGGCGGGGAAACGGGACCGTTTGCTGGCCGATCTAACGGGATCACAACGCCAGTGTCATCAGGGTCAGCATAATTCGGGGCGTACTGCTCAGTTATGAGAACTCGAAATTTTTGAGGGGTTCTGTGAGAAAGGGTGAATCATTCATGATTCTAAAATATATTTGTTACGCCCAATATAAAACTGTTATTACAAATCTAAACTGTTGCGGTGTCCAGGAAGGAGCCGAAAAATCTATTTGACGCTACTGACCGATCTTTTTTGTGCAGAGTACGGGATGAAGTGCTTGTTTTAGTGGAACGGATATCCGTCATTGTCTTGCTCACAGGACTACGCATTTCTTCCAATCCTTAATAACCGATGAGTTCGTCCCGAAGTCGGCGACGTCCAGACACGGCGAGCTAACTGCCTCTTGGTATGGGTCCTTAGATAATGCCATTTCTCTGGTGTGAAATGCTGGTTCTAACATTTATCTGCGAGACTTTAAAAAGCGGCAGAGCTTTTTAGCGAGGGCTTCTTGCGGTGTGCACCGACTAACCGGGAGTGTCAGGAACAGTGAGTTGCCGAGAATGACTACTTCAAATATCTACTCCGCCGATATAGCGTCTCGTACAATGTTTCTATCGGTTATCGCCTTAGTTACTGCCTGCATTGTTGGATCGATTTTGAAATTATTGGGTCTGCGTAGTCCGATATCCCAAAACCGGGAAAAAGTGTTGAAGCCAGATTTAGCCTCTGCTTATCGACTTAATTTGGCGGCGACAAGACGATTCAAGCTTACGCCCGTTTCAGCAGATTGGATGACAAGCAATCTGTGTGTTTCGGGCGTAACGCGAACCACAAATTTTCCACTGTAATGTCGATTTGCAATTGGTTCTGGAATGGGCTCCCCTGTCTGTTTCATATCATTAACCGCCTCGGCGACGACTTTGCGGATACCTTTCAGGGCAGCTTCTGGCGTCTCTGCTAACCAACTTAAGCTTGGAAATTCGGCACAAAGTCCGACATACTCGTCGTCCTCTGCCGACCAGGTCACTCTATATGTATAATGATCATTTCTCAATTCCATAATTCACCTCCAAAATCTCAATGGCTTTAATCACTTGTTTAATCTGATAACTCTTAGCTTTCCCTTTAGCATTTTGAATGTTGATCCGTGGATCTTCAGACCACGGAGTTTTATATATTCTATGGCTGCTCCCTTTTTGCCTACCAACGCCAAAATAGTGATCACAAACCGTACATAAGTCAGCGAACCTGACATTGCCAGGATTATTCTTCATCTGCGAAACCCTATCGGCAATGTTTGGCATGATCCTATTGTAGTATCACTAATAGTACTATGTCAATGGCTGTCATTGTAAACAACATTGCGGTTGAAAATCTGGGCTGGTTCGCACTCACTACTTATAATCTTCATCGCCGCATATGGGACTCGAGGTAGAGATTATTTTCTGTAATTTTTACTGTCAGTTTTCTGCTATAGGGAAGATATCTTTGTAGAAATTATTATCAATGAATAGCCTTCTTCGTATTGTCTATGTGCAGCTATAAACAGTTTGATTGATCGACTTTTCTGTATATTCGGCGAGCATATTCTCTCAGGAGCCAACGCTGTCATCAGCGAGAGAACCTTCATATACCAGAAAAAATTGCTCCTTCTGGCCACGAATCGCAAAAGAGAATCGGGCGCCCCGCGAAGGGAGCATCCGATTGGTTTCCCGTCACAGGTGTCTATTCACTCGGTTACTCGCCCGTATGACCTGCAGCTGATGGATTTGTCGGGCCTTGATTGGTTCCACTAATGAGCGTTAACATAACAGGTACCAGCCAGAAAATCATCGAATAGCAACGCTTCACCAGCAGCGCCAGACCGGTGTCTAGCAAGTTTCCCGACAATCCCCCTCTTCATGTTGACAGCAATTTCCGTTGAGACCTATTAACGGAACCATCACAAGCCCATTTAATAATAAAATGCCTTGGGACAATAAAAGAAAGCAGTATAGAAAATGATTTAGGTCTGTTTAGCTACGAGTATTGAGTTCTCGATGTGCGAACCAATTGGTGATACTATCGCACCCCGTCAATCGTAACTGTTCCCAATCTTAACTTGCTGCTGACTCTTTCATTCATTCCTAAACTATTGTCAATTACATTCTTTTCATCTCTTATAAATTTCTGTTATAATTAACGCCGATTGTGAAAAGTAATTTTTTTATATCCATTGACTTTGACGGCACCGTTACAGATGCGGATATCACCGATGCCATAATTAAAGAGTTTGCAAAACCCGAATGGGAACACGCAGAACAATTATGGGAGGAGGGGATAATCGGATCAAGAGAGTGCCTTGCAACCCAGATGTCACTTATAGAGACGCCCATGGAAGACTTGCTGGCGTATGCTAAGAATTTTTCTATACATGATAGTTTTTTTCCGTTTATCAAGTTTCTAAGGGAATTCGACATTCCCCATGCCATTATCAGCGACGGGTTTAATATTTTCATAAAGCAGCTTCTCACTGATGCCGGCATAAAGGGTATACCTGTCTATGCAAACGAGCTGACCTATAAAAAAGGCGCGCTGAAATCCATTTTCCTTTACCCCGGCGCAAAATGTTCTTCCGCGACGTGCAAGTGCAAAACTGCGCAAAGAGCTGGGGGCAAACTTCCGGTCATACATATCGGCGATGGCGGCAGCGATTTTTGCCTTGCCGAAAAAGCGGCATACGTCTTTTCCAAAGGAAAGTTGACCAGCCATTGCAGGGAAAAGACTATTCCACACTCATCGTTTGACAGTTTCAGTCATGTTGAAAAGAATGTCCGGCTCCTCATCGGGCAATCTGCTGCTTCCGCACAACAAACAAATAATATATCAGGATCGGTATTATGGCATCGCGACACATAAGCGAAGAGGAGCTTCTGGCATTAGAGTCGCGCTACTGCTCCTATGGCGATACTGTGCATTATCTCAAAGACCCCATAATTTTTTCACGTTGCGAAGGTTCCTGGCTCTTTGATATGAAAGAGACCCCCTATCTCGATGTCCAGATGTGGTACTCGGCAGTTAATTTAGGTTACAAAAATAAAGAGATCGAGGAAGCGCATAGCCGACAGATGGCTGCTCTCCCCCAGATCGCATCGCAACACCTTCACAAGGAAAAGATACTCCTTGCCTCTGTCATCTCGAGAGAGACAGAGAAGCGGTTCGGCGCTAAAGGCAGGGTACATTTCAATGTGGGAGGAGCGCAGGCAATAGAGGACAGCATCAAGCTGGTCCGCACGAATAAAAAAGGCAAATCTCTCATGTTCGCCTTTATGGGCGGTTACCACGGAAGGACGCTGGCTGCTACAGAGATTACAAGCAGCTTCAGGTATCGGAAACGATACGGCCATTTCAGCAACAGGGCATTGTTCATTCCCTTTCCTTATTGTTACCGGTGTTTTTACGGCAGGAAACACCCGACATGCGGATACGAATGTATACGTCAGTTCGAAAAACTATTTGAGACTGAATATTATGGCATCATTGATAAGAAAGATAATGATGTAGAATACGCCGCCTTTTTTATAGAGCCGGTTCAGGGTACGGGAGGATACATTATCCCACCCCCTGATTACTTCGGCAAACTCGCTGCCATACTTAAGAAATACGATATATTGCTCATAGATGATGAAATCCAAATGGGATTTTACCGGACTGGAAAGCTGTGGTCTCTTGAGCACTTTGGGGCAAAACCTGATGTGGTAGCCTTCGCAAAGTCGCTTACCAATGGTCTTAATACTCTGTCCGGACTCTGGGCGCGGGAGGAATTGATCAATCCGCATATGTTTCCGCCCGGTTCCACACATTCGACATTTTCCAGCAACCCCCTCGGCACTGCTGCGGGCCTCGCTGTTATGGAGCACCTGCGAAAAAACAATTTCGGCAAAATCGTTGCTGAGAAGGGAGAGTATCTCCTTTCTCGTCTTAAAGTATTGCAGAAAAAACACAAGGTGATCGGAGATGTTGACGGGCTTGGACTGGCAATTAGAATCGAGATGACCAAAAAGGACGGCATCACTCCGGACAGGGCGCTCACCGACAAAATATTCCAGGAAGGAATGAAAGGGAATATCAAAGTTAATGGCAGGCTATATGGATTGGTACTCAACGTAGGCGGTTATTTTAAAAATGTGTTCACCCTCGCTCCGGCATTAACCATCAGCTACGATGAACTCGACCTCTTCATGAGTCTTTTTGAGTCGCTCCTGAAAAGATGCCGGGTATAACTAAGAAATAGGCGCCGTTATCGATATTAGTCACTACTATCGTTGGTTTTTTTAACTATGACCTGTAACCTATTACCTAAGCCTTGTGACTTTTTACCTGTATTTTCGCGGAGGATGCATGAGTACCTATGAAAGGATCATCAAACTTTTTATTAACAGCCTTGAAATAAAAGAAGAAGAGCTGAAGCCGGAGGCAACGCTCGACAGCCTCGGCCTTGATTCCTTGGACAAGATCGAGTTCATGTTCGTGCTTGAAGATGAATTCAAAATAAAGATCCCTGACCGCGAAGTAAAGATTACCACAATACAGGATATGATCGACGCGATTGATAGGCTCGTCGGGGAGCAGCATGCGAATCCAAGTAGTACGGGTGTTTAATTGAGAAAAGTAGCGGTCACGGGAATAGGCATTGTCTCCCCTGTCGGCAATACGGCTTATGAAGCATTCGGCAATCTTATGGAAGGAAAATCCGGGGTCAGGACAATGACAGCCGATTTTGCAAAGAAGCTCTCCACCACTATTGCAGCGGAGGTTTCCATTAATGTATCAGAGCATTTTTCCGTAAAGCAACTCAGAGGTTTCGACCGAACCACCCAACTGGCACTCATGGCATCGCAACAGGCGTGGAGCGATTCCGGCATCGTACTCAGTGATGAAGAGAGGGAGCGCTCAGGCGTCTATTTTGGGACCGGCCTGGGCGGTGCAGTCACAATCGATGAAGTCAGCTATCAATTATATAAGAAAGAGGTATCCAGGATCAGTCCCCTTTCTGTAACAAAAATAATGTGTAACGCGTCGGCCTCGCACATATCCATCCAGTATGGACTCAGGGGTTCCTGCCTTACTTTTTCTACGGCCTGCTCATCGTCTGCGGTTGCTATCGGGGAGGCCCATCGCCATATCAAGGCAGGCTTTGCAGATGTTATTGTGGCGGGAGGCACCGAAAGCCTCGTCACTTACAGTTCCATTAAAGCATGGGAATCGCTGGGCGTGCTGGCTCTTGAGGATAGCGGCGATCCTGCCGCGTCGTGCAAACCATTCTCTATAGACCGAACCGGTTTCGTCCTAGGCGAGGGATCTGCTGTGGTCGTGCTTGAGGAAATGGAGAGGGCCAAAAAACGTGGCGCAACCATATACGGCGAGGTGGCAGGCTATGGGTCAACTGCCGATGCCTATCATCTTACCGGCCCCTCGATTGACGGGCAGGTGCACGCGATACGGCAGGCGCTTGAGGAGGCGTCACTGGGTACAGATGCAATAGACTATATCAACGCCCACGGAACGGCAACAAGCGCCAACGACATCATTGAAACACACGCGCTTAAGAAGGCATTAGGCGAGATGGTCTATTCCATTCCGGTCAGCTCAACAAAGTCCATGCACGGACATTTAATGGGCGCTGCCGGTGCAGTTGAACTTGTGATAACGCTCCTTTCTATCAGGAACAAGGCCGTACCGCCTACTGCGCACCTGAAAATGCCTGATCCGGAATGCGACCTTGATTATGTTCCCAATACCGGAAGAACGGGGCTGAATGTGCGCACTGCCATGACCAATTCTTTTGCTTTCGGAGGGACCAATGCAGTGCTTATCGTGAGGAAGGTATGAAGGACCACAAAATCGATATGAAGGGAGGCGACCACGCAGTCCTCTTGATTCACGGGCTGACGGGAAGTCCCTTCGAGCTGAAGCCTCTTGCCAAGAAATTGCACAAGAACGGCTTTACGGTAAAAGCCCCTTGCCTTGCCGGACACGGCACTACGGTCAATAACCTGATAAATACTACATGGCTTGACTGGTACACAACTGTCCAAGAGGAGTTTCGGGAATTGAAAAAGGAACATGACACAGTTTCCGTTGCCGGACTTTGCATGGGCGCACTTCTCGCGCTGTATCTGGCATACAAGGAGCAGCATGAAGTTTCCTCGCTCGCCCTGCTTTCGTCGACTTTTTTTTATGATGGCTGGAGTCTGCCATGGTACCGTTTTCTCCTGCCACTCTCATATCATCCGCCCATAAAGTACTTTTACTCCTACGCTTACGAGGAGCGTGAACCATATGGCATAAAAAATGAGCGTATGAGAGAGCAGAAAAAGAAATTGCTCAAGGAAAATTCCGTGGCCTACTCTCACTTTCCATCGCAAAGTATGCACGAACTGTTTAAATTAATAAAAATCGTTAAAAAAACTATACGGAAGGTAACTGTACCGACGCTCATACTCCATGCATTGGACGACGACCTGGCCAGCATCAGGAACGCGGATTTTATAGAGCACAATATCGGTTCATCTGCGGTGCGCAAGGTCCTTCTGAAAGATACCTATCATATGCTCACTCTTGACAACCAAAAAGACTACGTGGCTGATGAGACTGTCAGTTTTTTTAGGGCAGCTGTACCATCCACAATTGCCCGGTCGGCATCTAAGGAATCACTAGAAGAATCATATAGGAATAGCTCAGTATTGACTTGCTAAAGCCACTGCAGGTTTTGGGCATGGAGCATCCAGCAGAAAGCCATGAGTTTCAACATAATCCTCTGCCGAAGCACGTCGACCATGCGGTGATCTGAATATCGGAGGTAATCTCTCCCCTTGAAAATCTGTTGTTAATTGACGCTTCCGGATAAAAGAAAAAATTAGCTGTTTTGCGATACCCTCTCTCATATAGCCAACTTCCTTTTTAGACATGGCGTCATCACTTTTTTATCATGTTAGTTTTTATCTAACGCCTGCACCAGATGCCGAAAATATTCCTATCCGAAGCCATTGAAGGCAAAGTCGTTTCCACCGGCATACCGTTACTGTTGTTCCTGAAGGCCCGCACACGCAGTCCAACCTAAAATCTGTAGCCCAAAAGCACATATAAGGAGTCTATTCCCTCATTGGGCGGAAAAAGGCCAGCGTTTGAGTGATGTAGCCACCGAGCAAAAAGGCTTATTCCGTCCGCTGAGCTGCCAAACTTGACGCCAGCACCGGCCGTCGGGCTGAAGAAAAAGTTGCCTCCGAAATCCCTATTAAGAAGCGTTGTTCTTGAACCCATGCTCACTCCCACGCCAACATCCAAAAAGGGATTTAGGCTCTGCCCATGAGTGCCAAACCTAACCACCGGGCTCACGCCTAAAAGCAAGAGAGACTTCCCATCTTTGGCCTCGATGAACTCCCCATTTGGCTCGATTCTCAGTTCCAGTAGGTTGGAAAGTCTCGTTATCCATGCTGCAAGGAGTATCCCTTCCGTGGACCCAAGATCACTCAAACTCATTCCGATTCCACCCGCAATCTCATAGCCGCTATCAGCAGCCTCCGCGGAGTTCATGAAAGCGCCAACAATAATGCCCAACGCCAGAACTGCAACATATACATATATGTTCTTC
Source organism: Dissulfurispiraceae bacterium (assembly GCA_052146665.1). Lineage (GTDB taxonomy): Bacteria > Nitrospirota > Thermodesulfovibrionia > Thermodesulfovibrionales > Dissulfurispiraceae > JBKQMP01. Next base: position 13,758 of record JBKQMP010000055.1, read on the forward strand.
CTCTTCATATATAATCACCCCACACTTCTACGCGATCAGGTTAATGTACGCCTTTTGGAGTTAGGAATGAAGTTATAGCGACCATTCTGTCTTGCATTTCCTCGTTCCCATCTCATTCGCTGGCATCGAAGTCAGCTCCTCTATATAAAATGATCCTTGTTTTCAGAGTTAGTTTCTTAGGTTTTTTACTATTATAGTAGAAAAAACCAAAAAACTCAGTATTCCGGTAAATCTACTATTCATACCGACAAAAAGTTGACAGGGGTGGCATGCGAAAATCTTACGACCTTGGACAAAGCGAGGTTATACATTTTTTCCACTACTATAGACCATTCGTTTGTCTAGTACCGACAACAACTCAAAAACCTAGTGCTCATGAGCATAAAGAGTACTGAAAGTAACTGTCAAAATCAGATTGTCAACTCCCACTTAGAGTCATTGCCGCAGGGACACGACTCATTATACAAGGTTTC